>JAIKZA010000059.1 GCA_024682595.1 Candidatus Saccharimonadota bacterium | reverse complement strand
ACGCTCTGCTAGGCTTAAATGTGTATAATGTTTGGTAGGCATCGTATTTTCTCTCCTGTTTTATTGGTTAGTTTGCAGAATCTATTTTACAGGAACTAAGAATACGATGCTTTTTGTTGCACTTGAGATGTTAACTTAGGGTATGTATTGACTTTTTAATATGTTTATGCTATAATTTAGTTATAGCTACCTAGTAAGTAGTTAAGAGCATTTAAAGAGTCATGTTTTATAAGTTCTAGTTAATACCTCTATGGTTCGAGCTAGCGTCTGACTTCTATATATTTCGCATAGTAGTCAAACGCTGGCCCGAATATCTGAAGGGCCGCGGAAAACTATTCTGAAGCTCAAGGAGGTACATATGAAAAGAAAATTCGAAGGAATTGAAATCATTCGCGAAGACCGGATGCACGTCTACGGGCGTTACAAGTCCGGTGGCGCCGACCACAAAGCCGGCAGCCTCGTCATGCTGCCGAAGAACGTGCTCGCTCAGGTCCTCGACTGGATCGAAGACATGGTCGCGATTCGTAGCGGAGTCTTCTACGGATCGATTACGGCAATCTGCCTGATCGGCGTGATTGTCTTCGGAAAACTGCTCTACGAGCTGGATCCCTGGACATGGGGCATGAGCGGCGACGTCATCTTTGTCGCCATAGTCGCCGTAGTATTCGTAGCCCTGGCCGCCCTGTTTGCATACTGGTGGATCAGCGAGTGCATTGTCCCGTGGGCGCAGCGGAAAGCCTACGCGGCTAAAAACAAGGTATGAACACTTGCTCCTGACGGAGCGTCTTCAATAACATGACTCAACCACCCCCCGGAAGAAGGGTTTTGCTAACTAGTAATATCCCGCCCCTTCCGGGGCTTTTTCATGCAAAAATTAATTACTAAAAATAGCATTAGCTACTGGTGGTTCGGGCGCTTTTGGCGGCGCCGTAGGTGTAACTGGCGTTAGTGGAATAAAATTAGGGTCATTCAAGAAAGGGTTCTCCGCGGGACTCGTTGTCGACGGAGTCATCTGAATTGTTTCCGTATGGTCGTCAATCTCGCCGCTCGCTTCTTGATTGGTTGCTAATGGCTGAGATGCAGGCGCAGCCTGAGGTGTAGGATTATTTATTGGTTCTACCGTGGCGATAGGTTCCGAAGGGGCGATAGGCTCGACGGACTCATCCCCCGTTGTTATGCCACCCCCATCAGGCGAATACATGAGTGGCGGAAGAGCATCTTCCGAAGGTTGCTCGATAACCGCGTCGGAGGGGACAGACAACTCAATCGCATCAGCGATTAAAGTAATTGCGCCTTGGTCGCTTTCTATATTAACGCTACCGCCATCATCAATCTGGACGTTCTTAATCCAAAAGCCAAGCGACATATCAATAGTCATGCTGATATTGGAAATGCGCGAGAAGGCCAGGTACCAAATTCTACCGCTATTTTCGTGCGGCCAATCTTCACCATCAATCACCTCCTCAATCGAAAACGCCAAACCAGAGCTATCGAATTGCAAATTCCCCAATGCGAAGCCGCTAAATCCCCCCACTGTCTCCACGTACTGTCTGATTTCTTCTATATCGGTTACGATTTGGTATCCGTCCTGCTCCATAATATTCCCTTATTAATAATATTTTAACATAAGCCTTTTAGAAACTTCGCGAAGAGCCGCCGCCACCTGAGCGACCGCCGCCACCAGAGTGTCCGCTGCCGCCCGAGTGGCCAGAATGAGAATGCCCACCGCCAGAGCCGCCACCTGTAATTAAGCTAAATCCGAAAAACGCCGCAACAAAATTGATGAAAGAAAACATCAGTGGGAGCTCATACCATCCTTGTGCGTAGTTCGTTAACCCGTCAATAATTAAAGGAATGGTAAACAGTTCAAGGATAATAAACAAAGTTGTTTTATGCTTAAGACTGCCATTACTAAATAATGAACCAATCGAGCTAGTGATTGCGCACAATATTACACCAATTAGACAAAGACTGACGCTATTGTTCTTTTTAGCTACGCGCATTGGCGCAACGTCGCTATCGTAATCGTATTCTTCGGCGACCACCTGAAAGAGGGCTTGATAGCCATTTCGCACGCCTTCGTCAAAATTGTTATTGCGGAAGTATGGAATTATATATTCGTCCTGAATCCGTCCAGTTTTGCCGTCTGGTAAAGCGCCTTCAAGCCCATATCCAACCTCGATACGCGATTGCCTATCTTCGAGCGAGAAGAGAAATAAGAGACCGTTATTTTTCTCTTTGTCGCCGATGCCATAGCTGCGAAACAACTCCGTGGAATATTCCTCAATACTCCTCCCCTCGAGACTCTTTATCGCCACAACTACGATTTGCGCCCCCGTAGCCTCATCTAACTTGAGACTATTCTCATAGATATAATCCTCAGTCTCGCTGCTAAGAACATCCGCAGCATCATTAACGTAGAATCGCTCCGATTGTGACACAATAGCTAAGACATTTGGCGCAAGGATACATACTGACGCAAACGCAATTAGCAATATTTGGCAAAAACGTTTCATTACTTGGAGTCGGCGTTATCGAAATTAACACTCGGAACTTCTTCTTTTGATTTGTCGGTAACTTCAAAGAATTCTTTCTTTTGTTTCCCCATCATTCCCGCAACGATTGAGGTAGGAATTGATTCGATCTTTGTATTGTAGTCTTTTACAGCCTCGTTGTAGTCTTTACGCGATGTAGCGATACGGTTTTCAGTTCCAGCAAGTTCATCTTGAAGATTGATAAAATTCTCACTACTCTCAAGGTCTGGATAATTTTCAACAATGACATTTAAATTATTTAGAGCGGTATTTAGCTTATCGTTAGCAGCGCTAAGCTCCTTAATAGTACTGGCGCCAGAAATGTCCTTACGTGCCTCGGTAATTTCATTGATAATCTTTTCTTCATGACTCATATACCCCTTAACGGTATCCACGAGATTAGGAATCAAATCTGCTCGACGTTGAAGCTGAGTTTTAATGTCTGAAGCTTTTTGGTCCACCTCATTCTCCAATGCAACAATAGAGTTGTGCGCACTAAAGTAAAAACCAAATATTACAATTGCTATAGCAGCAATGATTCCAATGATGCCGATTGCAGCCATACCTTTTTTCTTCATTTAAGAGTCTCCTAATTTTTATGCTTATATTATAACATTCAGCACAATATCGCGCCCCTATAAAGGAGCATCCGAACGCATTTATTTATTTTTGTTGTAAAATGATTATATGAAGAAAGCTGTAATACGAAGATACCATGTAGCTATTGCAATCGTAATTGCATTGTTCGCCGGTATCGTAATTGGAAATTTAAACATTACTCATTTTAGCGAAAAGCTCCCCGCCTTGCCGTTGCCAGAAGTAACCGATGGTCAACGTGGCGAGCTCGGCATCGACAAGAACATTAACGAGTCCACGATAGATAAATATCTCGGACGCGCGGACAGCATCTATATAGATGTGCGCATGCTCGACGACCCTGCTAACTATGAAGCTATCGATGGGGATAGCAAACTTTCCGGGCTCGTGAAAGGTTTTGAGGTAGTGCCGTACCCTTATCTGGTCAACGTCGTTGGATTACCGAAAGAAGTCGGCGAAACGTATACTGGTAAGACTCTTTTTACGCAAAAAGATAAAGGTGAATATTCCGCAAATTACAAAGAGTCGATAACAATTCTTGAAGACCTTTTTCCGAAGGATAAAAATATTTTTCTGATGTGTGGTGGTGGCGGCTACTCTGGTATGACTAAAAGCATGCTCGTCAAATTAGGCTGGGACACCAACAAAATATACGTCGTGGGCGGTTATTGGTTCTACGAGGGGCAAAATGACTTTAAGATTAAGAGTGGTGATGGTAAAGATGCCACATATGCCTTCTGGAAAGTCCCCTATCACAATATTGATTTCTCAAAATTGACAGAAAACAAAAAATGACCAAGCAAAAAAAGCCAATTAACCCAAAGCCAAACAAAGTTGCCTTGATTTTAATCACAGCGCTTTGCCTTGCAATGTTCTTTGGTGGATATTCTATCCTTCAAGCTATGACTCCAAAGAAGTTTAGACTCACAGAAGAGCTATATGGGACAAGTGAAGTAATAGATATCGATAAAAATAACTACGAAAAATTGCTAGAAGATAAAAAATCATTCGTAGTAATGATTGATAAGCCCGATTGCTACACGACGGCCAATATGCGCGAATATATGGCAAACTTCCCAGAAGATATGCAGTTTAAATATTATCGAATTATGTGGTCGCAAGCCAGAGAGTCCAGCTTGCACGAGAAAGTAAAATACGTGCCGTCAGTCGCAATCATACAAAATGGCGCCGTAGTGGACTTTTTGGATGCGAATTCGGATGAAGATGCGTCGAAATTCAATAACGCCGAAACGCTACAGAGCTGGCTAAAAGACTATATAATTTTTAATTAAGAGCATGAAAAACCCCTCTAGGAAACCCTAGAGGGTTGGTCAACCGGTTGCAGAGATAAAGGCGAGAATGGGTCAGATCAGTCGGATGATGCTCATGGCGAGCTCCTCATCGACATCGTCCGCCTGAGGGCAAGATTCCTCGTATGTGGAAGCATTGCCGAACTGCTTCGAGAGCCACGCAGAAAGCCAGCTGGGGTTGGTAAGAAATTTTGCGGTCAGAATAACCGCAAACTCGTCCCCCTGACGGACTATTGCGATCCTGGCGTGATCACTCGCCAGCTTGTAGTACAGCGGGACGGTAAATCCAGCCTCGAACATCGGCCTCGGCTCAGGCAGGTTGGATGCCAGCTCGCACAGGTAGTCGACGAGAACGCCGAATTCTTCGTCGGTTTTAGGCGAGCGGACTTCTTCGTGTCGCCGCTGATCGAAACCCTCGATAAGATCGGCGCATTTCGGATGCCGACCCAGGAGTGAATCATTCAACTGCGTGACTTTTCCGATAACCGTATTTGCGGCTATCCACGCTTCGCGCAAGGTCGGAAACGTCTTCGCTGTTCTGTATCGGAGTACGTAGTAATCGCATCTTGTATTTTCCATATTCCCCCTCCTTCATATGGGTAGTGCTGGTTTTTATTCCTCTTTTCGCCCACCGATTCGATGAACAAGAAGAGAAATAAAAATCCATAGACAAATACTGCCTTTCTACTGCAAAACGGTTTAAAAGAGCAGTATGATTAATAAATCATACTAGTTCATTATAGCACAAATGCCTAATATTGTCAATACATACATACTTATATTATACTATTGTCTATTAAATACTCTGTTCGACCAGCGTATAAGCGTCATTATTGGCATTCGTGATTGCGATGGATTGCCAATTATTTTGAACCTTCATTTTGACAAATATCTCATCACCAATTTTTACTTCGCGGTGGAATATAATCCGAACCGCGCGAGCATCAAATTGGCTCACCTCTTTAATTAGGTCCAAATAGGTCGAGTTATGCATGTGGCCATTTAAGTCCATATCCGCTTGGCGAATGACTGCTTGGTGCGAAATGTCGTACTCCTCCAGTACGGAAAGGCGTTTTCGCGACTGGCCCGATAGCGCAGCACGGGCGCTAGTAGCGTATTTCGACAAACGCTCCGCGCCAAGACGGATGATTGTTTTGTTTTTCAGGTCTACAATCATCCATTTTGAACTGGCGGCGGCGATTTTTTGACCACGGCAAAACATCTTAAAATCACGCCAAACGTAACGAGAATTTACTTCGCGAGGCCACGTACAAACCGTAACCTCTTCGCGATATTGCGGGCGAGAGTATACTTCCAAATTCCATTCCACTATTACCCAGCTTAACCCCCGAGCATTAAGCGACCGAATATCGTCTCCCGTTCTCGCAGAATCCTCATCGGAAGTATTTTCCATCAACTCCAGGATGGCCTTATTTGTCAGCGCGTACGTAGCATCTACATCCTCAAGACGTAGGATGAATTTTCGTTTATATGACATCTATCCCTCTTGAATAGGCAGTATATCTTCCTCAATAGATTCGGGATTATTATACTGCGGCGAAAGTCGTGGATCCTCATATCCGTCAAGATTATTATCGATTATGAAAGTGCGAGAGTTGCAGGCGTCTACCTCTTCAATACTCGAAATCTCCTGAAAACTACCACCGAGCGTAATTTCGATGCAACTTTTTACGCCCTCTTCGACATTCTGAAGACGCAATACAAAAGCAGAACCATCCTGCTCGATGCCGCTATTTGCAAAATCAGCTTCGATGCCAACTTTGCTACCTGCTTTGCAGTAATTAGAATCATACCAGATGGGAGGTCGATTATTGTAGCTAAAATAACTAGCGGCAGCCTGCCTAAGAGCCATACAGTTACCGCGAACGATTGTGGGCGAAGAAGTATCAATATTTGCTAGACTCCAGATTCGCGCAATTCGACGCTGCTCGTCTTGGTTTAGCCCATAACCCTCACCACCGACCTCTAGCGAGTAACCGAACGGAAAATCGTCTATAAACTCGTCTTTTATGAATTTAACAAAGAAAAGCATCCCAACAAAAGGCGCAACAAACATAATAATAATTATCACGACTACAATTATGACGGCTGAATTATTTGAAGATCGCCCACTTGCGTAGCCGTTATTGTTGGGTATGTGATTTGCAGAATTATTTTCACCTGGCCGAATCGGTTCAGCCATAAAACCATTACTCATCGATGACTCCTTCTTATTTGTATTCTAACAAAAAAGCAGAGCGTTTTGTAGTGCCCTGCTTTACTTTGAACGATGGGTATTTTCGTTTTAGCCTTCAATGGCAATATACTTTTGTTCTTCCGGCAAATCCTTCTTTGGCTCCGCTTTCGGAACAGTAAGAGATAGGACGCCATTCTTATAAGAGGCTTTTATACCGTCCTTTTTAATGTCGTCGCCAACATACCAGCTACGACTCATCGAACCAAAATGACGCTCCTTGCGAATTAGACGGCTACCATTCTTGCGTGGCTTGCCGTTTTTGTCTTCACGCTCCTCGACATCCTCGCTTTTTTCGGCACTAATTGTTAGCATGCCTTCATCGAATTTAATTTTAATATCTTCCTTCGTGAATCCTGGAAGATCAATTTCAAGATTATAAGCCTGTTCAGTTTCGCTGACATCTGTCTTCATAAGGTTATGTCCACGCCCGCCACCAAGCGCCGGCAACATTGGACGACGCCCAAAGATTTCGTCATCGAAATCATTAAACATTTCGTCAAAAAGGCTCTCAAATCCCGAGTGAATCATCTTTTTTCCTTTCTTTATTTATTAGTGTGAGGTAAGTTAGTTGCTAGCCGTTATGCCTTATCCTGTCGGCTGCTTTCGCTTATGATTCCATTATATGCCATATAATTAGCACTGTCAAGCCGAGAGTGCTAATTTCTATATTTTACGATAAATTTTGATACATGCAGCGGCGTATTTTTTGTCGCTAAGCAGCTCTAAGTAAGCGAATTGCGGCGGAGCTGGAGCTTCTGGGTGCGACAGGACTAAATAACCGCCCGGCACGAGGTGTTGAATTAAAGAGGCCACTATCTCGTACTGTGGGTTATCGTATGGCGGATCGGCAAAGATAATACCATAATCACCGTCAGGAACGCGTACGAGCGTGGATCGGTCCGCTAGCTGGAGATTTACTAAGTTCTTCTGAATAGTGCGGATTGCTTTGGGGTGCTTTTCCATAAAATCCACATGCGACGCGCCGAGCGAAAGAGCTTCGATGCCGATGGCGCCACTACCGGCGAAAGCATCCAATATGCGCCTTCCGGGAACCTCGTCGCGCAAACGATTAAAAATCGCCGAACGCTCACGCTCGCCCATGGGGTGTGTAGCATTGGTTTTTGGCGTGTCGATTAATCTCCCGCCATATTCCCCAGAAATGATACGTATTTGCGAACTGCTTCTTGCCATTTTAACCTAATTCAATGTCGTTAATCGTTGATATTTGCGAACCGAATTACTTAATTCTTTATACTCTAGCATATTATATCCTTGCCGTCTAAATTGTTTTACTAGGCCGTCCGCCTTATGAACGAGCTTAGTGTCGGTGATTGTTGCGATGCGCAAATCCAATGCGCCATGTTGCAACGAGCCATATAATTCGCCCGGTCCGCGCATTTTTAAATCGACCTCGGCTAAATAAAAGCCGTCTTGCGAGCGTTCGATTTCTCGCAACCGCCTTGTCGGTGCGTCCGAGTTCGAATTGATTAAGTAGCAATACGAAGCGTCGCTGCCTCGACCAACACGACCACGTAGCTGATGTAGCTGGGATAAGCCGTATTGATCTGCGTCCGCAATTACCATTACGGTAGCATTTGGAACATTAACGCCAACTTCAACTACAGTCGTACTAACAAGGATGTCGACTTGCCCTTTGGAAAATAAAGTCATAATTTCGTCTTTTTCGGCAGGCTTCATTCTGCCATGCAAAAATGCCACATTGTAGTTCGGGAATTGATGGGCGATTTTTTGCGTTTCTTTTTTAACGTTTGATAGTTCGCTAGCGCCCTTGTCGTCGATTTTCTTGCAGATATAGTAGACTTGATGCCTTTTTGCTAATTCCCGTCCAATACTTTGCCACATTTGCTTCGTAGAATTCGGTGAGATAATTTTGGTTGTGATTGGTTGGCGACCGGCCGGAAGCTCATCCAGGATCGAAACGCTGAGGTCGCCAAATATCGTCAGCTGTAATGAACGCGGAATCGGCGTTGCGGTCATTGATAGTAAGTGTGGCATTGTATGCGCCTTAGCAAGAAGCTTTTGGCGCTGGGCAACGCCAAAACGATGCTGCTCATCTATAATAGCTAAGCCAAGATTTTTAAACTCCGTATCGTCCGTAATGAGAGCGTGTGTTCCTATCACCAGGTCAACTTCCCCATTCTTAATATGTTTCTTTAATTCAGGTTTATGCTTGGTTGAGCCAGTTAATAATGCGATGCTCAAACGGTCTTTAAATAATTGCGAAAGTGATTCGGCATGCTGCGTAGCGAGAACTTCCGTAGGGGCCATAATAGCCGCCTGTACTCCGGACATAGCGGCCACAAAGCAGCTCAGTGCCGCTACCATTGTTTTGCCAGAACCAACATCGCCTTGCAGTAGGCGATTCATTGGAATTTCTTGTTCCATATCTTGAATTATTTCCCAAGTCGCACGACGCTGCGCATTTGTGAGTTTGAAAGGTAGACCGCTAATAAAATCTTTGAGCTGCTCCATGTCGCCACGAATGGCCTGTGTGCGCAATTTTTGGTTCTCTTCGCGGTTTAGCTGGGCGGCAAGCAATAAGCTAAATAATTCCTCAGTAGCAAGATACTCGCGACCAGCCTTGGCGGCATCTAGCGTTTCTGGAAAATGCACTTTTAGCAGCGCATCAGCCCTGCCTGCATAATTAGGAATCATGTCGGGAATTAGGGCGATATTATTCCGAATTGTTTTAATGAACTTTTTAAAGTCTTGCGATTTTACCGAGCCGCGCATTGGATATACGGGTTGAATTTTGGCCGTGCTAGCCTTTAGGTCGTAATCGTCGGCAAGCGTGGCGGATGGGTTTGAAATTTGATACCGTCCATAAGACAACGCCATCGTGCCAGAGAAATAATAATCTTTACCTGCGTCGAATTGTTTTGCGCGATAGGGCTGATTGAACCAGACGGCTTTGATGGCGCCAGTTTTATCGCGCAAAGTAGCCTCAACGATGGTAAGATTACGGCGCATGCGTCTGACGGTAGTTTCCTCCACTTTTGCTTTTACGGTCACTTTCCCGGGCTTTAATTCTGCGATGTTTTGCGCTTGCTGAAAATTCTCGTAGTCGCGTGGCAAATGATAAACTAGATCACGCAGCGTAAAAATACCAGCCTTGTGTAATACCTCGGCCGTTTTTGGGCCAATTCCCTTCACCTCTTGAATAGGCGCTGCCAAATCCATATCTATATTATATCTTAGTCGTGAGGTTCGGTCGGAGAGTTTTTAGCACGCCATTTGGCAATCTCGCCATGATTGCCGGATAGCAAAATTTCTGGCACTTTCATTCCGCGAAATTCCTCTGGACGAGTATATTGCGGATATTCATAATTGTCACCATCAGAGAAACTTTCGATTTCAGCAGATGTTTCGCCGCCTAGAACTCCAGGAATAAGGCGCACGATCGAATCAATCACGGCCATAGTGGGAATTTCGCCACCCGTTAGAATAAATTTGCCGATTGAGACCTGGTAGTCGACTAGCGTAGTAATGCGCTCGTCATAGCCTTCGTAATGTGGGCAGATGAAAATATAGTTTTGTCCTGCTGTCGCTAACTCGCGCGCACGTGCTTGATCCCAAATACGCCCTTTCGGCGTCATTAAAACCACCTTCGCGTCAGGATTGCGAGCTTTAGCATCCTCGACGGCAGCAAAAATTGGTTCTGGTTTTAGCAGCATGCCATCGCCGCCGCCATACGGCGTGTCGTCTACTTGATGGCGCGGCCCTAATCCGAATGGTCGCAAATCAATAATTTCAAACTCTACCAATTTTCGATCTTGCGCCTTCCAGAGCATCGATTGATTAAAGACTTTATCGAACATCTCTGGGAATAATGTAATTACCGATATTTTCATTCTTTGGAGACTTTTACCATTGCGGGACGAATCACCTCGCCGTCATATGTATATCCAGCGCGCAACTCTTCTGCAATAACTTCATTATCGCCATCACCCTCAACTAACACTGCATCGTGCAAATCAGTACTAAAAGCGTCGCCCGGCTTAGTGATAATCTTCGTGAGGCCGATTTCACGCAGGGTTTTTTCTAAGTTTTTAGTAAGAGGGCCAAGCGTATCGGGGTTAGCAGCAATAGCGCGATCAATATCGTCAAGTAGCGGCAGAACCTTTTTAACAGTCGCAAAACGGGCAGAATTAGCATAACTTTCACGCTGCGAATCAACTTGGCGACGGAAATTTTCGAAGTCGGCACGCGTGCGCTGAAGGTCAGCCGTCAACTCGGATATCTTAGCGTCCTGCTCATTATTTACGACGTCTTGATTGATATCGTTCGCAGTATTTACATTTTGTGCCGTATCGATTATTTTTTCGCCCATATTTTTTTCGGCTGTATTATCGTCTTTATCTTTCTTAGTCATAAATTATATCCTCCAACATTATTCCAGCATGTCGCACTAACGACATGACGCGCTTATATGATTGACGCGTGGGACCAAGCACGCCAATATAACTACGGTCCGAGTAAGGCGAACGAAAACGAGAAATAATCAAGGAAACATTTGAAGCTTTGCCGATTGGGTTTTCAGTACCAATATAGACATTTATGGCTTCGTTTGGCTGAACTTCCAACAGCCATGGTTTTATATTGTCTAGTAACATGCCAACCGCTTGTACTTGGGCGGCTTGCAAAAATTCTGGCTGCGAGAAGAGATTACTAAAGCCAGAAATGTAGATTTGGTCACCAATTGTAGCTAGCCCAAGATTGCCTGTCAAATTAACAAGACTATCAACCGCCGTGCGAATAGCATAATCGGCTCGAGTTTGAGCCTGAATACGCGTCGCAAGTGCACGCGTGGGGCGATCTTCTTTTTCGATGTTGATATGATGGTCAGATTTGACACCATCTTCGTGGTCGATTTTTTCTTGGAGCGAGTTGACGTATAGACGATATCCTGCATCGGTCGGTACGCGCCCCGCCGAAGTGTGCGGCTGCGTAATATACCCCATCGCCTCTAGCTTGACCATCTCCGAACGTATAGTAGCCGAAGAGCAGTCAAATAATTTCGCAAGAGTAACACTACCGACCGGCGTGGCCAGTTCCGCATACTCTTCTATGATTGCATAAAGTATCTCTCGTTGACGATCCGTCATAGCTCTATTTTATGCTTTTTAGCACTCTTGGTCAAGGTTTGCTAATCCTACTTATCGCTATAATTACGAGTAGTGGGCATCATATAAAACTTATTCTTTGGATCTTTTAGGTAGGCAGGTCGTTTACTGCTAGTAACCGAATTAATCTCCCGTAAGGTGGCGTTTTTGGTAACAGATAGCTTGTTGCCAGCTTCATCATAACCGGCTAGGGTTTTTCCAGTCAAGAATACATAGCCGTCACGAATAAAGATATCTTGATTCTCTTTTGCGACAAATAATTCTTTGCCACTCAGATTAAGAATGCGTCGCATACCGCCACCGTCAATTGACATAGCATACTTCTGGTAAACATAAACACCCTCAGTTCCTGACGCAATTTTATTTCCATCCGATGCATCGTACAGGCGATATTGATTGCTCTCACGCACGATAATGTACTTGCCTAGAACATCAGTCATGTCTTTATAGGCATTATGTTTGATATCTGAATAGAAATACGATACTGTGTTTGGAATTATCTGCGCATTGCTGGAAACGGAGTAGAGGCCTAAGTTGCCCGTCATTGGGTACAAGATGACATAATACTTTCCGGTGCCCCATTCGAATGAGGTCATTTTGTTGTATTCGATAGTGTCATCAATTGTCATTAATGTCGAAGTGCCTTTTTTAATATCGTAGATATAAAACTTTGTATCATAAATAACAATTTGCTCATCTTTAATGATGTCGGTCATTTTCTTACACTTATCCGTCAAGCACTCATAGCCATCAATCGTGGAGAGCTTTTTTGCCGCCTCTCTACATTCCGCATAATTCTTATATTCTGCTTTATCGCAGCAAGATTCCATAATCTTACCTTCGGAATCCCTACATCCATCAGATACTGGCCCTTGCATACTTTTAACTATTTCTACAATAAGCCAACCCAGTGCAACTAAAATGATTAGGCCAAAAACCACTAGCATCACTTTCACAGCAGCGCGTGCGCCTTTTTCGCGACGAATCGCCGCTTGTTGGCTGCGTAGCACCTGCTCATTATAGGCTTCCTGTGCAGCGAGTTCTTTTTCGGCCACTTCGCGCGAAGTCTCAATTACGCTCTGCGTACGCACATTCTCGTAAGCATGACTCGGTCCAGGAACTGGTTGTTGCTGATTATTTTGAGGTTGATTTGGACTCTGCGGAATCCCACCTTCATTCGCATTTTGATTATCCATAGTTGTTTTTATTATATAATATTTTTATGGACGAGAGAATTGAAATTATAAAAAAATGGTTGGGCACTGGAAGTATCAATATCTTCGGTATGCCTTTTTCTGGCAAAGATACAATTGGAATTCGACTAGCGGAAGCAATAGGCGCAAAATTCCTTAGCTCTGGCCTAATATTGCGTACGGAAAATAAGGACGATCAAGATATTCAAGCCGAGATGGCATCAGGGCAGTTAATCAATACCGATAAGTTTCGATCAATTATTCTACCTTATATTGAAAAGAAAGAATTAGAGGCATTTCCTTTGATTTTGAGCAGCGTTGGACGTTGGGAAGGTGAAGAATATGGCGTCATCGAAACAGCGCAAAAAGCTGGACACCCAATAAAGGCCGTAGTTATTTTGAACGTTTCTGAGTCGGAGATTAAAGCCCGTTGGCAAAAAAGTCGAGAGGGTCAAGATCGTGGCGAGCGCCAAGATGATAGGGATTTGCGCGTGCTAGATAACCGCATTAAGGAATTTAAAGAAAAGACAATCCCCGTGATTGAAACTTATCAAAAAAGAGGTCTTATCGTTTCCGTCAAAGCTACTGGCGACCGCGAAGAAGTCTACACGAACGTGATTGAGTCATTAATGCATTTTGCACTCCAAAGCAATCAGTAGTCTTACGCTAAGCAGTATTAGATGTTATAGTATATAAAGTCAGAAAGAGAGCTCTGCTCTTTTTTTGTACCTAATCACACGAGCATACGCACAAAAAGGAGGTGTTATGTATGCAAGATACAACAATAACGCGGGATTTTAAGGTAATCTGTAATACGGTGGCAAACAGGCCGCCCGTCGATGACGCCAAGATACTCGCTACCGCAGACCAAATCGCCGAGGCGATTACGGCGAATGCGTCCAATATTATGGACAAAACCATCAAATCCGCCGACAACCACGGAGCTACCGTCTTTATGGCGATAGCATTGATGGCGCACCCAGAACTACAGCAATATCTCGGCGACACTACAAGCAGGTACGATACGCCACGGTACTACAGCCGCGACGAGAATGGCTACGAACTTGGAACTGGCCTTCTTTGCGACTTAATACTGGAATGCGGCTATACGCTGAATCAGTACGATACCGATCAGGACGAGGGCGAAGCCGCTGGCGTAATTCTCACTATCGGCTATCGCTGCGAGTACTTCCAGCTGGTTTGTGTAATTGATTTCAATGAGAGCGACCCCGGAGAAGAAGAACTCTTTGATCATCGCGCCGAAAAAATGGCGGATACACTTCACGGTTCGGTTGTCGAAGCGCTCAAAAATATACATCCTAAATCTGACGACTTTGGCATCATGGAAGTGACTCGTTGGGGCACCTTCAATGGATTACCTCTCTTTGAACATATTGGAGAATAATCCGCCGCGCACTCGGGCGTATATGCGCCCGATTTTTTAATCCCTTTTAAGCATTACAGTAAAGGCCTCGCTCGGAATATCCACTTTACCAAAACGTTTCATGCGAGCTTTGCCGCGTTTTTGTTTTTCCATAAGTTTTGCCTTGCGGTCACGATCGCCCGTATGGATTTTGACGGTAACATCCTTGCGGAATGCGCCGAGCGTTTCGCGAGCAATAATGCGCGCGCCGATAGCCGCCTGCAGAGCGACTTCAAAGTTTTGGCGCGGGATTACTTCTTTAAGTTTTTTCGTGACACTTCGGCCAATCCCATCCGCTTCGCTTCGGTGTGCCATTACACTAAGTGCATCAATACGCTCGCCAGCGACTAGAAAATCTATGCGCACCAAATCTTCAGCTCTATAGCCGCCCAATTCGTAATTAAACGATGCATAACCGGAAGTTGCGGATTTTAGCTGATCGTAAAAATCCGTCAACAAGTTCGCCATTGGCGCTTCGAAGTCAATTACGGCACGCGTGTCGATATATGAAATATTCTTTTGGATTCCACGCTTGCTAACAATGAGCTCTAGAATAGGACCAATATATTCTTTTGGCGTGATAATTTCGCCCTTTGCCCAAGGCTCGCGAATTTCCGAAACCTTGCTAACGTCCGGCAGATCCGAAGCGGAACGAATGTCCAGCTCCTCGCCGTTCGTGAGAGAAACATGATAGTCTGTTGACGGATTCGTAATTATTAAATCTAGTTTGAATTCACGCTCGAGACGTTCACGAATGATATCCATATGCAGCAGACCTAAAAAACCAATACGCAGGCCAAAACCTAGAACAGGTGAATTTTCTGGTTCAAACTGTAATGCCGAATCACTGAGCGAAAGCTTCTCTAGCGCTTCTTTTAGGTCTTTGTATTGGTCGTTGCTAACCGGGAAGAATCCAGCGTAAACAAACGGTCGCACGTTTTTATATCCAGGCAAAGCAATGCTAGCTGGCTTTTTTGCCAACGTGACGGTATCGCCAACTTTTGCTTCGCGCGTAGCTTTCAAATTAGTTACAATGTAGCCAATTTCGCCGTCCTTTAGTTCGGCGCGGGGCGACATTTTCGGATTCAATACGCCAACTTCAAGTGCAATGTCGCTCGATTCGGTCGCCATCATGCGAATGTTCGCATTCTTTGATAGAGTTCCGCCAAACATGCGAATATACAGCACAACGCCACGGTAATCGTCAAAATAACTATCAAAAATAAGAGCTCGCATTTCGTCAGAATCGGAGGGCTTTGGTGCTGGTATGCGTTCTATTATTGCATCGAGAACTTCGTCAACATGTTCGCCGGTTTTAGCAGATACTTTAATAATATCCGATTCATTGCAACCAAGTAGATTGATGATCTCTGCCGAAACGCGCGGAACATCACTGGCGGGAAGATCAATTTTGTTAATAACTGGAATAATATGCAAATCTTGCTCTAAGGCAAGATAAACGTTTGCGAGCGTTTGAGCCTGTATGCCCTGAGTCGCATCAACGACTAGAATCGCGCCCTCTACGGCTTGAAGACTGCGAGAAACTTCGTATGAAAAATCGACATGACCTGGCGTATCAATAAGATTCAGCGTGTAGTTTTTATATTTCATACAGACCGGAGCAAGCTTAATGGTAATACCCTTTTCGCGCTCAAGTTCCATAGAATCTAGAAGTTGCGATTTCATTTCGCGCTTAGCAACGGTGCCGGTTATTTCGAGCATGCGATCAGCCAAGGTCGACTTGCCATGGTCGATATGTGCGATAATACAAAAATTACGGATTCTCTCTATATCCATAGGTAATATTATAATATTTTTTCGCAAGCTTCGCTAGTGTGGCTTTCGATTCGGCATTTACCAGCAGCGCTTTATTTGCGCTGCTTTGCTTGATAGATACAAAACGCAATACTAACGGCGGCCAATACCGTCATACCAATCGCCGCAACCGCCGTATCAAAGAACATAAAAACAGGGATTAGAGCAAAGAACCCTAATAGCACTAATATAATGAATAACGTGCGCGTATGTTTGCGCTGCTTTATTTTATCTAGTGGTGGATCTAAGATTTCATCGACATAGACCTTTTCGCCACGGACATAGACGGTAGCCCGCAATGGCAAGTCGGAATTATAAATACACATATCACTATTTAGGTATGGCGTATTAATACGACGTTTTTCGTGCGTTTGTGGATCATCAAATTCTACCACGAAAAAGTAATAAGTCGTCGAATCATCACCAGAACCGACCGTAATACTTTCTGAACTGATGACGGATCCGATTATCTTTTGTCCTTGAGTAATCGTCTCGGTAACTTCTTGCTGAAATTTTTGATATTTATTGTGCGCTGCTTTATTGACGATTGCCATTATGCCAATAAATATCAGCGCAATGATAATTGGAACCATCATCCCTTCGTTAATTTCTTCTGGATTAGTGACAATTATTGCGACAGACGGAATTAGCAGCATTGCACCAATTATGAGCATAATAATAAAACCATTACTCTTATGGCCGTCGCGATAGTCGAGTTTAATTGCACTAGCGCTATTGACAGATAATGGGGCCTTTATGAAGTCATTATTTTTCATGTTTTTATATTAGCATAATCATTAGCAGAAATGCCCCCACATGGCGCGCTTTTCATAGCCTGGTTTTAGAAGGTCTAGTTGTTCAATAATCCCCCGCGGAGACAAATCATAGCCCCTTATTCTTTCTGCCTTGCCGTCTATTATTATCGTGGCGTCTACTGGTTCAATCTCGCCTAACGCATAGGCGAGATATACGTAGACTTCGTTGGCATGACACTTTAATAGATAGTCTACGGCAATTTTACGCGCCATATAGGCCGCAGAACGGTCGACTTTGTTTGGGTCCTTACCAGAAAACGCGCCACCGCCAACTGGTACGCGCGGACCGTAACTATCGATGACTATTTTCCGTCCCGTTAGGCCAGTATCCGCATCGAAACCACCCAAATCCCAATCGCCAGCAGGATTGACACTTACTCCACAATCATCGCTGAGCATCACTTTTTCTGAAAGATTGTTCACCCAGCTTGTGATTGCCGTAGACAATTCTTTTTTAGATACTTTTTGCCAGCTAACTACAATGTGTTTAATTATGGCGCAAACGAAATCATGATTATTGCCGTACGATAACTCTACGGTAACTTGCGTTTTACCGTCGTATGGAAACTTGGAATAGATTTTTTGGCACAAATCTCGCGCCAGAACATATTCTGTTGGCATAAATAGCGAATTCTCGGCGCAAGCATAGCCGACCATAATACCCTGATCACCGGCACCGCCATCGTCGACACCGCGCGCAATTTCTGGACTTTGTTGTGTAAGATTAATGTGCAATTTCATACTGTTATCAATTTTTTCAAGCAATTTTTTCTTTAGATCAATTATCGCTACAGAAGAAACTTCTCCACAAATATTTAACTCCCCATGGCCGCCCATAACTTCTACAGCAACGCGCGCATGTGGGTCCTCAGCTAAATACAGGTCTAAAATATAGTCCGACAAAATATCGCACATTTTATCGGGATGTTTTGGTGAGACAAATTCTGCCGTGCGAGTAATTGTTTGATATTTAGCGCAAGCTCAAAGATAATGTATTTTTCATATCTTCCCTTTCTGGACGGAATTAGCACCTTGCATAATGTAGGTTGCTGACAGATCATTGGGCCGGTCCCTCCCTGTCTCTTGATATTTAAATTGTTAACGTAGTGCCATTATAGCATTTTTATTTTAGTAGCTCAAAGATAATTACGAGCGTCGCAATTATCACGCGATACCAACCAAAGGCTTCGAGCGAGCCGTCTTTTTTAAGAAACTTCATGACAAATTTAATCGCAATGAGGCCCGATATAAATGCGACGATGTTTGCGAATAATAACATACCCCAGTTTTCGGCGATATACGCGCGAGAAGAACTGCTAAGCAGACTTTTTACTACTACGCCCGTCATCACTATAATACTGACCAAAAATGAATAGTCGGCTGCGGATTTATTATCCATTCCAGCTACACGGCCAGCCAGAATAGTCGTACCAGAACGCGAAGTGCCAGGAATCAACGCAAAACATTGAGCGATACCAATTCCAATAGCCTTCTTTGGCGTGAGTTCTTTTTCGCTTTTAATCTTTTTACACTTTGGCAAGCGTTTTACATTAATCATCAAAATGCCCACTACCGCCATCATTACGGCAATTACGGACAAATTTGAGAAGAATGGACTACTATCAATCAAATCATTGAGCAACAGAGCGGCGACGACCACCGGAATGCAGGTTAAGATTATGTTTAACGCAAACTTGAAATCATGTTCAATAAAAATCTCTTTGAGAATCTCCATGATACGTTTGCGATAATAAATTAACAACACTAGCAAAGTGCCAACATTAATTAATTCTAGGAACAAATGGAAGCTTTCTGAGTTGCCACTAAGAATCTCGCGCATAATTTCGAGGTGCCCAGAACTCGATACTGGAATAAATTCCGCCAGCCCTTGCGTCAAGCCGAGCCAGAATGCTTGCCATGATTCCATCATTTTGCTTCATACCTCCCTGTGTGTTTTTTGTTGTCATAAATCATCGTCGGAATACCTTTTGCGTGAATATTATTTGTCACGATATCGTTATTCTTTTCGATGATTTCGCTAATTGAGTCGGCCGTCACACGCTCGGACACTTCGCTAACTGCCTTCTCGTCGAGACCGAATTCTTTTAGCCATTTCTTGAGTTCATCGCGCGCTTCTTCGTTGTTATAGAAGTCATTAAATACGTCGAGCCAAGCGCGTTTTTCGGAATCCTTTTCAGTATAAATACGTTTGATGATTTTGAATGCAATAGAATCTGTCGTAGTTTTTTGCTCGCGTTCGTTGACAGCATAGATATAGCGAACAATTAAATCGGAATTCGTGTATTTAAAATTGCCATCATTGTCCTGAATCGGAAAAGCAACCAATTTAACGCTATAGTTTTCAAAGAAGCCACTGTTTAGCTGTGCCTGGAACGAATTTTTGCACACAATACAGCCCGGGTCGAGGAAATCGATTGCAGTAGGCTTACCGTCGTTCTTTATTTCTATGCCGACCACATCAAAATTCTCCGTATTCCAATCGCGGAATTTATCAGGGATGGCACCAAAGATTTCGCCCCAGTCACTAAGCCAGAGACCGACGTATTCGATTGGATTAGTCGCCTCCGTATTATTATCAATACTGCACACTTCAGAGCCAAGCGAACACGATTCCGCATGTTTTACATTACAAGTGCCTAGAGAATACAAGGCGAGGCCGGCCTTAACTCCCTCCACCAATGACCAAACCGTAATTACGACTACAAGAATTGAAACCACTTCTATTGCCGCGGAAACGGGCTTGACCCATTTAGGGTGCCGAATAATTAGTTTGCTAAGGATTGTATTTTTAACGTCATCGCCAAAGCCAGTCTCACATTTTTGTAACGTGACGCGTTTACCGACGCAACCCCAGGACTTTTTAAGAGTTTTTAAGTATTGCTTGCCAACTTTTGGCTTAAATATTGAAATAAAGGCCACAAAAATGCCGACGATAGCCAGAATAATAAACGCCGCAATACAAACCATTAACCAAGCATCCTTTCGAATATTTCAATCGTCTTGTCGATATCGCTAGGGCGAATATGATAACCCATCGAAAAGCGGATTAGTGGCGGATAATGTTTGACGTGATCGAGGTAATAATGAACGCAGAAATAACCAGTACGAGCCATGATGCCCTCATTGGATAGCGCGCCACCAACCAAATGCGAATCGAGCCCATCAATATAAAAAGACATAGTCGGATTTGGCTCAGTATTGATTAGATGGACGCGTTCCTGGGCGCTTAGATAATCAAATAATCGTTCGTACTGCTTATGAAAGTTTTCTTTATCAGCCTTTGAGAGTTTATTGAGCCATTTGATTGCTTGACCGAAGGCAACAATTTCGCCCCACGCCTGTAGGCCGGATTCGAACTTTGTATAGGCATGATTGGCAGATTCGGCCGACAACTTATAACTTTCCTTTTTAACATCGTCTACCATGCCACCACCAATAAATGACGTTTCGATTTTCTTAAACAAATCGCGGCGAACAATCATAACGCCGAGTGACGGGCCATACATTTTATGTGCAGAGCTACAAATAGCATCGGCTTCGGTTTTATATAGAATCTCTGGGTTGTGCGCCAACGCCTGAGCGGCATCGATAATAATAACGCCTTTTTGCTTGTGCACTTTCTTAATTAGCTCGTTTACGTTGCTTAGCTTGCGTCCATCAATATTAGACGCACAGTTTACGACAACTAAAGCTTTCGTGAAGTCGTAGCATTCCACATCTATCGAACCATCATCTTCGCGTACCATAACTTCACGCGGGATGTTGTGGCGCTTTGCAAAGGTCATCGTGGATAGGAAAGGCGAGTTATGCTCAATATCGGAAGTCATAACCTTGTCGAAAAGACCATCTTTGAACTGGTCAAGCAGAAGATTGATGCCATAAGTAGTATTAAGCGTGAAGGATACGGAGTAATCTTTCGACTTAAGCTTGAGATACTTAAGCATCAAGGCGCGAGTTTCCTCAACTAACTCGTCCGTCTCGCGACCCCAGGCATACTTAACGCGTTCGCCGCAAGAATTATGCTGTGTATAATAACGATTTATCGCATCAATGACGGGACGCGGGCGCAATGATTGACATGCGGAATCCAAATAAACGTCACCCTCAGCTAAATAATCAAAATCCTTCACTCTGCCTCCTTATACTTCTACTAGTATAGCATTTTACTATATATCTTGCTACTGGGGTTTAGTGGTTGAGTTATTTCTTAAGTTATTTTATAGTACAGTTAGACGCAGTTATGGAGGGAGGTGAGAGCATGGTCTGCGTAGTAACCACTGGCAACATCGATGGTGTTTTGAATAAGGCATATGAAACACTTGATTTTAGCAGAACGGATTTTGCCGTTATCCCGGAGGATGTCTACGCATGGTTGCGCTCGCATACTCCCGGCAATGCAAGTCGTGACAAAATGATGCACTTAGCTTCAAAAGTCATGTTTGGCGGAAGGCGCGATATAGATGACGAGCTAATCGGCACTGTACTCGTCGGCTCCACTCGCCAGAACCTTATCTTTGATAAGGATTTAAGCAACGGCAGAAATGTCGAAGTTGCCTATTTTAGCAACAGTCACATCGACTGGTTGATTTCGCTGATACCTTTTAAATCGTTAACCGGCGAGTCTTACTATCTCGTAGAATCTATTTGCTACAAATACGCCAACGAGAATTGGTACGAGAGTAAGAGACGCAGCTCCTCTGTGGTAAACTTTTTTACAGTTGTATTTTGGGAGGATTGGGATATCGTCAGCACAACCGAAACCTCGACGTGAAGTCGAGGTTTTTTATCGCGCCTATTATTCTTGATTCTTCTTAGTGAGTCTGCGGATGAGTACCATAGCTATAAATAATCCGACAGTTGAAGTAATGGCGACCGTCACGAAAAATAGAATATTGTCCAACGTTATCGCGTTGCTTGGCAACGGTTTAGGTTTACGACCCGTGCCACCCGTGTCGCCGCTGCTCTGATTGTTGTTTTCATTACCATTTTCACATTGACTACAACCGCAGCAAGTTGGACAATTGCACGGCTGATCGTCTTTGTAGCCCTCAGCGGTAAAAATCCAGTCAACTTCTCCAGCGCGATGCATATATTCATTTCCGAGAGTTTTTGGAATATTTAACTCAACCTTCAGCGTAGTGCTAGCACCGTTTACGAATTCACCAAGCAAAACATTATTTTTAAGACCACCAAGCTGATCTGGTGATGCATTATAGATAAGATTGCCGCCATTATAGACGCGCATGGATAGTTGCGATAGAAAATCAGACATTGTTGCGACCGTTTCCTCGCTCGCCACGCTATCGGAAAGAGGATTGCTGGATTCGTCGTGCACTTCGGCGCGAAGATAGATTTTTACATAGTCATATTCTGGTGCAGTGTTGCGAACTTTTATAGTCTCAGTAAGCTTGTCGCCTGGCATGGCATTTTTGAAGCCATCAAATAAATCGACCTCACTCCATATAGTGCCTGGATAGAAGACAAAATTATCTGCACCGCCCTCAAAATAGACAGCGGAATTCAAAGCGCCAACATTTGACGCAATCAGCATTGCGAAAGCTAAACTGAATAGTAAAATGTTTACAAAAACTTTTCTCATTTTACTCCTCAGGCCAGCCTTCCGCCTCGTAAACATTATTGCCATTATTAGCTACCTGCACACCTTGTGCGGTCAGTTCCATATTAAACGAAGTGTCCGCATAATCCGCCGATAAGTCTTTCGACAAAGTCACTTTCGTAAATAATGGCTCTGTAGTCTCGCCAGCTTTTAGTGCACGGTAGTAGTAATAGTATCCATCACTACCATCCAACCAGTTATGTGTATTATAATCTGCGCTGATTGCGTTATTTGGCAGGCTAACCGTACTATTGTCGGCTTTTTTGGCGCTGTTTTTTACTAGAATGCGCACCCAAACGTCACCATGATCGGTATTTTTCACCTGCGGAATTTTGCTATAAGAATCTCCTGGCATGGCATTATTAATATTCGTAAAAGGAATCGGGCGCCCATCAACGCCAACCTGATTAGTGTTTTCAATTAGATCTATCGAAACGCCATCGGTCGTAATGACGTTGTGGGCGCGGTCGGACGTCACAAAGAAAGCAGAAGTACCACCAACCACCGCCATAGCGATCGTGACGATCCCAACTAGTAGTAACTTCTGCTTCTTAGTCATGAGTTTGTCCTGATTCTGTTTAGTTATTTTTTGTTACTTATCGAATT
>JAIKZA010000054.1 GCA_024682595.1 Candidatus Saccharimonadota bacterium | reverse complement strand
AAATAACCCATTCGACACAAATGCTATTGAGATCCATTTCAAAAAAATCACAAAAGATTATTTCATCGGCTACGTACCGCGTTATTACGCTAAGTATCTAGCCGACCATCTAGACAACGGCGCAAAATACTCTGCTTTAGTCAAGAAGGTAATCGAAGAACCTCAAAACAACGACGATAAATACTCAGTTGAAGTTAAGCTTGTCATAGAGTGACTTGCGACATTCTTCGCACGAAAGTTACGCAACAAAGCTTAAAAGCATAACGCGTATTCAACATAAAACCGTAAGTAGATTTAATATATGCAAGATATAGCCATAGATTATCGCGCCTTTTGCCTTATCGGCAAGACGTTTTAGCTATCCATTGAAGTTTCTCAATCTAAATCAAAATACTACAACATCCCCATGAATCATAACCGCATACTCTACTTCATTATTGCTACATTGGCAACTTTTATATTTTTCGCCACTATTAGCACTCTCAGACGCGACTCTATCAAAAAAAATGAGGCCTCGGCTCCGCTATCCAGCAGTGATGTACCTCATAAAACTATGATATATCAATGCAATACTATAGTCAATTTACATTATTTCTTTTATCTTGTCGTCATTAACTATAACAAGCATTTTTTCGCACCCTCTTTCCGAATAGATTAACCTGTCTCTCAACTTCTTTTAGACATTTACTCTCATTAACATGCATACGTCTTAAATCGATTATTATATTATCCGACTGACGCAAGGCATTTCTAATGTTATTTTCTATCGTACGGCTACTGTTGCCAGTCGGTGATTTAATTTCCCATTTCTCACCTAAATAATAAATATCAGGAGTTCTATAACTCGCCTCTTCAAGAAATCGTACATCGCCTTTAGTGATTAGAACTATTGCCGCCATCATCTCATGATCATGAATAAGTCTCTTCCTTGGACATATTATTCTATACTTTCTACTCATATAGTTCATATTAACCGTGCAACGGGTGGCAACAAAAACGTAAGTTCGATTAATTAATAGATTACTTCGACTAGGAGCACTCCCAAATCTAGATAGTCCGTCATGTATATTTATGACCGGTTTACCGGGAGCAGGAAAAACAGAATTCACAAAAACTATCATCGCCGAGTCTCAAATTAAAGTTGTTCGTATCGATATGGACGAAATTGCCGAGCAAATTGAATCATATACACCACAAGACGCTGACAAGTTTAGGCTCGGTGCATCAATACTACAAACAGAAATTTTTAAAAAATGCAGATCAAAGTATTATCCATTTATTATGGACGGGACTATGTCACACAACATAACCTTAAATTGCATATTATCTAGCATAAGAAAAGGCTATCACGTTAAAGTAACTTACATTAAACAACATCCCCAATTGGCTTGGCAATTCACTAAAGCACGAGAAAAATCGATAATAAATAGTAAAAACATGCGATAATTCAAAAACATTATGCTCAAGCTTTTTGTTTTATATGAACTTTAATATCCTTAATTAGTATATAATTACAATATGAGAAAAGAGAGAAATATGGATAATATTGCCGTACTCGAACCTACTTTTATTAATCTTGACGATAAAAGGCAAAAGAAAGACAAAAAGACAATCGACCAAAAGAAACTAAATAAAATAATTGACAGTATCAAAGATTCACTTCCGGACAGCGACCATGACGAATCTCATCTATAATAAAGACGAAATCGCCCAATATGCAAATGGGTTTATACTAGTAGATAACACGGCGCTAATTGACGCCTCAAGAGAAGAGGATAGCGCGATGGCGCAGTTTTTGACACGCCTGACAGAGACGGGTTGCGATTTAATATCAACACAGGCCGTCATGCAGGAATTTACCAGAGGAGCGAAAAATCTCACTCAAAGCAATAAGTTCATAGAATTTTTGCAAGCATTAAATATTGAATCCGTTAATTGCAATGAAAAACAATTCTTATCCAAGGAAAACACGCTATTTCGAATCGGATATTGCCAAACCGCAAAGAAAGCAAGCTATGCTGATATGAATTTAGCGCTATTAGCCTATATTTATAGATCCACAAATATAGGCATATTAACTAGTAATTATTTAGATTTTCCAACCAATATCTTCGAGAGAACTACATTCATATCATACATTTGCGCCGACACCATAAGAACCCACGCCATCTTTAAAGTGCACTCAGATGCCATACTTGCCAAAATTCTAAAGAAATATAACCAATAGTTTAATCAACGAAATCTCCCATCTATGCTACAATCGGCATATATCAAACTTTCTTCTTGCCGCATAATATCCCAAAAATTTATGCTACAAAAGAACGTTTATTTGCACCCACATCAAGACATGTAGTAATATTCATTAAACTTTAAGCTTAAAACAAACGCAAAGTAGCGGTGCTACTTCTCTAGAATAGGCCACCTTTATACATAATCAGCCCAATCACTGCCGACGATGCACCAAACAACACAAAGAATAGAGCAGGGATTGCAACGGCCATATCCAGGTTTTCAACACTTACCAGCGCATCTATTTTCTCCCAGCTCACCTCAATCATCACATTATCATTTCACCTCTTGAGTTACTCCATATTTTAAATTTGACACTTTCGTAACTCCGCAACTGTCCTAAAGCTATAGGACGCAGTCGTCCGCAATTTAGCAATAGCGAAATCGCCTAGTTCTTATTTCCAGATTCGTTGTTAGTGTCTTTCTGCTCGTTGTTCTTATCTTTCGTATCACTTGGCGCATCACTCCGCGGATTGCCGCCCTGATTTTTATACATACCATTATTGCCGCTACGTTGATCATTCTGGCCCGGGCGCATCATTTGCATATCTTGATTATACCGACGTATATCGCCACCGCGCGAAACTAAGAAATATACATTGAAGCATACGCTGACCGTTAATAATACCGCGAGTACCGCCGTTGCAATCATCCAACCACAACTGCGCTTGCACTCTTTACAACAATTCATTCCTTCGTGGCGTTTTACGTACTTTTCTTTCTCATCTTCAGACATAAAAATCTCCTTGTTTTTGTCGCTATTCTACACATCTAGGCTGAAAAATAGCTAAAATCTCGTCAAACCGCCATATTTAGCGAAAGTACTTTACAAAATCAGCCCCAATTTTTTATAAATTCTTCCCATTAAAAACCGACCACTTCCGTGGCTGGTACCCTGAGTGAGTTTTCGTATCCGTCCTAAGCATCAACCAGTGTAAACATATAACGGCCATCCGTCTTTATCTCTTTTCGTTCGCTTCGTTCGTACTCTGACCAAAGCCAATCTCCTCCCATTGTCCATAGTTATATCCGGACTCCGAGAAGATATCGTCATCAGAATCAAACCTAGCATCGCTCAACGCGGAGCCGAACGTACGCCGTTCTTCGCGCACCGTATCGTGCTCGACAT
>JAIKZA010000051.1 GCA_024682595.1 Candidatus Saccharimonadota bacterium | reverse complement strand
GTAAGACGATCGCTGATTTCTGTTGGGCTCTTCCAGAGTTTGGTCGCGGTCTTATGCCAATCTCCATATATGAGAAGCGAGCTATCTACGGCGACAGTTACATTTTCGGTATTGGGGAAATAGTTGATTACGTCATCCGCAAGCAGAGATGTTGCGAAGCCACCCGCACTAAAGCCAGTTACGAGCAGGGACTCTACATCATCGTAGCTAATATACTTTTTAACTTCGCTCATCAATAGCGAATAATTATTATAGCCATTATGATAGACGACTTTCTCTTTCCCGTTTTCGTCGGTATATTTATATTCGCCTGTGCCGGCATGAAAGTCGCCGGAGGCATAAGGGACTACTATTTTGGTCCAGTCTTTGAATGGATTTTCCTCGGCGTCGCTGCCGATGCCGCCAAGCGCAACAAAGTCTTGTGTCGTCATGTTGGTCGCATAGAATTTGCTGCCGCCTTCAGATGTTTCTGGCGTAATGCTGACGCCACCGCCAAAGAAGCATACGATAACTTTATTCTTGTCTTTACCCAAATTGAAGAGTCCGTGCCAGTTGCTGCCGTCTGAGGATTTTGCGTCTTGCGGTGTAATATCATACCATTTCCCTGTTTCTGGATTTCCGGATAGTTCAGGATGCTTCATGAATATAGTTTTGTTGAGTAATGCGAATATTCCTACACCTAGTACGATTAGCATGGCGAAGATTATTCCTAAAATTTTTGCGAGTTTTTTCATGATATATCCTTTTTGCTCCCTTTTGTCCTTATATTTAATTCGATAATCTCGTCTGCAATTTGATCTGGAGATTCTTGGCAACCGCCGAGCAGCCAATGAAGATAAACGTTGAAGATGCCGCCGATGAGGTAATATGATTGATATTCGTTTTCGCCGATATGGCTGTTGAGGTAACTACTATTGAATTCGTCGCGTAATACGTAGATTAAAGTCGCGTCACAAATTAATTTGGCTCTAACGCTGGTATTGTATAAGTGTGTAAATAACTTTATGAAGTAGTCATGACTACCGTATGGCAAGTCTCTAATGCCGGATTCACTGAGGAATCGTTTCGTGACTTCGGATGTCCAGCGTTTCGCAATGTCTTCCTTGCTGGAAAAGTTTCGATAAAAAGAGGCGCGGCCTACTCCTGCATGTTGGACTATTTCTGAAATACTGATTTCCGCGAAGTCTTTTCGTTGAAGTAGTGTGAAAAAGCTATCCGTGATTAGCTCTGTAACGCCTTGATTTTTATTATTCATGAATTCACCTATTTGGAGTAAAGAAATACAGTTAGCATTAGTATAATGATACATATGTCTCATCGCGGCGTCAATATGCGATCCGGGGCGCGTAGATACGCAGGCATCTATTACTTTTAGGTCGTTTGTAGCTCGAACTGCACCGGAGGGTGGTATCGCAGATAATGCTGCTCGCGCTGGTTGTTATAAAAATCGATATATAAATCCAGCTCTTTCTTAAACTCCGCCTCGCTTTTGAAGTTATTCCGGTAGATACATTCTTTCTTTAATGTCCGGAAGAAAGCCTCGGCGACGGCATTGTCGTGAGGGGTGCCAGGATGGGGGAAGGATTGAGTAATACCAAAACGTGCCGCGATTTTGCTCATAGAATATGAGATATATGGTCCGCCATTGTCTGTGTGGACGATTAATCCTTTACCTGGCCGTTCTCTTCGAATCGCTTCATCGATTGTTCTAGTAGCGAGGTTGGTGCTAGGATTCCTACCATGGTTATATGCTAAGACTTTTCTGGAATAGAGATCGAGATAAACACAGATATACATCCTGCGCCCATTTAGATCAAAACAGGTCATATCGCTAACCCAGACAGTATTCGGTTCGCGAACATTGAACTTTTGCTTGAGGCGATCGATACGGCGTTGTTCAATAGCTTTCTTGTAGCTTGCTTTGCTACTGGTCTGGATTGGAGATAAGCCCATTTCGCGCATAAGTTCAGAAACAAGTTTTTCACTAATTGTGATGCCCTGCTGCTGGAGAGAGTGGCGAATGCGCTTTATGCCATAGGTCTGACGGCTAGCATTAAATATGTCCGAGATCCTGCCGGATAACATAGCGCGTCGTTCTATATACCAAGCTTTTTCGTTTTTGTTGCGGAAGAGATGATTGTAGTAGGTACCAGTAGATAAAGAAAAAGCGTCGCATAGTTCATGGACGCTGTACTTACCGTATTGTTCATCGATCCCGGCTTTCTTGTCTTTCAGGGTAAGTTCTTTGAAGAACGATGAGTTGTGAATAATTTCCAGTTCGTTTTCGAGCTTCTTAATCCTATCATTGGCGAGTTGCAGGTCTTTTAGTCTGACCGTGCCGTATTTATTCTTTTTCTCGGTATATGGTCGTACCCAAGTATAGAAAGTACTTTTGGCGCAGTTATATTCCCTGCAGATGTCTGCGACTTTCTTGCCTTTATGATAATCCCTAACGGCGAGAATCTTGCGAGTATCAGATTTACGTTTCATAATCAAAATCTCCTTTTGTCTAGTTTTTTAGCTAGAAAGAGGAGGTTTTGCAAGCATAAGAAAAATCAGGGTGACTGCCTTTGGTTTCCATATGTTATTTCAATACCCTGGAGGTTCTGCCCTGATTTTTATATAAGTTTTCACTTATAGTTATATTATCGCTTACTTTTTCGGATACTCCCAGCTCTTGCGAATATAGACATTGTTTTGTTTAAGAATACGTCTGACAGTATCAGCGCTCACTCCGAGCGCTTCTCCAATTTCCTGCGGCTTATACCATTCTGAGTACATCTGCATAATTATTTCGGCTAAGACTTTCTTCTTGGCGCATTGGTTAGTAACCTCGATGCCTTTCTTCTTCAGAGTGTTGGCTATCGTATATCGATGGCAGTTGAATTGCTTCGCTAGTTTATATGTAGATAAGCCTCTTTCGTAGTCCTGAACAATCTGTTTTATTTCATCTTCGGATAATATTTTCTGATTTTGGCAAATTTTACGCACCTCTGTTTCGCCATAGGCGTTTTGAGTCTTTCGTTTTGGCGTAGTGGTATTTACAGAGGTAGAGGAGTCTATCGGAAGACTGTGCTTATACTTGGTTATTTTAAGAAATGTGTTTGAATATAGTTGCGAAAGTTCCACCAAAATATCGTTATTCAAACCTTGTCCAAAAAAATTTGAGTCGGATTTGAGTAACTTCTGGATAGAATCAGCGTTCGCTTCGGCGGACGCTGATTTTTGTTCATGTCAACAAGTTCTCTTTCGACTGGTCCAATTAGGTGTTTATATAAAACATTTAAATCAGCCGTGACTGTTCCGTCATTATGGATCCAAATCTTATTGAAGATTGCTTGATTCATGAGCCTTTTGACCGTGTCATTTGCTTTGCGATAAGTATTGCCGCAATCTTCGATTAAATCGAATGCTAGAGAAAGATTCTTTAGAATTTCATCAAAGGTTGTGCTTCGGACATCTATCTCATGCTCGATAGCTACTAGTTGCTTTGATATGGAACGCTGTTCGCGTTTCATTAAGTCTAGTGGAATTGCGTCAT
>JAIKZA010000050.1 GCA_024682595.1 Candidatus Saccharimonadota bacterium | reverse complement strand
TCGACGTTTTCGAGCGTAACGCTGTTCTTCCCTTCAATTACGACACCTTCGGAAGCGGTGGCTACTAAAGTGGCGTTTTTGACGGTAATATCCGCCGTGGAATAGATGGCCGGCGAACCTTTACCGGTGGTCTTGTAGGTGCCTTTATTAACCGTCACAGTTCCACCGCCACGATCGGAGCGAATTGCCGCACTAGAAGTACCAGCAGTATTGATGGTTAAATTCGTTGCATTCATGGTGCCACCGCCGGTAGTCATGATGCCGCCAGCGTTATTCTTTTTAGTAGTAATAGTGGAATCGGAAAAATTAACCGTAGTACCATCCGAAGACGAATTATTTGTTGTAGCAGATCCGCCGTAGCTAAAGACGCCGTTGGCGCCATTGGCATCGGTGGTAATGGTGGCGTTTTTGATGGTTAAGTTTGCGCCACTTTTGGCGATGATGGCAGAATTAGTGCCATAAAAGCTGGTATTATCGCCACCATCGGAGTCGCCAGTTTTAGTGACTGTAATGTTGGACAGCGTAGCTTTGATGTCGCCAGAGGCGGAGATGGCATTTTCGTCAGCCGTAGACGAAGCGAATTCGCCACTGGTAATTTCTTCGTCGGAAGTTATCTCTTTAGCGGAAGCATATGACGCAGACGAGCTCGACTTATTCTGCCGCGAAGAAGCAGAGGAAGGGCCGTTGTTGCTTTGAGTGTTATTGTTGTTATTAATAGCGCCAATCATGAAACACCATTCAATGCCTAAGGCCGCAGTAAGGACAACGATTGGAATGATGTAGGTTAAATTAGTTTTATTTTTCATATTGGCTCCTTTAGGATTTGTTGTTGTTTTCACTGTTGTTTTCATTAGGCATAGCCGGCGGTTGGCCATTCTGGTTATTGCCATTATTAGGCATTTCTGGCGGCTGGCCATTCTGGTTACTATCCCCACTAGGCATTTGAGGCGGTTGGCCATTCTGGTTATTGCCATTATTGGACATCCCTTGCGCGCCGCCGCTCTCTATTCGCGACGATTGGTTGTTATTATTCTGGTCTGAGCCAAGAACATTGACACTAATCAAGAAAGCACTAGTCGAAATGACCGCACCGACTAACGTGCCTATGATAAATAATGCTATTTTTGCCCAAACTTCACCCTTATAATTACGTTCCATATTTAAACTCCTATGTTTATATTGTACAAAACAATTATGGGGCAAATGTCTGAAACAACGCTGAAAAAGTTGAAAAAATGGCTATTTAAAGTATTTACCTTCGGTCTTGAGACTAACGACTAGCATGATGGCGATAAATATCACCATGAGAGCGGCGGAAATATTGATGAGGATATTAAGACTAGTAAGCATGCCGGCGCCAAGGAGGCAAAGAATAGCACTAGTAATGATCATGGAAATACCATTAAGAAAACGGGCTTTCTTGCGCACTTTGGCAGGAAGTTTCTTGCGCTCTTTGGGAAGGAGCGGATCGAATTTGCCCGTGAGCGTAGCGATGCCAAGCAAGATTTGGCCAATACTAAATACAATTAAGACAATCGCGATAATGTTTATCATAAGCTCATTATATATGGCTAGACACTTTTGGGGTAGATATTGATATAATAAAGAAAAACGAAGGGCTACTAATGGGTATTTATGATTTAAAGGTAAAAACTAGGGACGGCAAAGATTTTAAGTTATCAGAATTAAAGGGTAAGGTTTTACTAATCGTAAATACGGCAACGGGTTGCGGTTTTACGCCACAATACGAAGGTCTGGAAAACTTGTACAAAAAGTATCACGATAAGGGTTTGGAGGTGCTAGATTTTCCGTGTAATCAATTCGGGCATCAAGCGCCCGGTGACGATAATGAAATCCATGAATTCTGCACTGGAAAATACAAAACGAAATTTGACCAGTTCGCCAAAATCGATGTGAATGGCGAAAACGAAATCCCGCTCTATGCCCTGCTTAAAAAGGAACAGCCAAAAGAAACGCCGCAAGGCATGAAAAACAAGATGGCAATGAAAGCCGTGGCGAAGATTAGCGCAACCTGCAAGAAAGAAGGCGATATCGTATGGAACTTTACGAAGTTCCTAGTTGCGAAGGACGGCAAGGTAGTAAAGCGATTTGATCCGACTTTCAAGCCAGAAGACATTGAAGAAGATATTAAGGGTTTACTGTAGCCTATTTAACGTAGCGCACGAACATGTCGCGAAGCTTTTGATTTAGATAATTATGAATATCGTCAAGCTTTACGGCAATTTCGTTACGGTAATATTTACGAATGATTGCGAAGGCGCCATTCGTAAGAATTAATAACTCAAATTCTGCGTTTTTGTCATGGATGCCTTTTTTGCGCAAGATCATCAGAACGTGCTGAGTCATACTAATTTCGAGTTGGCTTAAAAAGGCGGATGGGGCATCACTAGACAAAAGCTGACGATAAACACCCTCTTGTTGCTTTAAGAAAGTGAAAACCCGATTTACATACTGCTTAATATCGTCAACTGAGTTAAATTCGTAACTATCGGCAAAAAGTTCCCTTTCGAGCTCAGCCTGCAACTCGGCACCGACTTCGTAGAGGTTATTGTAATAATTATAAAAAGTGCCGCGCGTAATTTCGGCACGTTCAGCTAAATCAGTTACTGTAATATTTTTGACGGAGCCATGCTTAGCTAATAAGTCTGCAAAAGCTTCGCGAATTTTGCGACGCGTTCGATCAGTAGCCCTACGATAAGAAGTTTTAACCATAGTATAATTATATCACTCTTTGAACAATATGTCAATATAGTGTCTAATTTTAGACATAGTGCAATAATACTGTTCTTCTTTGAATTATAAGAGGCGAATATAATAATCAAATATGCGCAAAATTTCAGATTTCATCGTAAATCATTGTTATGTTATTTTCGGTGTATTTTTGATACTTGTAGCAATTTGCGGTTTTCTAGCAACGAAAGTTACGATCAATAAAGACATCTATTCTTACATGCCGGCCGACTCGGAAACCACCTTAGGTCTGAACATTATGAACGATGAGTTTAACTATGATGCGACTAGCAGTTATGAAATGATGCTAACGGACGTTCCAGCTAACGAAAAGGCGCAAATCAAAGAACATATCGAGTCGATCGAAGGCGTAAAATCCGTAGATTACGACGACAGCGATACGTATAACCGTGACAAATACACTCGCTACAAAATCAACGTCAACGCACCGGCAGATTCCGAGCTAGCGAATCAGGTCTACGATACTATTCACGATGAATATGAAGACAAATATGAGATCGAAGAGGCTGGCCAAGTCTACAATTTTAACGGCGAGGTATTAAAGCTGCACGTTACAATACTAGCCGTTGCCTGTGCGATGGTTATTCTGCTTTTGATGAGTAAATCTTGGGTGGAACCGTGGCTGTTCTTATTTGCAATATTGTTGGCCGTAGTTGCCAATAAGGGTACAAATATCATCTTTCCGAGCGTATCGCATATCACTGATGCAATCTCGGCTATTTTGCAAATGGCATTGTCGATGGATTACGCCATCATGTTATCGACGCGTTATCGCCAAGAGAAAGCTAAACCAGACCATCCAGACAAAAAGACCGCCATGCGCCGCGCAATGCGCTATTCGTTTGGTGCAATTTCATCCAGTTCCGTCACGACGGTAGTCGGTTTGATTGTATTGGTATTTATGAGCTTCACCATTGGGCGCGATATGGGGCTCGTACTCAGTAAAGGCGTGATATTGAGCCTGGTGTCTATTTTTACTTCCCTGCCAGCGCTACTCCTACTCTTCGACAAAGCCATTGAGAAGACCAAAAAGAAAACCCTAAACTTCAAAATGGATTGGTTTGGTAAGCGTAGTTATAATTTACGCAAAATCGCAATGCCGCTATTCTTATTCGTCTTCGTGGGCAGCATCATTCTAAAAGGTAGCACTGGCATCAACTTTACGGCCGAACAAAACAATCGCATTAAAGACGTCTTTAATGAAACCAATCAGATGGCTTTAGTCTATGATGCAAAAATGGACAATAAAGTCACGGAGGCTTGCAAGAAATTCGATAAACGTGAAGATACGACGCGCGTCCTTTGCTATGGCAATACTATTAATGAGCCAGAAAAATACAACGAATTAGTTGCAAAAATTAATAGCCTAAGCAGCGAGAAATTTGAAACCGAAGATTATCTCGTGAAGGCGATTTACTACCACTACTACAAAGACGTAGATGCGCACGAAATTGCACTCGACGATTTGGTAACATTTTTGCAAAAAGAAGTGTTTCCAAACAAAAACTTTGCGGATGCAGTTCCGAAAGACACCGTAGCGAAAGTTGATCGTTTCTCAAACTTCACAAATCAAGTTAAAGTCAATCAGTCGCGCACTAAACAAGATATAGCAAATATCCTGGGCGTAGATGGCAAGAAATTGGATGACGTTTACGTCTTGTATTTGTCGGAGCAGAATGTTCCAACCAAACTTACGCTATACGAATTTGCGCAGTTCGTAACGAATGATATTTTGTCGAATTCAAAATACGCCAGCATGGTCACGCCAGCACAGCGTGCAGATCTAGCCAAGCTAAAAACGTTTAGCAATAAAAATATTACCGATTCGCCAAAGACCGTCGCTGAGCTTTCGAGCATTTTCGGAATTAATCAAAAGACGCTCGAACAGCTACTGACCTACTATAGCTACACAACAACTAGCACGCCAACGGCAACCGCTTCAATTGAAGAGCTGATTAATTTTGCGCTTTCTAATCAGAATGTCATTAACGAAATGGGACTATCGGCGGATGAAGTCGCGCAATTAAAGACACAGTTCGCTACGGTTAAAACAAGAGTTAGCGAGCTAAAGAATGCGCCTGCCCTATTTGACCAAGCCGTGGCAAAATTACCTGCAGAAACACAGGAAGCGTTGGCGCCAGAAATCGCAAAGGTGCGCGCGGAATTAGTTGCAAAAACAAACGAAGCAGAACAAATACTAACAAAGAAATATTCCTATTCGGATATAGCAACGGCTGCCGAAAAGCTGAACGTTGCCTTAGACAAAACGAATAATTGGCTAAATAATTTAGAATCAAATTATCCAGAATTATTTGATAGCCTAAGCGAGGAAGATAAAAAGACTATCCTTGATCTAGCCCAAAAAATAAACGAAAAAATCATTTCTGTACGTCAAAAAGTTGATTTAAACGACAAGCTCGCGAAGCTGAAGAACATCTACAAACTCTACCAAGCCGAGACAACTTCTAGCGCCATCAGACTTTCCCCGCGCGAATTAGTGAATTTCTTACTCAAACACCAAAATGACGCGAAGCTAAAAAATGCGCTTTCGAGCGGAACGATTAAGCAGCTAAGCCTAGTGCAATATATTATGAATAATCAAAACACTAAGTATTCAGCTGGGAGCTTAGCACAGACTTTTACGTTGGATTCGGTAAAAATTAAACTCGTTTACGCGCTCTATAATTATCGCTACGAAAATAAGAATATTAGAATTTCACTAAAAACATTGATTAATTTCATCGACGAGAAAGTTTTGCCTAACCCAGATTATGCAAATCGTTTAGGCAAGAATGAGCAAACGCAACTACATACAATCACAACACTAATGCGTGCGGCGGCAAATGGAAATACATATAATTATGAGGCGTTGTATCGCGCAATTTTACCGCTGGCTAATAACGTAGATAAGAACCAACTATTTCTAGCTTATCTATATCACGGTTCGCTCTACGATTACGACAAGAATTGGACGCTGACGGTTGAAAAGTTTATCAATTTCCTGTCAGACAAAGTTTTGCCAGATGGGCGCTTTGCGGAACGTATCGATAATGAAATGCGCGAGAAAATTGACGATGGCCACAAAACGATTAATGAGGCGAAGGATTTATTAGTCGGGCCGCGCCATTATCGTGCGCTAGTCGAATCAAACTTGCCAGCCGAAGGCGATCAGACTTTTGCCCTGATTAGTGATTTGAAGAGCGAGCTTGGACCGCGTAATAAAATCGATTATTACATGGTGGGAGATTCGGCGATGGCCTACGAAATGTCGCAGACGTTTAGCGACGAGATGAATTTCATTACGATTTTGACCATGCTAGCAATCTTTGCAGTAGTAGTCTGTACCTTTAAGTCGTTCTTCGTATCAATGCTACTAGTACTTGTGATTCAATGTGCGGTTTATATCGTGATGGCCTATTTGTCACTGACTGGTTCACGTATTTTCTTCATCGCATTAATCATTGTTCAATCGATTTTAATGGGCGCAACGATTGATTATGCAATTCTGTTTACTTCATATTACGTAGAGAATCGAAGTTACTTCAAGATGAGTGTCCGCGATGCGCTGATAAGTACATACAATCGTTCAATAAACGCCATCCTTACGTCGTCCTCAATCTTAATTATTGTGACGGCAATTGTAGGCAACTTAGCGACGGCGATTGCAGCAGCAGTTTGCCAGGCAATTTCCTTAGGAACATTCTGCGCTACTTTGATTATTCTGGTCCTACTCCCCGCCCTTCTAGCAACTTTGGATAAATTCGTAGTCAAAGATTCTCGCAATAAAGTTGCCAAGACGGACAAAGGCGTGCGGAAGCTATTGGCGGGCTTTAAATCGTTGCTATAATAGTAACAAGTAAATAAAGGATCTCTTATGGAGCAAAAAATATGTCAAAGTTGCGCAATGCCAATCGAATCGGAAGACCAGCTCGGCACCGAAAAAGACG
>JAIKZA010000023.1 GCA_024682595.1 Candidatus Saccharimonadota bacterium | reverse complement strand
CAGCTTATTAGTGGTTGGCGGGAAGATTTTGAAATGGCGTGGTCCTTCCCTGTTCCCTCACATATTAAAGCGACGGAGTATTTAAATGAGCATGTTAGCCTTTTTGGGCCGAAAGTGATTGTGGGTGGACATTCTAAAGGCGGTAATTTGGCCTTGGTGGCGCCGATGTTTATGAATCGATTAAAATATCAACGTATTCTAAGAATTTATAATAACGACGGTCCTGGTTTGCGTCGAAAGGAATTTGAGTCGAAGGCGTACGAAAGAGTCAGAAAGAAATACGTACATATTATTCCGCATTGTAGCATTGTAGGTGCGATGATGTGCAACAGTAATTATCGCGTTGTTCAATCCGATAAAGAAAACATCCTTGGGCATTCTTTGGCGACGTGGCAGGTCGTAGATGATCACTTTAAACGAGCGAAAAGGTCCGAGCACAGCTTGGAGATTGAGCGCCGTTTGTGGTCATGGCTAGAGAAGCATGATGATGCTGATCGGAAAAAGTTGACCGATGCGGTATTCGGCGTGATAGAAGGGTGCGATGTTTTGGACACGATGTCGATGATGAAATTTCACAATATCGTGAAGATGATTCGTTCGGCAAATGATTTAGATAAAGAAAGTAAAGATTTGGTGCTTGGGCTATTTCGCGAAATAGCATTGAAAAAATAAAAAACGTCGGCCGTTTGTGGCCGACGTGATGTTTGGGCTTTGACTTTTACCACTGCCTCTGATTGAGATAGTAGTCGCGATATCGGTCGTAGAGATTGTGAACACTTGATTTTTCTTCGCCCAGGTCGAGTGCTCCGATTCCACTAAGCTCATGCATGAATGCGTAGAGCTGGCGAGGCCCAACGTCGAGATAGAGCGGATGGAGATCGTAAGTTTCCATCTCTTCGTGCCCAAAGCTATAGTTGTCGGCGGCCATAATTTCAATATCTCTGATGTTCTCTGAGTACATCTTGTTGATGTCGTATACGTATACGTTCTCGATCAAGTAATGATCGATGCGTTCGGTCGATAAGTTGCGTAAGCCAGTGCGTAAGCCTCGATGGATTACGGAGTAGGGATAAATTACTATGTCAATTTCGTCTTTGCTAGGACTATTTAAAATATGCCCATTATACAGCGAGTCTTGCCCAATAATGACTATCCCTGTGTCTTGCCGCCTGTGAGAACGAAAAGCAGTAAGACGTTCGGCGGCCTTCATCATTAGCTCGTTGAGGCTATAGCGGTCATACGAATCATCCTTACTATACTCGATTCTTCCCCAGTTGTCTGTTCCTAAGTCAATAATGCTACCCATTCTAAAAGTACACCCCCCTTTCCGCTAACTACATAGCGTCGGATCTAATAGTTATTTGGTAGCTATATTATACCGATTATTCGATATTTTTACAGTTATTCCACTGGGAAATGCCGCCAATTAAAATAATGGCTACATATGCAATGAGATACCATTGTGGTTGAGCGATGTTTAGAAGCAATAATGCGTTTGTAAGGGTGAGCTGGGCGCCTTGTACGGAAGTAGCAATGATAACCATTGGTTTAATGAACCAAACGGCAATTACTCCAGCAACGACGCCGATAGCTACGCAGATGACTGGTAGAGTCCAGTCGGTAGCTGGACCGAAAGCATTCATGGCTGACATAAAGAATGCAAAGCCGACTGATGCAAAAACAGCAATTCTTTCTATAGTCATACCAAACATGCCTAGTACGAGGCCGCCAACTCCGCAGAGGATTAATTGCCACATTTCATCGGCAACGATTTTGTCGACGAATAAGGAGACGATCCAGAAGCCAATCAAGAACCAGATGATTGTGATTGCAATTTTCTTCAGGCGATAGCCGAAAAATAGTAAAAAGAGTCCTATGACTAATCCGATTATCCCTGTTGGTATTTCCATGTGCCTCCTTTATCTTATTAGTATTATACCAATCGTAGCGAGAATGGTCGCAATAAAATGCGCGATGACAACGTGTCGGTTAAGTTTTTCGCGACCAAATTTAGGCCAAATGATAGAAAGTATGATTCCGAGTGCGAAAGTAAATATCAGCTCGAGAACATTGTAGGTGACGGATATTAAGGATGCCACTCCAATAATCAAAGCGTAGCGGCTCAAGAATTCGGCGATAATACAAATGATTTGGTTAGTCCCCTCTGCAAAGAGAAACTGCCATTTTTTGCGCCGCCAGATGAATTTCATGCGTTGTTGCCAATCGGAATGAGTAGCGAATAAAATGACATCTGATAAGCCTCGTCCTACGAGGAAGTAAAAGAAGACGCTAGGAAAATCGTATTTTTCGCCGATGCGAGTAGATAGGATGCCGCTAAGTGCCGATATGCAGGCATAGAGAGTGAAAAGAAGTGCGGCGTTAAACTCGATGCGACGGCTACGTGGTCGTTTCCGAGTAAAGATGATAATTGCTGGGGCCGTTAGAATAATGATGAAGGCAATGAGTTGTAACGATGTGATTGTTTCGCCAAAAATTAGCCAATCCGAAAAAAGATAGATAACGGGGATTAGCTGATAAAAGACCGCGGCGGTTGTCGACTCTTCTTCCCTTAGAGCTAAGTAGTATGGGATTGAGGCAACGGAGCTGGCAATGCCCGATAAAAGTAGGAGAATAATATGGTCGATGGCGATGCTTTTGACGCCGAATGCTAATGGTATTATGAGTGCGAAAAATAGATAGCTAATACCGTTAAAGATCTTCATGGATTGCGGCTTTTTACCCTTAAAGATGACGTCAGTAATGTAGTTGTCGATAAATGCGCTGAAGGACCAAATTAAAGCAACAGCAATACATAAAAATAGCCACAACATATGGATTAATTATACATGAGCATTTTGTTTCTGTGTTACAATGTACTTATGTTAATGTGGGATACCTTATGAGTCTGTTTGGTGATCTTTTCAAAAAGCCTAAATCTGATGCTATATATGAAATTAAATCTCCAAATGGCCAATTGGATTGTGTATTTGTGCTCGATCATGGGCAAATTTCTTACTTTGCAAAAAAGAATGACAAAGTTATCCTGCGCAAGTCGCGCTTGGGCCTAATTCTGAAAGATATGACTCCGATGACGGATAATTTTGCCGTAATTCGGGCTTATACGCGCACGGTTGACGATGTTTGGAAAGCGGAATGGGGCGAGCAACATGTAATTCGTAACAATTATAACGAAACGGCGATTTATCTTGAGGAGTATGAAAAGCCAAATCGACTTTTGACTCTGCGTTTTCGCGTTTACGATGATGGGTTTGCTTTTCGCTATGAAATACCTGCTCAGCCGGAGATGAAAAATATGGCCGTAGCTGACGAATTGACGGAATTTTCTGTTGATACAAATTCGCGCTCGTGGAGTATTCCCGCATATCAGCCGGATCGCTATGAGTATGATTACGTGGAGCATCCGGTTTATACGTTGACCGATTCTGTACATACGCCTTTGACGATTCAATCCACCTCGGGACACTTTTTGGCAATTCATGAGGCGGCGCTCTATAACTACGGCGGTATGACGATAAAGCTGAATGGCGCGTCATTGAAGACAGATATTACGCCGCTTTCGGATGGCATGAGGGCTTATGTTGAGTTGCCATTCTCTACCCCGTGGCGCATGGTGATTGTGGGGAATAATGCTTTGGATTTGATCACGTCTCGCATGATGTTGAATTTGAATGATCCGCCGCGGGATGATTTTTCATGGGTGGAGCCAACGAAGTTCTTGGGCATCTGGTGGGCGATGTATGTTGGCGAATGGACATGGGCGCCAGGCGATCGTCATGGTGCGACCACCGAACATGCTATGCAATATATCGACTCGTGTAAAGACCTTGGCATCTCTGCCCTACTAATTGAGGGCTGGAATGATGGCTGGGAGGGTGACTGGCTTGAAAATGGCGTGAACAATAAATTTATGGAAGCTACGCCAGATTTTGATTTGAAGGTAGTGTCGGACTACGGTCATGCTAACGGCGTTGAAATAGTCGGCCATCATGAGACAGTCGGTTTTATCGATAACTACGAGGAGCAGCTTGAGGATTCCTATAAGTTCTTAAAACAATATGGCATCCGTTATATTAAGTCTGGTTACGCTGGCTCGAAGATGACAATTAATGGTCGTCGCGAATTTCATCATTCACAGCTTGGCGTGTTGCACTATCAGCGCGCCTTGGAACTGGCGGCTAAATATCACATCATGCTTGATGTGCATGAACCGATTAAATCTACGGGTATTGAGCGCACTTGGCCGAATTTAATGACCCGTGAAGGTGCGCGCGGGCAAGAATATGAAGGTGGCGCATTATCGCCTTCGCACGCATGCTTCTTGCCGTTTACTCGTTTATTGGCTGGTGGTATGGATTATACGCCAGGGATTTTGGATGTAGGAAACTTCTCAAAACGTATTGCTTCTACGATAGCTCGTCAGCTGGCTTATTATGTTACGATATATTCTTCGATGCAAATGGCGTCAGATCGTCCGCAGATATATGAGATGAAGTATCCTGATTTGTTTGAGTTTATTCGTGATGTGCCGCTTCGTTGGGAGCGCACTTTGCCGCTATTGGGTGAGATTGGTCATTATTATGTCGTGGCGCGTCAGGCTTGGGAGTCTGATGATTGGTATATAGGTGGCGTTACAAATGAAGAAGGTCGTCGCGTAGAGTTATATGTTGATTTTCTTGAGCCAGGGATTAATTATATTGCAACTGTTTATCGAGATTCTGACGATGCGCATTATCGCGACCATCAGCTTGGATACGTGATAGAAGAAAAGATTGTACGTAATGGCGATCGTCTAGAGATGTATATTGCGCCAGGTGGCGGTTTTGCGATTAAATTGCAGAAGCAGTAAGATTGCGTTGTTTGTGTGCTGTTTTTTGGACTTCTGCGGCCACGTCCGGAAAAATCGGACATTAAAAATGGCGGGTTACCAGGGGGTGGACGCTGTGAGGATTTTGTCTATTATCTGTTATTGCTCCTTATGTAGTGTCTGAATTCTTTGGACATAACGACATGGTCGTATGAGAAACGTTTATGTACGAGTACACCAGTAAGATAATACTCATGCTTGGGTGATATGTATAAGGAAGAATATCATTAAATCATGAAGCATCAATTATATGAGATTTATATTAGTGGGAGAGGTATTTGCGATGCGTTGGGTATTTCGAGGCAGAAGTTGCAATATTACGTAAAGAAATATGCTTGTACGCAAATTGGTAGATGAGTTTATGGGCGTTCGAATATGTATAATCCGCGCAGTGGAAAGAAAATATACGTAAAGCACTACAGTCTTTTGCTTTTGTTTGCGATTGCCCTCTCAGTAAATACACCAAAAGCGGAAAGGATAATTGATGTGTTTTATACCAAATATTTAATATTCGCAAGGTTAAAGCGGGATTTCTGCATCGATGACGTGGGGTGCTTAGAAAAAATAACGGGCGAACGTTGGGCGGCGGCGCATAGTGTTGTGAGCGGTGCGCCAATATTTCACAGTATTAACGGCTGATGTTAATGGATACGACAGTATCGTAGCCGAAGCGGGCGCGTACTTCGTAGCCTTGCTCGCGAAGGGCGGCTTTTTCGGAGTCCGTTAGTGTGGCGCGTCCGGAGTTTTTGATGGAGATTTTGATGTTTTGCGAGTCGGAAGCTTCGGCTAGCGTGATTTTGTCGCCAGCTTTGCAATTGCGCAAGGCGCGCCTGATCTCGGATTCGAGGAAGTTATCGACTGGTGACGCGTTGCGAATATTGACGGTGAGATCTTGAATGTCGAGGTTGACGGAAATTTTTTGGCGCTCGCAGCTGGCCAGCAGTTTTTTATAATGCGGCTCGAAGATATCTATGAAATGTGGCATTAGGCAGCTTCTCCAAGATTTGGTGGAGTAAGATTGACGTACTTAGCGTCCCAGGCGGGATTTGTGGGATTGTGCGTATTGTCGTAGGGTACGCCGTCGGCGAGATCGTTGGCAATCTCTAGAATTAGGTCCTTTTGCTCGATGTGATCTATGTAGTACTTAGGAATGGCACCGATGCCGTGGCGTGCGCCCATGATGTTTCCGGCGATTATACCAGTAGAGTCGCTATCGCCGCCGTGATTGACGGCAGAAACTACTGCGTCAAAGAAGTCATCTTGGTGACGGAGGCAACAATAGATTGCTATGGCGACAGCTTCTTCGGCTACCCAGCCTTCGCCGATGGCGCGGATATTTTCGCTGTCGCGAGATTTATTGCGCGATAGCTCGAATGATTTGCGCATGATTTTCATGAAGTCGTTTTGGTACTGTACATGGAAATTTTTTGTAGTGAATTGGTTTGTAAATTCGAAGGCGATGTGGAGTTGGTTGGAGAAGTTGCGAGTTGTGTCGCGCATGATTTCGTAGTAGAGTGCGCCTAGGAAAGCGGCAGAGATAATAGCGAGTGGGTGACCATGCGTAAGGGCGGCGGATTCTGCCGAGACTTGAATGGCGTCATTAATATTTTGCGCAATCAGGCCAATGGGCGCGACGCGCATAGTGGTGCCGCAACCTTTGCTTTGATTGATTGGTTTTTGGATAGTGCCCTGCTCTTCGTGACTGAGCGATTCTATACAGGTAAAGCCTGGTGCGCGACGACGATTCATGGCGGGGGTTTTATCGATCCATGAGATGTTTTGATTGTCGGCTTCGAAACCGTTTTGAGTGCGATACCAATCGTGGTATGCGCGGCGGATACATTCGGTCGGAGTGGGCGCTTCGCCGTTGAGGGTGCCATGTGTATTGCGCCATAGTAGGGCGTTAGCAGTAAAAAGCATCATTTGGGTGTCGTCAGAAAAAATGCCATAGTCGTCGGCAAAAGTGGTATATTCTCGTTCTTTGATATTGCGCGTAAATTCGCATTGATAGCCTAGCGCATCGCCAATAGCGCCGCCCATTATGCAGCCAAGAATGCGATCTTTTGTGCTAATGCCAGTAGTATCCATTAGCATTATTATACACTAAACGCCGGGAGAATAGGACTTCAGAAGTTTGCGATGGCGCTTATAATGGGGGTCGTGTTCTTCGACTTCGGCCCAAAATTCGGCTGAATGATCCATGTGGTTAATATGAGCTAGCTCGTGCAGGATTACGTAATCGCGAAGTGGCTCTGGAACTTTCATTAGTCCAATATTAAGGGAGATTGTGCCGCTAGAGGAGCGACTACCCCAACGCGTATTGGCGTGAGAGAGACGGAGGCCAGAGTAACGGTAGCCGTATTTTTCGGCCCAAAAATCTAGCCGATATGGTAGATAGTCTTTGGCCTTTTTGGCTAAGATTTTCTTTTGAGCATCACGTGCGCGTTGGGTGGCGGGGTCTTTTAGAGGAAGTTTCTCGCGAATTTGTTTACGCGATGCGTTCAGCCAGCGTTTTGCTAAAAAAACAGTAGTATGTTTTGGGCCAGAGATGGTTAGTTTTCCGGAAGTAGAAACGGAAAATTTAGGGTTTGTCGCCCAAGCGCTTTTGCGAATGATTACTTCGCCAAATTCAGGATCATTGAAAGTCATTGGCTATTTTGTGTTGCGTTTGCGGTCGGATAGGCCAGTAAGAACATTTTTGCATTGGGTCTGGAAGGTATGTTTGCCGGAGATAACGAGTGGACGCTCGAGCTCCGAAGGAGCCTCAATCTTTTTGTATTGCTCGGCAAGGGCGGATTTAGCTTCCTCGAGCTTTTTGTATTTGTGACGCATGCGATGTTTGATCGCGTTTAGATCTGTTTGTACCCAAATGAGGATAGGCCTGTAGCCAGCTTTGGCGAGTAGATCTTTAATCTCGTTTCGTTGTTTCTCGGTGTCGAGCCCTCCCTCTAGGACGAGCGTTTGTTTGCATTTCGTCAATTGCTGAATAAGAACCATTGCGAGCTTGCGGGTAAGCTTGTATTCGTTATGAAGTTCAGAAAGATTGAGGAATGGCGCATTAAAACGAGCGCTAAATTGCTCTGCAAATGTAGTTTTGCCACTCATTGGCGCACCGAAAACTAAGATAGCGTAAGGTTTCGACTTCCCATTCATAAGATAAGTTTACTCTATTGGAGTTATTTTCGCAAACTTTTTACTTTAATATACGTTACGTATGTAAAATTAGCCGTTTAGAATCGTGCGTGGGTTGGTTTCGAGCAACTCCTTGAGTTCGCCGGCGGTGTAATACCTGAGAAGTTTTTGCCGTGCTTTGCTGATTTCGGAGAAATCGCGTACGCGGTGCGTGTCGGTGCCGAAACAGAAGATAAGCTTGTCTTTGGCGAGTTTTTTAATGATTTTTTTGGAGCGTCGTCCGTATTGGCCAATAATACTGCCAAGGTTGCACTGTAAAAGAATTCCCTGCTCTGTGAGGTCGTAGATTTTTTTGTAGTTTTCGTGATAACTGTGATAGCGCTCAGGGTGAGCTAGGATGACGTTCCAACCCTCATACTTGAGGCTAAGAAGAATGTCTTCAAAATCCTCATACTCGCCGCTCATGGGCAATTCGACTAAGATGTAATTGCTGTCGTCGAGGGGGCTGATAATCTTGGCCTTTAGTAGTTTGCTAATATTGCGATCGATATAGATTTCGTTTCCAAGGTTTAAGGAAATGCGTAAGCCTGCTTCGTCGGCCTTTTCTTGTAGTATGCGATAGAGCCTTAGATTGGTGTTGCGCGGGCTAACGTAGGTAGAGTCTGCTACGTAATGAGGTGTCAATATTACGTCCGTCACGTCCTGCTCGGCGAGCCCCCTCAAGATAGCAAGTGATTCGTCAAAATTACGAGAGCCGTCGTCGATGCCTGGTAGGATATGAGAATGAACGTCAATCATTGTATTTTAGTATATTTCTTCGTGGGAGTAGTTGCCGCCGTATGGCTCGTTCGTGAAGCGGGCCTCGTGCGCATAGTTTCTTTTGGACGAGCGGGCGCTTTGGCGGGTTCAGTTAGAATTTTCGGCTCTGGTTCGATTTCTGGCTCGTCTTGTATGATGGGGGTTTGTATATGGGCTGTTTCGTGAGATTCTTTCTCGCCATAGTATCCGTAATAGCTAGCAGTCTTTTTAGTGACCCCGTTCATGACGACGCCAGCAATAGGCGCATTGACCTTTTCGAGGGATTCCTTAGTGCTTTGAAGAACATTCTTCGGCGTATGGGCGTCTCTAGTGACAATAAGAACTTCATCAACGAGCGTAGACATAATAATGGAATCGGTAACGCCATTGCACGGGGCGCCATCGAAAATGATGATATCGAAGCGTTCTTTTAGTTTGGTGATAAGGGCAGAATTCTTTCTTGAATCCAAAAGTTCGCTTGGGTTTGGTGGATATGCGCCACGCGTCATTACACTGAGATTTGGAATTTGAGTACGTTGGATGTATCTAGTGTATTTAAGAATATCGTCGGCCAGTAAGTGGCTGAGACCGAGTGTGTTTGGCAGCTGGAAGATCTTATGAAGGCGGCCTTTGCGTAAGTCGCAGTCGACGATCAATACCTTCTTGTTGTTTTGGGCGAAACTGATGGCTAAGTTGGAGCTAACGAAGCTCTTGCCTTCGCCAGCCAGCGAACTAGTGACGAGGATTGTCTTGAAGCCATTATCGACGCTACTGAATTGGAGATTAGTACGAAGGGCTTTGATGCTTTCGCTGACGGCAGATTTGGGATACTTTTCGACCATAAGCTCATCGGTGCTGCCACGGCCGCGCTGATTGGTCTTGATATCGGATTTAATAACCTTGCCCGCAATTGGCAGGTTAATCTTGCGTTCCAAATCTTCACTATATTTTACGGTGTCATCAAAGTAGAAGATAATAAAGGCGATAGCTACTACGCCAAAAATTGCAACGACGACGGCAATTAGCAAGTCGCGTTTTAAAGTATCGTTGCTAGGTTCGCCGGGCAGTTGGGCGACTTCGTAAGGGCGTACGTTGTCGATGCCGGTGAGCTCGGTGATTTCTTTTGCGAAAACCTCGGTAGTTTTGTCGGCAATCCGTTGGGCGTTTTCGGCACTCGTATCGGATACGGTAATTTTTAGTACCTGTGTGTCGGTAATATTGGTTACGGTGATATTTTTAGCCAAATCGTCGGCGCTATATTCGAGATGAAGAGAATCGATCACCTGTTGGAGGACGAGGCGGCTCTTAACGAACTCACTATACGTAGTAGCGAGTTTTTGGTTGACGTTGACGTCATTTAAGGTGGCGCTAGAGTTTGAATTGTCGTTATCCTGCGCGAGGAGCACTTTTGTGTATGTGCTGTACATCGGAGTTTTTAGTTGAGTGTCAAAAATATATGTTCCGCCTAAGGCGAGAATTGTTACGATAATGGTTGGTATGATGAACTTTTTGAGATATCCGAGGAAATCTTTTAAGTCGATTTCTTCCATGTAATATTATGCCCTTTTTGATGTGGCCGCGAAAAATGCGGTTTTTACTTTTATCTAACTTATTATAGCATAATTGCGATTATTAGACAAAGATGTAACAAATTATTTTGTGGTCAGATAATCGTTGATTTTCTTTTGAGCATTAGTAATGGTGTTGGCGTTTGGTTGCATGACATATAACAATTGGGCGCCCATCGAATAGGTCGGCATCATGGCGCCAGTACCATCGAGTGAGATACTTTCGACTTTCCAGGTGCGTAGTTCGGAAAGCTGGTAGCGCGCAAAAGAAGTTATTTCGTCAAAAGAGAGTGATGATTCGAATGAATCTTGGGCGCTTTCAAGAATTTTAGAATAGCGAACGAGGTAATGCGGGTCGGAGATTTTTGCAATCAAGGCGGTGATGATTTGTTGTTGATTTTGACCACGATGGCGGTCGCCGGATGAGTATGAGTAACGTTCGCGAGCATATAGAAGCGCGCATTCGGAGTTGAGATGTTGATCGCCTTGTACGAAGGTGCAATTGCCGCGTTTGAAGGCGGTATCGGAATAGATGTCGATACCGTCAACGGCGTCGACGACTTTTGTGAGCGTGGTAAAACCAACTTTGATAGTGTAGTTTATTTTGATATTGAGAAGATCTTCTATGGTGGTTTTACTCATGTCGATACCATAGATGCCGGCATGAGTCAGTTTGTCTTTTGTGCCAGTGGTACCATGAAGCTGGACATAATAGTCGCGCGGGATTGATACAAGAAGGATTTTGAAATCTTTTGGATTGACGACGGCGAGGATATTAACATCGCTACGTGCGGTTTCGGTAATGGCGCCGCGCGAATCGGAGCCGGAAATATAGAGGATGAACGGCTCAGTTGTGACGTTTACGGGTTTGCGATTGTCTGGCGCATCCATGCGAACTTCGAATTCGTAAATTGAGGTGCTCTCGTCGACAAACTTATTGTCGGCCTCTTCGAGGAAATCGAGGTAACTTTGGTTAATGACAATGGCGGCAACGTCAAAGTCGTAAATTGCGGCAATCATGGAGCCGATTTCGGAATATTCTTTAGCTTTAAAGTCGACGGCGTTTTTTAGGGCTTTTTGGGTATTACTGAGGTTTGGGTTGGTGTTGAGGAGGCCAATATGCTGGCGAGAAAGTTGAGAAACGTCTTTATAGCTACTGTTTTTAAGGACGCGAACTTGATAAGTTTGAGTCTCGTAATGTGCTCCCGTAACTTGCTCGACAAAGTTGATGGTTTGGCGGGCGTATTTGTAACCAAACGAGCCAGCAACAATTAGCGCGATTGCTATAATGGCACAGACAATTTTAACAATAAGCCCTGCGCACTTGCTGATAACTAATTTATATAAGTTAAAACAGAAGATACCGATGAGCACGATTAGTACGGCGAAGAATTGCCAGCTTTGTAGAAGGTTTAGTTTCGCTAATGCCGTTAGTAGTAGGCCATTAGTGACAGCTTGGGCGACAAGTAAAATACAATATGCAACTTTTAAGCCACCGCGAGGAGTGCGCTCTTCGGAAGCATGCTTATGGGTATGCTCTTTTGTTTCCTTTGTTTTTGTCATGAGTACTATTATTACATGATTTGTCCCCTTACTGCAAATCGATGTGGATGGGTAGATTGTGGTTAATCGATTATATTTAAGTATTGTTCTAGGCACCAAACGAGCCAACGCTGATCGCCGTTCATGGGGTCGACGCAATGTGGCCAGAATTCTGGGCGAGTTGGGCCTTGCCAATCTTTGAGCCATTCATTCATTGGGCGTGGCATTGGTGTTTTTGGCGGCGCTTCAAAACCTGGATAGAGTTTAGCGAAAACTTCACGAATGATGTATTTGTTTTCGCCTTTGCGGATACGTGCGAGGTCGAGCGGTTCGTCTAGTACGGTATATGAATATGGCAGGAAATGCTCGACGCCGGCCGTTTCGCAAGCGTTGTAGTAGGAATTAATTGCTTCTTTAATGAAGGGGCCGTTATCAAATTGATGCACATCGACCATGCCATCGTGGGTGCATTCATGTACCGGATCGAGGATGAGCTGACTTTCTTTGAGGGCGGCGTATGGTTTGACGTAAGCGTAGCGATCGATAAAATCTCCAACGGTCCAATCTCGGGAAAGTAGCATACTAAGGCCGCCGTACTTTAGATCGGCACTTTCACCATAGATTAAAACGTCGATGCCATCTTTCTTGGCTTGTAAGCCGGCTTTGTACATTTGGACTTCGATAGAATGAAAAGGCATACCTTTATGCTTGAGGAGGTCCGGAGTTAGTTTTTCAAAATCTTCCCAGTAGATTTCGACGATGCGGTGATCTAGCCCGCAGGTTTTAGCATGCATGGCGGCGCCAGGAGTTTCATCTATAACTTCAACGCCGGGTAATACGCATTTAAAAGTATAGGCGATGGTGCCTTTGGGGAGAAATTTTGCAAGAATAGCGGAGTCGATGCCGCCAGATAGGCAGAGTGCGACTTTTTTGCCGCTTGCGACAATTTCTTCGACTTGTTGTTTTAGGGCGTCGTGAAGCTCGTCGGAATTATGTACCTTGAAGCGAGGTTTGGGCGGCATTTGAGTGTTGTGTGGGTATTTATTACTGAAGGTTTTCTTTGGGTCGATGATAGTGCGATACATTAAGTAGCTACTAGAACAATATATGCGGTCTTCTTGCATTTTTTAAATCCTTTCTAACTTAAATCGCGTAAGTCTTGAGATTTTTTATTACGGACGGCGCTAAGTGCTTTATGAATTTGTGTGCTGCTGATTCCTTGAGTGTATGGAAAATAGACGATTTTGATGCCGGCCTTGGCGAACTCTTCTTCGTATTTATTCCATTTTGTAGTATTGTGCCAATCATCGCCGACAAACATATAACTAGCGCCAAGCTTTTGGCACATGCTGAGTTTATCCATGTCGTATTGTGGCACGACTGCGTCGACGTATTTGCAACTACGAACAATTTCGGCGCGATCTGCGTATGGAATCATGGCCTTTTTGCCTTTGTATTTGACAAGCTCGTCAACGGTTACGCCAACAATGAGTTTATCTACCATGCTTTTGGCATTTCGGAGAAGGTTGAGATGGCCGATATGGAATAGATCGAAAACTCCTGCCGTATAACCGATTATCATGAAACTATTTTAACATCGACTACTAAAATCTTTGCATGAAAATGGGGGCTCACAATGAGCCCCCGTTGGGGTGTGTGAAAGCCTAGGTAGAGCTGGACGTGGCTTTACTTGGCTTCTGCCGAGTAGGTTACGCCGTCTTCTTCTTCCTGCCAGAGCATGATCGAAGTGACAATTCCGAGCCGCTGCGGACCAAGCTCATAAAGAAGCTCTATGTCGCTCATCATGACGATAACCTGTTCTGCGAAATAGACACGCCCTTGTCCATGAGGAACTGGCGCTGGACTGCTGTCAGCGTGATGACATACTCGAGAGGAGTGTATCCATATCCGTTGTCCTCTTCTTCGGGTTCCTGATCGACGCACGCTTCACCGCAGGCGGGATTCGGGTTGTCTGCGGGTACGTTCTTCTGATCTTTGGCATCGAGCGTTTTGACATCCGGCGCTTTTTCGTCGCTCATCTCGTAATAGTCGGGGTCGTCACAGCAGTCGTTGTACTGGGCCATCGTTTCTTCCATGATATCGGTGATTGCAGTGTCGATAATGGCGCTGTGCGTGGGGTCAGTGCTGGCGAAGACGGTGCCAGTGCCACCCTTTGCGAGTGCTTTATTGATGGCTTTCTTGATCGACTTTTTCTTGCGTGTAGTTCCTGTAATAACGTAGGTAATTGCTGCCATAGACATTCCCTCCTTTTCTTGAAACTATGGCGTTGATGTGTGTCTGCCGTCGGCTGATATTTTTCAGCCGCGAAGTAGAAAGGTCGAATGCCGACACTTCTGCTTCGCAGCTGAAAAGCTTTCACGTTAAGGTGCGATTAACAACGTTTATTATGGCACAAAAATTGAGTTTCGTCTAGTGTTTTTTAGTATGAAAACCCCACAGCTGAGTGTGGGGCAAACTATCACGATATTCGTGAGACTTCAGTATTTCTCGATTCTCTTCTGGATTTTTGCCAAGCAAGCATCGCGGTAACATAACGTGCCGTCGTATGATGGGTAGTTAAGGCCGCTCGTTCGGTTGCGGCGGTCTTTCTTCGACATGACGCACGTATATATATTGTCACAGTGCTCTCTTACGCCAAGGAAATGGCCGAGGGCATGCTTGGTGCTGAAAGCCGCCAGATTGTCGCGCTCAAAGGTGGTGCTGGCATCTCGAAAGGTTACCAGTGCAATGTTGCTGGAGTGATATTCGAAGAATTCTTCCTTTTCGATATCCATTAGCTGTCCAGTAAATACAAAAAAAGTCGGATCGGGAAATTCGATTATTGCAAAAAGCGGAAAAGGACGAGACGGCGTCGCTGCTGTTGATGGTCCATTCACCTCTTTTCATGTAGAGGTTTCCGCTGCGTAAGATCTCGTGCGCATTGCGACGATCGTCAATGATACCATTCGTACCAATGAAGTGAAAATCGAATTTTTCCGGGAATACTTTTTCGACCTCTTTGTAGGCGCCTTTGAGATCGACAGCGCCGTCAATGTCTGGCGTCCATATAAGAGCTACGGTGATTTTTCTTGACATTCTTCACCTCCTGAAAAATGCACAACTGAAGTTTTTTTTGGTTCCTAAAGTGCGCGCCAAAAATGGTTAGCCTTGTTATTATGAATATTTTTGGGTGAATTGTTAATAGAGACGTAATGTCTATTGATGCAGTTTGAGATATTGTAGGGTGTCGGTGATGGCGTCTTCGATAGTTAGCTGGGTTCTCCAACCAAGCTCTGCGTTTGCCTTGGCGGAATTAGCCCAAACAGCACCAAGGTCGCCAGGGCGGCGATCGACGATTTCGTAAGGAATTTTTTGGCCAGAAATACGCTCGAAGCTATAGATTAGTTCGAGGACGGAGTTGGCGGTGCCAGTGCCGAGATTGTAGATATTAACGCCTTTTTGCATATGTTTGAGGGCGGCGATGTGGCCCTTGGCTAAATCTACGACGTGGATGAAATCACGTTGGCCAGTGCCATCTGGAGTGTCGTAATCGTTGCCAAAGACCTTGAGTTTAGCGATTTTGCCTTGGGCGACACGAATGATGACGGGCATGATGTTGTTTGGTATGCCGTTGGGATCTTCGCCGATTAGGCCGGAGGGGTGGTTGCCGATTGGATTGAAATAGCGTAATAATGTGATGGATAATTCTGGGTGGCCAGCACTGACGTCTTTGAGGATTTCTTCAATAAAGTATTTAGTACGACCGTAAGGATTTGTAATGCCCTGTCCGGTTACCATGGATTCAAAACATTCTGGAGAATCTTGGGTACCATAAACGGTGGCAGAGCTGCTAAAAATCAAGCGATTTACTTTATGCTCGAGCATGCATTTGATGATATTTAGCGTGCTAACGATATTATTGTGATGATATTCGTACGGTTTGACTTGAGACTCGCTGACGGATTTTAGTCCGGCAAAATGCATGACAGCATAGTATTTGTTTGTTTGGAAAAGCTGGTCTAGTGCAGGTTGATTCAATAAGTCTTGTTGGTAAAAAGTGGGTTTCTTGCCGGTAATTTCTGAAATTTTGTCTATGACAGAAGCTTTGCTATTGCAAAGATTGTCGATGATGTCGACGTCGTATCCGGCATTCAATAGTTCTACGACGGTATGCGAACCAATAAAGCCGGTGCCGCCAGTGACGAGAATCTTTTTCATATAGATGCATTATAGCATGGACAAAAAATCCTCCGCCGGATTGGCGGAGGCGCGCATTTAACAATAGTGACGCTCGCGGGTGATGCGTGATGGCGAGTCGCCATACCACATTCTGCCATTGCGAATAGCCTGTCTGCATTTTTCGCAAAAGCCACTGCGTCCAGCGCTTGCCTCGTAAAACTGCAGAATCGATTCGTGGCTACCCATGGCCTGTACGATGCAGTCGGCATCGTCGCAATGTAGTTTTCCCTTGCCCTGATAAATGCAACCCAGAATATACCTCAGTGAAACGGAGGCGGCTTCTTTGAGCTCTCTTTCCGTGCTGCAATGCTCCAGAGAAATGATTCCGGCGTGAGAATTGAAGCAGGCGTACGGGCTGTCTTGGCTGCCAGAGATCTTCTGTTTCGTGAAGATGACAACGATTTCTCCGAGCTCGTATTTCTCATTGTTGCTTGAAATCTCTGATGCGATTCTGTGCGCATCGATTGTCCAGGTGTCGCGAATGAAGAGCGCGTCGCGTAAGTTCGCATCGACGTCTTTGTAGTCGAAAAAATTATCTTCGTTGCCTGCGAGGTAGAGCTTCAGGCTGGGAAGCACTCCGATACATTCGGCGACCGCAGCCTCAAAGATGGGTCTGTACTGCTCGAGTTCCGAGGACCAGGCGATAGTTGCAGGTCTTTGTCTTTCGTATGGCATATTGTTCCCCCTTTCAGTTACGAAAGCTACTTAGAAACGAACTGCCTCTAGAGAGGCTGGGCCTATTATAAAACGTATGTGCGGTTTCTGGCTAGATGGCGTTTACGTATTTGAGTTTTTCGTCCGGGAAAAGTTGGTTAAATACATAAACAAATTGCTTGGCTGGATTTTTGGGTAGTTGGCTGTAATTGACACTGGATAATTCGTCTAGGACGTCGCGAATAGCAAAGCCAAGTAGTTCCCAGTTGGCTTCCACGAAGTCGAAAACCCATGGTTCTACGACGTTGGCGTAATCGTCATTCGTGAATGCGTCTTGAATATTTATAGAGGCTTTATCGGACGCGGTTTTCTTGGTAAGTGCGGAAATAATGTGCTGGTATTTTTTGGAATTGGCAAATTTTTCATCCCAGCCGTAGATGCTTTTTGTGCGATTTGCGTAACTAGATAATGCGATTGGCGAGCGCAATAGTTGCGTTAATTCTTCGCTGGGGCTGGTTAGTTTGGCTGTTTTTTGGTGCGGGTCAGAACATAGCCATTTGTATCGGAAATTGTCGCGATTAATGGTTAGCTCGCGCATTTTCTTTGCGAGCATGCCGATAAGAATGGCGGCAAAGGCGGGATAGGCGCCGTCGGGATTCTTTTTCCAACCCTTTTGGGCACGAACTAGCATGTCGAGGATGATTTTTTCGGCATATTTGTAGCCACTCTTTAGCTCGATGCTTGGGCCGATTGGCAGGTATTTTTCGATGAATCGATGTGCATCTACAACGCCGTAGGCGTGAAGCGATTTGCCAACGACTTCTAGGTCCGCGGGCACAATAAGGCGGACAAACGAAAGGTTTCTAATGATCGAGAGTAAAGACAATACACGTACGACGTCTTCACCTTGTAACCTGTCTAGGTCGTCAATAATAACAAAAATGATGGTTTCACTAGTGGAGTGTTCGTAATGATGGTTGATTTTGAGAATGATATCGCTAGAAAGCAAATCGTTGGAGTTGTTCGATAAATTGAGGATGTAATTTAGAACGTTGACTTTTGGGTCGCCGTCAAAATTTTCAATGAGCGAGCTGAGATTTTCGGACTTTTTGATGCACGATTCGATCATAACGTCATTGATAGTTTTGAGAATATCATTAATAAACTCGCCAATATTGCCACTATATTTGAATGCGGATTCGTAAATGTAGCGATTGCTAGCTTTGGCGCTTTCGTTAATAGCGATCAGTAACGCCGTAGTCTTGCCAGAGCCCCATTTGGAGTTGATGCACAAGATGTTGTTGTCTGCACTACTATGATCGATGTACTGCGATATGGGCGTAATGCCTTCGTTAATTAAGGTAGATATCGTGTTGCGGGTCTTCTGATTGATTGGTCCTTTGCCATAGATGAAGTCGATGAGTTTTGCGCGAGTGGGCTGCGGCGATTTACTCCCCCGCCCCTTGAATAGCGCCAAAATGTATTTCTTGTCCCGAATAATAATGTCGGGAAAGATGCGCTTTTTAATCCTTGCCGACAAATATGCAGATACGGTAATAGTAATGACGCAGGTGGCCAAATAGAAATTGCCTTTCGTGACGGCTGGGGCGTTTAAGAATTTTGGGCAGATGGCTACGAAAATATTACGAACAGCATTAAAAAGACCGTAGGATATTTCTGAAAGCAACACGAAGCTACAAATGAAAAATGCAACAATTATAACGGCACCAGAAAATGGCATTCTGTGCTTAGTCTCGTATGGCTTGGTGCAATTATTAGTACGCTTTCGATGGTTGATTTGCGCCATTCATTAATTATAAATAGGATGCTTGCGGATGGAAAACATGAGCACGATGAATAGGATCTGAGTAAAATACACGACTGAGTTAAGTTTGGCACACTAACTTACTGCTTGACAAAAATACTGTATTGTGGTAGAGCTATATTTGAGGTAACAGTTGGGAACCTAGTATCTAAGGAGGTATCATAATGGACGCTATTTACGAAAAGGTATGGAGCGTGATACGGGAGAATAATATTGTAGCCGTTCAGGCTATGATGGATGATTTTAATGTTTCCAGGGGCGATGTTGAGCCTTGTATCTCGAAGTCGAGCAAGGGGGTGTGATGACTGCAATACTTACATACGCCTCAGCGGCATCCTTAAGCGGAAGCCTTAATGAAGCTATGGCCAGTGAGTTGATTGATCGCCTGGCTACGAAGGTCGATATTTTTCAGTTGTTGTGCTACGTGGTTGCCTGTGCGGCGATCGAGGCAAAAGATACTGATGTGATCCCCGAAGGAATCCGGGTAGCTCTGGGTGGCGAAGAGAAAAACGATAAACTCATCCAGGAGATCGGCAATCTTGATTCGACCATTTTCGCGACCTTACTTCGTTTTATTGCGGAAGGCGGAATCGAGTGTATGTACGCGGCTCATTTCCTGCCGATTATTCGGCGTATTTACGAAGACAAGATCATCGACAGAGGTGTTCTGTTTGCCTATATGGCCGTTAGCCTTCGTAAAACCTTTGAAGAAAGCCTGGCGGAGAGGTCTGCTCCCTTCGCATTTCTCAGTGCCGGTCTTTCGAACCTCTCCCCGTTCTGACAAGAACATGGTTTAAGCAAATAATTCCCAACACTCACCCCCCTCAACCGATGGGGTATTTTTCTGCTTAAAAAACACCTCGCGTGGGCGAGGTGTGGATTACTGGAGCTAGAAGCGTTCGCCACGAATAACTTCTGACGGCCGGTCGGACCAGAGGGAGCTGTCGCGGATCCATTGCCGACATTCGGAGCAGAAATGATCCAGGCCAGTGGCGCTTCTGCGCTTGATCAGATTCAGGACGCTGGTGCGACTTGCGAGATTGGTCATAGTGCAGGTTGGGCATTTACAGTGGATCTGAAGGCTGTCGTGAAAGAACATATGCCCCATAATATGTTCTAACATCAAGGATGCTACCATTTCGATTTCGCTGTCTTCCCAGCCTTCGAGCGATATGACACCAGAGCCGTCTCTGTAGTGCTCCGGACCGGTATCACCGGAGTAGCGTACGTACCTTTGTTGTGTAATGACGATGATGACGTCGTAACGGCGTTGATAATCGCTATCCCTGAGGTTGTAAAGCACGCGAGCTACGAATGGCAGGTGTACTACGAAGCCGTTGCTGTCAATGTCGCCGCTTTTAATTACGGCAATGTTTGCATCTTCGGTGCTGCGGATAATGGCGCCAGTGCCGATAATATAGAATCGACAGCCTGGTATGGTGCGGGCGCATTCGTAGATGGTGGCGGCTAGCTGTGCGTCGTGACGCGCTAAATCTTCAGTCCAGGCGACGGCGACGTTTAATAAGTCCTTTTTAGCCATATGGTTCACCCCCTTCGTGGCTAGAATCTTTATGCAATAATTGTGTCAAAAAAGAACAGTCCCGTACGGACATGTGGATATTATGCGATATATATGCACTTATGTCAATGCGTCATGTATCTTGAATTATGTATAGTTTATGCTATAATATATATAGTTACTCTAACGTACATTAACAATCCCGCACTAAAAGGAGGTGAAAAATGGGTATATATTTTGGTGCAACATTTAAGATTAAGGATTCCGAAAACGAAAGATTTGCAGTGTATTATGAGAAGTCCTTGGCCAGACTTGACGATTCTGTGAAAGGCCCCCTTTTTGATTGGAGGGATGATCTGACTGTAGTGCAAGACTCTGCGTCGAATCTTCCGCTGATTACCGCGGGGCGTTCTCTGCCGGAGATGACATATCTGGTGTTGGCGTCAGTCAATTACGGCGGTGGTCGGTATGACCAAATAATCGTACCGAATGACATGGAAGTAAAAGTTTGCAGTGTTGTGCGAGATCGCTATCCTTACGCGCATGAAAGCGTTTGCGATGTTGCGATACTTGAGACGAAAAAGGATGACCTCGTCTGTATTCGTGGCGCGTATTATGGTTATTTTCTTTACGTAATAACCGAGGATGACGTGGTGTATATTTGGAAAAATAGTAGTGGCTTGCTACATATAAGTGCTCTTAATTGTTCCAACATTAATAGTGATTTGTATTGCGGTTATCTTGCCGATGGACGTTTCAATAACCAATATTGGCGCGAGATAAACCTGGCAGCGGATTAAGTTTTATTAAGGAGGTGAAAAATGGGAGTTTATTTTGGCGTAGCGCTGCAGAAAACTGAATATAATACGGCAAAGTTAGGCGAGCTGGACATCTTTGCGCTAGATGGCCAATTCTCGGAATGTAGTGAGTTTTGGGGATGGCGCAGCGACTTATCGATCGATTATATGCCTAAAAAGCTTTGGCCTTTTTTTAAACCAACACCAAGCGCGACTCGTGGATGGCACATCAATGAGCATGACTTAATCGGAGTAGCAGACGATTCACAGCTTATTGTTGGCATTCCGTTAGCGAAGCTGACGCACTCTCAAACAGACTATACTTATTTAGTCCTGGAGAGATGCCTGCGAGACGGGCTTGCGCCTAGCATGATCATAAAGCCGAAAGACCAGCAGTCCGAGACGATTCGATCTTATAGATGCATTCCTTTGCGTAAAAACGTTTTTGGGGACGTTTTGGTATTTGAAGCTCAAAAGGACGATATGTTTTGCTGTATTGAGACAAACAATTTAACGCTCTATTTGGTTTCGGAAAATGGCGTGGAGTCTTTTACTTCTGAAACATATGACGGCTTGCGCGAGCGCGTACTCAGTGACAGGACTATGCCGCTGAGCGAGAAAGTGAAGAATTCCTTGAATTCATTTGGTCCTAGATGCTGGTATCCTGTTTATCCTGAAAAGGAATGGTAATGTTTATTGGCAACTCTACACTAAAAAAGGAGATGAAAAGATGGGTATTTATTTCGATGTTCCGTTAACTGTAGGCGACAGGTCTGGTTGTGGCGTGGGGTTCTATTTCCACGGTTCCCCTATCCTGCTGGCAGATAAGACTTTCGCCGAAGAGCCGTTGGTTCGATGGCGGCCGGATTTATCTCTACAGGTCAACCCCGATGGACGTCTGCTGATCTCTCGTCAGAAAAGTGATGATACTTACCTGGTTCTTGCGACTCTTCAGAGTGAAGGCAATGAGCGCGATGAAGAAATAATAACAACGCGTACGGGTATCGAGTCGATAAAAGTTCTATATTCTATAATGGGAGTTAAGGCTTATGAAGGCGTATACAACATTGTGGTACTGAAGGCATGCAAGGGAGACTTTTTGTGTATTACTAAATTTGGTGATTCGCAAAGAGTGGTATATCTCGTAGCGGATGATGGTTCCGTGATTGCCGATAGCAGAACGAACTGTCTGAATGAGTGGCGGCGTTCGCCGTACCTGAGCAAACTGCCTACGGAAGGCGAAACTGCCCTGCGGGCGCTTTTGCCTGAATGAAGAGGTGAAAAAATGGGAGTTTATTTTGGTACATCGTGCCATGTGAAGGATGGACTTGTTTACTCTGGGGATTGGGTCATTGCGATGGCGGATCCTTCTCTGGAGGGTGAGCTTGACGGATGGCGCGATGACTTGATCTTTGAGCAGTTGCCGCTTTCGCTGTTTGGCGCATCGTGTAGTTCCTTGCTTTTGCTGAAGCCGTCGGATGAGAATGAAATGTTCGTCGTCCTGAAGAAGGACTACTTTTTCGGCTTTCTGAAGCGAGATTCTGTCATAGAACCCAGAGGGCAACATGTAAAAACTCGGAGCGTCGTGCGCAGAGAGGAGGATATTGACCTCTATGCGGACGATGAGGCGGTAGTCAGCGATATCGCCATCGTAGAACTTCGCAACAAGAACATGGTTTGCGTAATCAACCCTCAATATGTGTGCAGCCTGTTCTTTGCGCTGGAGGGGCGCATCGGGTTCGTGCAAAGTAATTATTATTCTTTGCTCGATAAATTAAAGGATAATCAGGCTTTTCTGGCAAGCGGTCTGGGGAAGTATCTCGATTTTAGATACGATGACTGCATCTACGAGTGCTGGGATGATGTGAGCTTCGTGCCGACAAGAAAGCGGCGCAAGAAAAAGCATTGAACTTTTTTGTTTTAGAGTGATGTTTATTCCCGCACGGAAGTGCGGGATTTTTCATGGAGCGGGCTATTGTTCAATTGCGCTGTTTCGGGCGACAAGATAGTCTTCGCCAATTAGCACTGGATGATTAATGTCTTCGATTTTGAGGGCGGATTTGTCTGACATGGCATAGACTGGCAGGCTGGTGAGCTTTGAGGCCTCGATGACCTCTGCTCTGTCGAATTCGAAGAAGCCGTGGAGATGCGGCAGGAAGACGATGGGCATGATCTCCATGAAGCGTTCGGCTTCGGGTTGTTCTTGATAGATGGTTTGCTGAGCCCATGCTGGTTCTTTGTGGCATAATACGCAGGAGCCGGCAGAGCTGCCGACCCAGACTTTTTGCTGGAGGATTTGCGGCAGGAGCTTGTCAAAACCGGTCTTAGCAAAAGTATTGGCAAGATAGTCGGTATTGCCGCCGAAACAATAGACGGCATCGTTTGCGTCGATGCGTTTTTTGATATAGTCTAGGTCATGCGATTGGAGATCGATAAACTCAAGGTTGCCGCCGATAGTATTAGCCAGATGCTGAAGCTCTTCCGTGAACCAACGATGATCGCCAATTTCGCCCTTGATGGCTTCGTTAATGATGGCGAGATTGATTTTGTTGCGAGGTTTGCCAACCATCTTTTCAAAAGTTTGAATGATTGGTTCGGTCGATAAGCCCCAGGAGGCAAGGAGTAGTTTGAGATTGTTCATTGTTTTTATTGTAATATTTTCTGGCATAAAAACCAGAACAAATATTCGCTAATCTGTGGTCAATTTGATGATAGGGAGCGCAAAATAAACTAGGACTGATACTTGAAAAACCCGGTCACGAAAAGCGTCCCGTGGTGGGTATATTCAAATTCCATTTTTGTGTCGATTCCGGGACGTGTTGGTTTACCAAGGAATAAATGTTTCAGCGCCTGGATCCCTGTCATTTCATCAACTCCCTGCCGCACTCCCGCCGCATTCTGCCGATGCCACGCCGGATTCTCCGGCAGGCTTCACACCAAGGCTCTGAATGCCTCTGTGCTGTCGGGATAGCATCCATCACATTCCGTCACGGTCACCGTTTCCTTAAGGTCGCACACTCTCACGCCGTCTATCCGCGCATTTTCAAGCAGTTCTTCTCTTGTATTATACTCATCTTTGTCAAAATAAAACCTGACATTTTTATATGTATTTCCGTCATCTCCGTAGACGCCGATCTCATGCTTTTTGTTTTTATAAATAAAGTCTATATTACAGCAGATCCCCATCGCAAATTCTTCATCAATAACACGAAACAATACAGATACAGGACTCTCCACACTTTTGGATTTAAAAAACAACATATCTTAATTGTATCAAGTTCGGATGTGCGCATATTGAACTAATATGTCCAATATCGTACGCCGCCGTGACGAGAGCAGGCACCACTTCCTGTGGCTGTACTACTGGTTCCGTCATTGCAGACGGCGCCAGTCCGAACGCCCGATTGCTGCCCCGCTCCGTTATTGGGACTGGTTGTGTTGGGTGTGCTTGGACTTGGCGTGATGCTATTTTGAGATTTGCGAGCTTCCTCGGCGGCTTTTATACGAGCTTCCTCCGCGGCTTTTATGCGAGCTTCTTCTTCGGCAGCCTTTTTCGCTGCTTCTTCGGCGGCTTTCTTGGCGGCTTCTTCTTTAGCTTTAATTTCGGCGGCTAATTGTTCGCGGGCTTTATTTTCTTGTTCGGTTTTCCATTCGCTCCAGACTTTGCGCATGAGGTCTTTGTCTTCTTGCGAAAAATTCCAATTAATACGGACTTCTTTTTGTGCGACGGTCAATCCAAGAAAAGCGTTATATAGGCTAAGCCTGTCGGAAGATTTGCTAAAAGCTTCAGCGGTTTTATTGAAGCTGATATCTTCGATCGCCCATTTGCTGGAAGGGATGATTTGTGGCGGCGTAACGGCTGTAAAAGTATCCGAAGCGGTGGGGCTAAGTTT
>JAIKZA010000035.1 GCA_024682595.1 Candidatus Saccharimonadota bacterium | reverse complement strand
GTAAGGAAGATTTGTTTTGGGTGATATTTGGCGTCAAAATCGAAGAAGTTAGACGTATTGGCGCCTTGAAAGCCGTAAATGGCCTGATCATCATCGCCGACGGCCATGATATTTGGCTTACCTTCATTGCTAGGATTGTCGGTAAGTAAGCTAACTAACTGCGCTTGAGCATCATTGGTATCTTGAAACTCGTCGAGTAGAATATATTGGAAGCGTTCTTGGGCGTTATAGCGTTTTTCGTCATCATTCTTAAGCAAATCGATGGCGTTTAGAATCATGTCGTCATAGTCGAAGAGCCCAGATGCGTTTAGTGCAGTGCTATACTTCTCCATAATATTGGCGAGGCTGAGTAATTTCTTATTAGCGATATCGTCGCCAAAAACGTAGTTATCGTTTTTATCCTTCTTAAAATACTTATCTCGCCATTTCCCTGGCAGTTTTGAGGATGGTTTAGCGGAGTTTTCTTCTGCAAGTAGAGCTTCGGCGAGCGAGCGATAGTAAATATTTGCGATCGGTTCGACTTTTCCAACAATATATTCGGGCGAGCTTGGCGCATCGACAAAAGTTTTAATGGCGTCAAGAATACGTCCGTATACTTCGGCGGATTTCGGATAGCGCAAGCCGCGCGTGCTTTGGATTTCTTCTGATATGGCGGAATAAATCTTAGCAGAATCAATCTGGTTGCGATTGACGATTTTGCGAATATCTTCTGGTGACAAGGCTGCGGATTTTAAGTCGGAAATAGCGGAAATGATAGAGCTAGTATAAAACTCTGGGCGCAGAATATCAGTTGGGTCGAGTGACTCTTGGATGCTACGGATCATAGTAAAACGTTCAAGCTCGTCGATGGCGGCAGTTAAATCTGGGCGATGCTCTTGAAGAATGTAGGAGCCGAAAGCATGATAGGTTTGAATTTGGACTTTATAGGCCTCTGGGCCAATAAAATCGGCGAGACGTTTGCGCATATTACTAGCGCCGGTTTCGGTGAAAGTTAAACAAAGGATGTTTTCTGGTCCAACGTCGGTTTGTTTAAGAATATTAGCAACGCGAACGGAAAGAAGCTGGGTCTTACCGGTGCCTGGTCCCGCAATAACTAATAATGGTCCGTCGATATGGTCAACAGCGGCGCGCTGCTGGTCGTTAAGGTGTTGATAAGCGTTCTCGAATTCCATATAATAATTATATATGGCAAGAGGTGATGGCGCAAAGAATGGGGATGCTATTTTTAGCTTCGAAAAAGCTGGCGATTTCGAAAAAATATGTCGTCGGATTGTTTATTTTGAGACGATAATACCGCGCTATTCGTCTTTGCACGATGCGGTAATTCATTTTTATGCGTTAGATGGCCGAAAACTGAAGGAATACGAGTTGAAGTATGCCGACAATCCAGATGCTTACAATGAGATTATTCGCACATTGGATCACTATGAAGTAATTGATATGTTTCGTTCGTATCGGTTTCATATTATCTCGCGTTCGGTGCGCGTGTTGATGCGGAAGGGTATTTCGTTTGACGCAAATGGTGATTTGGGTGGATTTGTGTTTCAAAGCTATAAGACAAGTCATTTAGTTAGCCCAAAATATCGTGAGATATTCGATCGACTACGAAAAGATACTTACGGCCATATAGACGGCACAGCTCAACTCGTAAAAATGAGTCGTCTGCTGAAAAACGAGCGCTTTTTAAAGATACATAATGAATATTTTGGCAAATTGGGTGTTGCGGCATTGAATGACAGTGCCGTAATGAAATCACGCTATGCGGATTGTTTGACTAGTAATAGCATAGTGACTGATGCGGTACAGTTTAGAGAATACCTAGATATTATTAATACGATTCCGATGTCGGATTTTGCCGAACCAAGTATTATTTCGCAGATGTCTGGCGATTCACTTAAGATTAAAAGCATTTTGGAAGATAACTATTGCAACTTTTTGTTTGTTGATGAAGATGAGATGGATTTTATGTGCGTCTTGCTAGCGCGCTTTCTGTGTCCAGATAATTTCATGATCAGCACCGAAGATTGGGTAAGAGCGGTCAGCTATGAGCGCTGCATTGGTGGGGATTCGCATTTAAGATTCGATGAGGACGAGTTGGATTTCGAGCGTGAATTATTAATCTTTCGTGCTTGTTATATTTTTGATAAAGTAGACGTCGCAAAGTTGGTTCATTTCTTTTACGATTTCTTTGAATATAATAATTTGTCGCGAAATGTTGGTATGTTCTATGAGCGCCTGAACGACTTATTAGGCGAAGATATTCGGGAAAAGTTTTTACGTCTCGAAACTATAAATGTTAGCCTCAAAAGCTATACAGAAACGAACGATCCGTGTGTCTTTTTTAGGTATCCGCAACTTGTAAATTTCTCTACTGCCGCAGATAAGCAAATTCAAAAAGAAATAATTTCTGGAGAATATAACCGGAATTTTATTGCCTTTTATCTATGTAATTATATGCAGGTGGCAGATTACAAAAAATACAGCAATGTTTTGCCTGCGGTTGTGAGCATTCTCAAGAATTTAACTATTAAAAACGATGAAGACTATAACTTGTATTGGATGGCGTGCGACCTTTTAAATTATTTTTGGAAAACTTTGCCAGGCGAAGATGTTGGCTTAAATAATGCGATGGAAAAACTTGTATATGAGTTGTTTTGGCCGCGCGTTGGCGATGTTTGGCCAATAAAGAATCGTAATCGTATTAAATATGTGAAAGAGTCCGAAAAAGATGAGTTTGAAGAGGCCCTGGGCTGGGTGCTGTGCCTAGACGGGGTTAAGCGATACGATTCGAAATTAAAAGCTTTTCTGAACTGTTATGCGACGGATAAATATAAAGTTGCAGATGACGTTGAGAATAAATGCCACGATCTTTGGTTTGCTAAGCAGAAGAATAAGAGCATTGAAAAATATGTTCATTCTGCCGATGCAAAACTTAGTCGGGTTTATTATAGTGCAATCTTTTGCGATGATATTGATAAGGTTGATTTGTTTAAATATCTTCTGGCGCGGAAGAAGATAACTGACAATGAAGTTTATGCGATGGAGCAGCTGTTTTTGCAATTTAAGGATGTGAAAAATAGTAAAGCATTATATGGCGCTATTCTTGAAGAATACGACAAGCTGGTGACGTTTTATAAAGGTTATGACGACAAGCTCGAGACGGCAAAGCGGCACCTTTCTGACGGTTTTGCCTCGTTGTGCGAGTCGGCTACGAATGATATTGAGCGAGACTATTTAAAGCAGCTTTCGGAGAAGTGTAAAGATTCTCTTGGTCAGGAATATGATGACAAAATTGCGCGAATGCTTTTAGTGGCCGATGCGCATATACGTCAAACGAACTTTCAGACAAAAGATGTTTCGGTGGGCTATATTGAGGGGCTACTTTAATCTATTTGGCCAACAAGGTCGTATATTTCGTCAAGAATCATATAATCTGCATGGTCGATTTTGCTGAGCGCGGATACGCCTTCGACAGTCTTTAGCTCGTCGATTATTTCTGGCAAACTCTTTCCTTCGCGTAGGCGAACGCCGCACATGTAGTTGCGAGAAGTGTCGTGAGTACAGGTAAGAATTAGGTCGCCAATGCCGCAGGCTAGTTCGGCCGTGTATGGCTGAGCGCCGTGATCTTTGAGGTATTTTTGCATTTCGGCATGAGCGTGTTGGATAAAAATGGCTGAATCGTTTTCGGAGTCGCCATGATAGCCAGCGCCGATAGCATAGATGTTCTTGAGCGAGCCGCAAAGTAGGATGCCGAGTAAATCTTCTTGCAGCTCGATTTGGATTTGCTCGTTCTTTAGCAACCCCATAGCGAAGGGTGCGGAAGCGGTAAATGTGGCGGGTTTCCCGTCGATTATTTCTTGAGCAAAGCCTGGTCCAGAAATGGCTGAAAACTGTTCAAAATCGTCAAACATGCTGGGATCGCAGATGCCTTTTGTTGCCAAAATGGTTGGGAGCTTTTTTAGATGTTGAGGATACGATTCGAGGAATTCTGGCAGATTGGCTGATGGAATAACGATAGCGATGGCGTTGGCTTGGTAAGTAGCTTGCTCTAATGGTATATCTGGGTAAACATAAGGGTCATAATATTTCACTTCGTGGTGATTGTCGGTGAGAATTTTGCCGAGCGCTTTTCCGAATACGCCTGCTCCAAGAATCGAGATAATCATAGGATTATTCTAACACAAATAAGATTATTAGGCTTTTTCAAGAATGGCGAGATTCTCAATATGCGGAGTACGTGGAAAGAAGTTGTATGGTTGTAATTTTGTAATGCGGTAATTATGTAGCGCCGCAAGGTCGCGCGCCTGTGTGATGGGGTTGCAGCTAAGGTAGATAATCTTCTCTGGTTGAACTTCGTTCAGTTTCTCGATGAGCTTTTGATCGCATCCAGCGCGTGGCGGATCAAGAATGACGGAGCAATCTGGAGTGATGTATTCTGTGACGTCCTCGGATTTGGCGAGTATGCAATTGGCGGTGGTTCCTCTAGCGTTATTTTGCATTTCAGCAAAAGCGGCGCCGTTGACTTCAACGAGCGTGAGGTTTTTATTACGGGCAACACTTAAGCCAATACTGCCAACGCCGGCGTAAAGGTCGAGGACTTTGTCGGTAGTGATATGCTTTGATATTTCTTTGAGAACTAATTCATAGACGGGTAGATTTATTTGGAAAAATCCGTTTGGCGAGTAGGAGTACTTGTAATCACAGAGAGAATCTTCAAGTAGACTCATGACCGGATGCGGTTTGCGATTCTCGAAGAGTGCCGAGGATGCTTTGCCTCGTTGATCGCAGCGAATCAGGAGCGACTGATAGGCGCGTGCTTCGGCATGTTTAGCGTTAAGGTCGGCGATAATCCTTTGGGCTTCTGCGAAGATTTCTGGTCGTTCGATTGAACTTTGCGCTATAGGCGATTTGCGATGCGTGCCACGCGTATGGAAAGCTGGATAGATAAGATTATCTTCGTGGCTCCAGTAGAGGGAATACTCCATTTTGTTGCGGTAGTAAAAATCCCTGCCATCGGTAATAGTAGGTTCAACGGAGGCATCGATGTGTTGTTGGCGAAGGCATTCTTTGACGATGGACTGTTTTTGCGACAATTCTTCTGCATAGTCGATAATTTGCCAGGGGCTAGTTGAGAGATAACATGCGTCTTTCGGCTCGATGCGAAGTGGTGATGGCGAGATGACTTTTGTGGCGATACCTTCGCAATAGCTATGTTTGTTTTTAGTAATCTCAAATTCGACTTTTTCCCCCGGTAACGCATTCCATAAAAAAGCTTTCTTACCATCGGCAAGCGTGGCGATTCCCTGCCCGCCTGGAACGAGTTTGTCGATTTTTGCGTTCATCTGTTAATTATAGCAAAAATATGCTTTGACAGCTAGATGCAAAAGTGTCATAATTGAGTCTGAACTGCTTACGAAAGTTGGTACCTTTAAGGAGGTGATGAGAATGTATTGGCTGCGCACTTATCTCGCTATAGCGATTGTGTTTTTTCTGTTTACTACAATGATCGGTATTACGGCTATGGTGGTCGTTAGTAGCATTATCTATTGTATTATCGGCGCTATTCTGGGTATTTTTGGGCTGAAGAGGCTCACGAAATATGTGTTCGCTCTCGTCATGGTAGCGTATTTTCTGGGTTTTCTATAAACCTCCACATCAAAAACCACCGGCTGGGCCGGTGGTGTTTTATTTGCGCTAGGTCGACAATAAGCTGCGCCATCGAAGTTGATCATCGAGTTTGCTTTTGATTATGCGGTCGGGAAAATCTTTTAACCTATTGTCACAGGTATGAAAGAAGCATTCGCAGCCGTACATGTCCATAATCTGCTTGTCGCTCATATTGCGAAGCGGTGCATATTTGTCGTCTTGCATAATTTCTCGCACCGCATCGACGTACTTGGCGTGAGCCGTATAGTCTTCGTCTTTCCAAAAACCATCAAATTTTTTTGTATCTTTTGGAATCTTCTTGATCTGGTATGCGGTTTTTATGTGCGCGTAGTAGAATGCATATTGGTCAGCGTTTAAGTAGCCGAAGCGTACCGCTCCCCTGTATCCTCTTTCGTGCATGACCTCATGGAATTGGTGAGGCTGTAGCTCAAGCTCCCACTTCTGTGTAAGATTGGAGTCGACTCGGAGCTTACTGTTGAATTTGGCAACAACGATAGGATTAAAGTCCCTTACGGGGCGATTGTCGTTCGTGGTGTAATACCTGTTGAAAAACTCGATGCATACATCGTCTGGAATACGCACTCTAACCATGCTGCTTTCCCCGAAAGACCAGCCTTGCGGAATTAGACGAAAGCTTGACAATGGTTCGTCGGGTCCGCAAAGGCCGGATCCTATGTATAAAAACCTCATTTTTGCCCCTCTTTTAATATGCCTAGCTTATTAAGTTGCTTGACGCATTTTGCGCCATTATAGTTGGGTTTAATTTTAAGATTAACTCAGTTGTCTTATTATATCATAAATCTTAAATTTGGTCAAGCTTAGACTACTCGTAGCGCAAGGCGTCGATTGGGTTTTTGCTAGCGGCGCGTCTGGCGGGAAGCGTTCCGGCCAGGAACGATATGAACATGATTAGAACAGTGACCATAATGATGTCTTTGATAGTGTAGGTCGCAAGGTTGAAAGATGGGAAGCTCTCGAGGAAACCACCTTCGGCGTGGAAAATATTATTGGCAATGTTGCCGAGTATCATTGATACGGTAATGCCAAATACGGAGCCCCAAAAACCGAGCGAGATAGCCTCAATACTAAAGCTTAGGAAGACACGTGTGGATGACATGCCTAATGCTTTGTCGAGGCCGATTTCGCGAGTGCGTTCCTGGACGGACATGAAGAGCGTATTGATGATGCCGATGGCGGCTGCCAGTAAGGCGATAAAACCGAAGATCTTGAATACGGTCAATATGACATCAAAGAACGTCTTGATTGAACCGATAATGTCATCAATAGTCATGGCGGATAGGCCAATATCTTCAAGTTTGTCTTTCATTTCTTTTGCGGTATATTTCTCAAAATCATAATTAACTGCCACGGCGACGATCTGGTCTTTATACTCTTCGGGATAATATTTGATATTTTCAGCATAGATATCGTCTGCTAGCTTGTTGTTTGTGTAGGAATAGCCCATGGAGACGACGCCTGGGGCAATAACGCCGACGACCTTTGCGTCGAAGGTTTTCTCGGTATGCTTGAACTGGTCGATGACCACGAGTTGTATTTTCTTGCCGATGATGCCCTCTTCGGTATATCCAAGTGCGCTGACGTATTTCTTTTCGAGTTGAATTTGGTAATCGTCAGCTTGCAAGCCGAGTTGCCCGCCAGTAACGGTTTCGACTTTGACGTTTCCTGGCGGCAACGCTTCGGCGCCGATGAGGTATTTTTTATCGGTTTCTTTGCTGGTAACGTAGGATATGCTGAGCGTTTGTTGTTTGGCGAGACTATCGCCGTCAATGCCGTCGATTTTCTTGATTTTTTCGATCTGCTCTTTCGTAATGGGCGTCATACCGTCTTGGATTTTGTCTTCTTTGTATTCGATCGGTTCGCGATTGCCGCTGCCCATAGCGCCAGTTAGGCCTTCTAGGGCGTCGAAAGAATCCTTTGATACGATAGCGAGGTACCCTTCGCCACCATAACTGTCGACTTGCTGGTCAATAAAGTCATTGACACCGGCTTGGATGGCGGAGGTAGAGATAATCGAGAAAGAGCCGATGAAAATGGCGAGGATAGTTAGAAAGCTGCGTAACTTATTGCGGAGTAGATTGACGTTCGCGTCCCGAATGATATCTAAAAGTTTCATTATAGGTCCTCCTCGTCTTCAATGTTTATATGGTGGACTGGGTGCTTTTGGTCGAGCATGCCGTCAATATTATTATCGCCTTCGAACTTGTCTGGGGTCGCATCATCGTCGTCATCTTCTTCGCTTTCGGCGACGATTTCGCGAATTTCTTCGTCTCCGTCGTCGTCCTGTTCCACGTCGGCAGAGGAATCTGAGACGATACGTCCGTCTTTAATGCTGATTTGGCGTTGACATTTGTTTGCTAAATCTTGGTCGTGAGTAACGATGATGAGAGTAATTCCCTTCTCGTGGTTAAGCTTGAATAGGAGGTTGATTATTTTATCGCCAGTAGTAGAGTCGAGATTCCCGGTTGGCTCATCTGCGAAGATAACCTTAGGATCATTAACGATAGCGCGCGCAATACAGACGCGTTGTTTCTGGCCGCCGGAGAGGTCGCTGGCTTTATTGTTGCGCTTGTCGTCGAGGTCAACGGTTTTTAGGGCCGAAATAGCGCGGCGGCGACGCTCTTTGTGGCCAACGCCAGCGATTTTTAAAGGAAGAATCACGTTATTCAAAACGGTGTCGTTAGCGTTCATAAAGAAGCTCTGAAAAACGAAGCCAAACTTTTTATTGCGAATGGTATTGAGTTTGCGGGCGCGTAGTTTGGCGGTAGGATGACCGTTTAGGGTAATTTCGCCACGAGTTGGCTTGTCTAGGAGCGCTAGTAGGTGCATTAGTGTAGATTTGCCAGAACCAGACTTGCCAATAATAGCTACCGATTCTCCCTCGTGAATATTCAACGTAACGCCACGTAGTGCCTCAAATTTGCTATTGCGTTTGCCGTAAGACTTACGGAGACTGCGGGTGCTAATAAGTGTCTTGCTCATAATTATATTTTAGCATACGTTCTTAAGTATAGTCTTATGACGCACATGCTTTCAAAATAGTAAGTTTTCTTGTATGATTTATCCGATGCTTTAAGATTGGCTATTGTACGTTAAAAAGGAGGTGTATAAGATATGTTAGCTACAATAGTTTACATCGGTACTTTTGCAGTCATTGTGATCGCATTGTTGCTGGTAGCCTGCAACTTCATTGGCTTGCGCAAGCGCAATGAGGGGCGGGAAGACATGAAAGAACTCGCGAAGACTATTCGTGAGGGAGCGAATGCATTTTTGAAGCGCGAGTATAAGGTCATTGCGCCTGTGGCGGTGTTGTTTGCTATTATGTACTCGTGTCTGAGCGAGCGGACGGCGGGCTATGCTTTCATATTTGGCGCCGTATTAAATACGGCCGCTGCTATCATTGGCATGAAGGCGCAAACCTACGGTAATGTTCGGACGACCAATGCGGCTTTGGTGACGAAGAAAGAGAGCCGCACAATGCGCGTGGCATTACTTGGCGGGAGTGTAGGCGGATTTGCGGTCCCCGCTTTTGGCCTGCTTGGGTTCATGATTATTTTCTTAACCTCAGGAGGCCCTGAAGGTGTAAGACAGGTAGGTACGGGTCTTCTGAAACTGTCCACTACTGCCACCTTGGCGGCACGGTTGGAGTGTTTTGGCCTGGGGTATTCCCTGATTGGGATGTTTAGCCGAATCGCGGGTGGTATTTATACTAAGGCTGCAGATATTTCGGCAGACTTGGTTGGGAAGAATCATCATGATCTTCCTGAAGATGACCCGAGGATATTAAGTACAATTGCCGACTTTATCGGCGATATGCTTAATGATGCATTTGGAAACTTTACAGATCTCGGCGAGAGCTATATCGCCTCGACAGTGTTCTGTATAGTTATGGCGACGCAGCTGTATGCTAATAATCCTGATGCATTGATGGTGGCATGTCTGTATCCGATTATTCTGTCTGCTGGCGGATTGCTGAGCAGTTTAATCGGAGTAATGACGGTAATCGTCATTAACCGGAAGCGGGTAGTGCTGGATGAAAACGGCAACGAAGTTGTTGTGTCGAGAGAAGTCTCGGACATTGGGGCCGAGTTGGCACTCACAACTACCGTCTCTTCAGTAGTTATCGTCATAGTAGCTCTAGTGGGGGCGTTTGCTCTCTTTAGGGACGCCGGCATGTTTAAGTACGGCTTTTGGTCGCCGTTTTTATCGGCAATGTTCGGTGTCCTGAGTTCGGTTGCAATCGGCAAACTTGCCGAGTACTACACAAGCGCGAAGTACCGTCATGTACAGTGGCTCGTGCAAATGGCGCAAGAGGACACGTCATTCCTAGCAAGTGCGGGAGATTTCCTGGGATATCTGAGTGCAGTTATCCCGATGTTGATACTGTCATTTGCTACAATTGGTGCCGCTTTCGTTTGTGGCGGCCCTTACGGGTTAGTAGTGGCATCAGTTGGAATGTTATCCTTTGCGGGCACAACCATCACGATTGATGCGTTTGGTCCAATTGCAGACAACGCCGGTGGAATCGCTGAAGGTTGCCACCTGCCCTCGGATGTACGTAGGATCACGGATGTGTTGGATGCATGTGGTAATACAACGGCGGCAATTGGCAAGGGGAACGCGATAGGCTCAGCAGCCTTCGTGACGGCTGCTGAAATCTATGTATATATCCATTCATACGCTAACCGTACGTTGTTGGTCGATGCGTCGGGTATGCTTTACTCGGGTGCACTTGCCGGCGGTGCGTTTGTGGTGCTATTCTGCTTCTTCTTGGGCAGGAATACGACATCGGCTGCATACTCTCTTGCCGACATTAATGAGAAAGAGTTCGCAAAAGAAGGCGTGTTGGAGGGGACGAAAAAGCCGGAGTATGTGAAGGGTATAGATGCGGCTGCTCGGGATGCGTTGAAGCATATGCGCGCTCCAGCGTTGATCCCCTTCTTGGTGCCATTGCTCGGCTTCATCTTTGGTGCAGATTATGTGTTCGGGATGATGCTAGGACAGGCGGTAGTCGCTATTTTCTTAGCATTGTTTAATGGCAACTCGGGCGGAGCTTGGGATAATGCCAAGAAGCATATCGAAGAGATGCTAGCTCTTGATCCTACTAATCCGATCCTGATAATCGCGCACAAGGCTTCGGTCATTGGAGACACTATTGGCGATATCCGAAAGGATGTTCTGGCTGTGTGTCTTGACATTTACATTAAGATCATGTGCAACGAGGCCATCGTCTTGGTAGGATTGTTTGCCGCACATCATCTCCTGAAAATGTGAGTGGGTTCGTTTAATGAACTTTCTGCTCCTAAAAAACACCCCGGCTTTACGCCGGGGTCTTTTTTGTTGATGAGTTAATATATTAATTATATCACATGCTGGCGTTTTAGTCAAGTGCTTATGCTTGCGGTTTGGCTGGTTTTGGGTTTATATATAGGTGTACTTGATACGCTTTTGCACATTAATAATGGAGGTGATGAATATGGATGCAAAAGACAAAAGTCTCTTTAATAAGATGGTGGCTTCAAAGGTGGTATTGAAAGCTGGTTTAGTGGAGATCCCGCTCAGCGCAATGCGAGAGTACCATGAGGCGGTTGGTTTGAAGGATAATCAGAGTGCAGCAGTTCCGATTAATCTTTCGTACTTAAGTGATACGTCGTGCCGCTTTGGCTATGGTAATGGAAGTTCTGGCGATGCTATACCGCCGCAGTTGTGCGATGTAGGCTTCTATGATGCCAAAACAAATCGACTCGATTCTATATCGGCAGGCATAAACAGCGGTCTTTGTATGGCTATTAATCGGGATTTTTATGAAGACGGTTTTTTTATCATTAATCCTATAGTAGTAGATCAAAAAGGGAGGGTATATATAACCTCTTGGTATTCTGATGATATTTTTTCAAAGTTTTATTTTGATTTATCGCTGGACGAGGGCGGGTGCCGATTTGTTGCCTCGGACGATGCGAGCGAGGTATGTGTCTGGCTTAAAAATGATGTAGTATATGTTTCATATCCAGTTACTCTCGGCATTGTCCCGTGATTTTTATCTATATTATCGTGATCTCTGCGTGGCCTCCCCTTCGGGGGAGGCATTTTTGTTGCAAGGTTTCATTCGACACGGGCGCCTTTTTGTGATAGAATCTTTAGAGATTGGACCGTCGCCAAGCGGTAAGGCACTGGGTTTTGGTCCCAGCATTCGCAGGTTCGAATCCTGCCGGTCCAGCCACGAAGAAATAGAAAACGCCCGTAGGGCTGTTTTTTTATTTCTTCGCTGGGTTGGCTGGCGAGGTGAGCTATAATTATGGTAATGGGAAACTTGGTAATTTACGGAGAGCCTCATTATCGGCAAAATTATCTTGACCAAATTCTCTTAGATGAACTTGCTTCGAGCACGCCCGATGAATTGAAAATTGTGATGTTGGATTCCAGCATTGATTCGCTTAGCGAATTTGGGGGGGTGCCGCATTTGCTTTTTTCTCGTTTGCGTCGGCGGGCAAATACGCGACGCATTAAGTCGACTTTGTGGTGAGATGGAAGATTGAATTAGCAATGGCGTCAATACGCCGACTGTTCTTATTGTCGCGGACCGTTGGTTACCAAAAGGCGACTTAGAGTGTCCGCACATGTTGGAATCGATTATAGCTGGCGGTAAAACATGCGGTATTTATGTTTAGTGTAGTTTTGACGACCCAGATATTATTCCGGAGGAATTGCGTGCGACGGCAGTGCGTGAGTTACGCGAAGAGACTGGTATTTCGGTGCGCGAAGATGATTTAATTCTAATTGATACTTTGGCGGGCGAGGCGCGCAAGCGGGTCTATCCGAACGGCGATATTGTCTATAATAATACTTCGCTATATTTAGTAAAAATCAACTCGCAGGATATTCATATTAATGGCGATTCCGAATCGTTGAAATTTATGTTTTTTGATGTGAATAATTTGCCAGAGTTGCTGCACGATGAGGATCTGATTGCGGAATATGTAAAGCGCCTCACTTAAAGCTGCCACTCAATATAGAGAACTCGGCTTTTTCTATAAAATCTGTCTTTCCGTTGTTTATGGTCAGCAGATTTTTCTTGAGCTTGTTCTCGAACGCCGCATTGTGACCATTATATAAGTCGTATGCTGAAAATGACGTTGAATAGAGATAGCCAATAATAGAGTCGAGATCCCAGTGTCTGATAATCGGAATAATTTTTGTTTTGATGCTCGATATGCCATTCTTTTTAAGTATTAAATCGTACGGCTTGGCGGATGGAGCGTAGTTTTTACCCTTCCCGGCTTTTCTGGACTCGCCAAGGAATTCTTGGATAGTTTTGACAATTTCTCGTTGCCACTTCTCTTTTCCGGTCCAAAAGCTCCCATCGCTAATGATGGCTATTGTCGCATTGTTTGCCATGTTAGGCTTTATGTGTTGGAGGAATTTTTCTTGGTCGAGCCAGTGAAAAGAGCGCACGGCTATAGCGAAGTTTATTACTTCGTTCCCCAAATTGAGATTACTATCCGAGCAGAGGCGCCATTCAATGTTGGAAGAGCTATTATTATCGATGGCCTGGTCTAGCATTTCTTTATTTGGGTCAAAAGCAATAGTTTTTGCGAATAGCGGCGCAAAAGCTACAGTGGAAATGCCTGTTCCGCAGCCAATATCGAGTAAGGTGCCAGCGCCGTTTAGTCCGTAGGTTTGTTTCAGATACTCGACCACGGCTTTTGGGACCTCGGGCCTATATTGGGCGTAGTATTTCGCCGTTCCGTGAAAGGTCTCTGAATCTCCGATGCTTTGTCTTTTGCTCATATCATTATTTTACAGCAATTATTATATGCTTTAGTCTTGATGAGATATAATATAAGTATGGATCAGGATAGTAGCGAAGAGGAAAAGGCCATTCAAGAGCTTGAGCAAAGCCGCGACGATGACGACAATGAAGAGCTTTGGGCTTGTAGTGAATGATGCTAGATAATGGACGTGTAAAGCATATCGTAGGCGAGAAGGCGGAGTACTTAGTTTTTCCTGAGCTAGAGAAGTATCCTGAACTTGGTGTAGCTTTTGCAATTCGAGGCGCAAAGGGCTATCATTATGAACCGATTTCGCCAGAGGTGGATTATTCTGGCATTGCAAGCGAACTAGGCATTCGCGTTGAAGATTTGGTAATGCCCTTTCAGGCGCATACTGATGTGGTGGCGGAATATGACGATGCGGTGCGCGAGTTTAAGGATACGGATGGACTAGTGACCGCAAAATGCGGTGCTGTTTTGTGTACTAAAGTTGCAGATTGCATCTCTTTATTAATGTACGACCCAATACGTCATGCAATTGCGAACATTCATTCGGGTTGGCGTGGCACTTTGCAAAAAATTGCTCAGAATGGGCTTCGCAAAATGGTTGCAGAGTATGGCACGAGGACTTCGGATTTGATTTGTGTAATCTGCCCGAGTATACGCCAAGATCATTTCGAAGTTGACCAGGATGTATATGGGGAATTCGCAAAGGCATATCCGGAAATAATCAACGAGATAACGATTCGAAAAAATAATAAATATTATATTGATACGGTACGCTGCAACACTTGGCTACTCGAAAGAGCTGGCGTAAAAATGGAAAATATTATCGACTCGGTCCTATGTACAGTTTGTCATAAGGATTTGATTAATTCCTATAGAGGAAATATTGAAGGCGAAAAGCATTTTCGCAATTTAGCGCTAATTTGGCTAAAAGACTAAAACATACACATATCTGATTCAAGCAGAACTTCGGCGGCGCCGTCGATATCTTGTTCAAGGATGCGGTCGTAATATTGCTGACGATAATTGATATAGTCGAGACTGGCTTGGAGCTCGTACATTTCGGCTTCAAGTTCTTGAGTCTTTTCTTTGAGCATTGCTTTGCGTTCTGGTATAGTTGTGCTACCTTTGGCGAAAAGCTGAGCGTATTTATATATCTCATCGTTGGTCATGCGGCAATGTTTGAGACTATCGACAATCTTAATCCATTGGACATCGTATTCGTCGAAGCGTGGCGCTTTCGTGCCGGGCTTAACTCCAGGAATAAGATTATGGTCGCAAAAAGAGTGCAGTATTTTTGCACTTAAATTTGTTTTCTGCCCTGCCTCTTCTAGGCTGTAAATTTTCTGTTCGAGCATATCTGTTGTACAATATATAGTATAACAAAGCGAGACGAAAACGCTAATGGAAAGTAGTGATAAAAAGAAAATCATCCTCATTTTGGCGACAATGGCTATTGCGATGGTTAGCATGTCTATTTTCATGAGGACTGGCTTCGAATCAATTAAGAAAGAAAAACGCAAGAAAACTCAAGACGTGTCAGTCGGAGCTGAATCAGAAGTACAAAAAGAAGAGGAGAATACGGGTATTAAATATATTTCAATTAGAGTAAATGGCGAAAGCTATTTAATGTCTGTCGATCCTGGTAAGGCTGGCCAAGAGTTTGCAACCTCTACCCCGTTTGAGCTAGAGATGCTTGATTTGAATAATAATGAAAAATACTATACGGGTAGCGACACTTTGCCCGTAAAAAGCTATAAGCCAGAGCACATTAATGCTGGCGATGTGATGTTATACGGCAACAATACAATAGTGGTTTTTTATAAATCTTTTGATACGCAGTATGAATATACGCGTTTGGGTAGAATCGTGAGCCCGGAATCGCTTGAAAGTGTAATGAGTAATGGAAAAGTAACGGTAGAATTTTTTAAATAGGAGGAAAAATGAGCAAGGTATTAGTATGTTTCTTTTCGGCAGGCGGCGAGGATGTTGTTGCTGGCGAGAAGAATGAAGTCGGCAATACGGCAATGATGGCAGATGCGATTGTGGCTAAGCTTAAAGAAGATGGGCATGATGTTACCAGTTTCCAGATTATGCCAAAAGAACCATATCCAGATAGCTACGACCAAAAGCTTGTAAAAGCGACAGAAGAACGTGCCATGCAGAAGCGCCCTGAATATGCCGAGGATGTGCCAGGTTTTGACGATTATGACACGATTTTTATTGGCTATCCGATTTGGTGTAGCGATTTGCCAATGATTATGTATACATTCTTGGAAAAACATGTCTTCACGGGTAAAATTGTGGTTCCGTTTTGTACGCATGGCGGTTCGGGCGAAGTAGATACTTTTCGTGTTGTAGCCGAGAAAGCGGTTGGATCTGCTCCAGAACAGGGTTTTGCGATGTCGGGAGAGCTTGCGCGCCAACCTGGCGGTCGTAAACAAGTATATTATTGGGTGGATCAATTGGCTATTTAATGCGCAAGAAAAGTCTAGATTTTCTATTCTCGTCATTGATAGCGCATCGCGGCCTTCACGGTGGCGGCGTGCCAGAAAATTCGATGACGGCTTTTGGTGCGGCGGTGCGCGCCGGCTATATTATTGAGCTGGACGTCCACTTGTTAGCCGATAGACGTGTGGCGGTTTTTCATGACGATAATATCAAACGGATGAGCGGTGCGGATATCGAGATAAAAACTCTATCTGCAGCAAAGCTTAAAAAATATCGGCTCTGTGGAACAGATGAGCGCATTCCCTTGCTAAAAGATGTTTTGGCGTTAACAAACGGGGCTGTGCCGATTATTATTGAGCTAAAATCTGATGCTCCTGTGGGTAAGCTTGAAAAAGCCTTGGCGCAATTGCTCGATGGGTATGTTGGGGATTACGCTCTAAAAAGTTTTCACCCACTGATTGTGCGAAAACTGAGACATCTATTTCGCGATCGACCGGTTGGGCAGCTATTTTCGAACAGTATGTTTAAGGACGTTAAAGGCATTAAGAATTGGGTCTTTCGAAGAGCTGTAAACTGGTCGATGTTTTTGAGTGATTTTATTTCCGTAGACAAAAATGATTTAGACATTCCGGTAGTTGATACTCTACGTAGCCTTCGGAAGCCGATTTTAGTCTGGACGATTAAGGGCACCGACGAGCGGTTGTCGGCAATGCGAAAAGCAAATAATTGTATTTGCGAAAAGATATTATAAAAAACACCCCTTGAAAGGGGTGTTTTTTGTGCTTATTAAGGCGTCCCGCCGCCGTTATGACCGCTGCCATTACCGCCACTGTTGTGACCGCCGCCGTTACCCCCGCCGTTATGGCCGCCGCCATTCCCGCCGCCGTTATGACCGCCGCCATTGCCGCCACTGTTGTGGCCTCCGCCATTTCTGCCGCCGTTACCACCGCCGTTGCCGCCACCGCTATTGACTTGAGTCCGCATTTTTGCACCAGTCGATTCGAGCTTCTTAATTTGGTCTTCCTTCTTGTTAATATTGTCGTTATCGAGGATGCGTTGTGCGCGTTCTTGACTGACTCCACCAGCATCGATCGTTTGCTGGAGGCTGCCGCTGCTCTGTTGCATAAGTCGTTCATCGTCATCAAGCTGTTTTGTTGCTACGAATTCTGCGTTAGTCATGCCGCGTCCATTCGTATCGGTTTTTACCCATGTTCCGTAAGAGTCAGCATAACCCGCTTGCGTATCTTTGAGGTATTGCGCCATGTACGCGTCTTTGTTGCCCATATTGTTTGCGATATCGGTGCTAGTAGCATAGTCGGCAAAGAGCTTTTTCGCATCCCCTTTTACTGTTATTAGATTCCCGCCTTTATCTTTACTCTTACCTTGCATGATGCTAATCAGACGCTTGTTGCCGTCGCCGCCAGACTGGGACAATTTCGTCATAAGCGCTTTTGCGCGCGTTTGTTCGTCTGTCGTTAATGACGTTCTTCCCATAAGGCCAGCGAGCTCTTGTTCCATTACGTCTGTATTATAGTTTGCTGTGCTTTTAGCCATATTTGCAATTTCGTCATTAATTTCTTGCTGGGCGGCTTTTGCAGTGATGCCTGCGCCGGCCGCCATAACGCCCGCCTCTGTGAGCATACGTCTATTTGTTTGGTCGGCACTTGCAGTATTAAGTGCGTTTCTGCGTGCTTCAGCTAGCCGTGCTCTGCTGGCGCGCGTTCTTGGCAGTCTGTTTTGAAGCCTTCCTCTTGCAGTCAACTCGCCTTTCCCGTTGACGCCGGATGTCATGCGACTTTGTAGCCGGCTGTTGCGAATACCGCTGTCGACTCTCTTTTGGGCGCCAGACGTGATAGCTTTTTGTCTATTCGCGAGCGCAGCAGTGACGCCACTGAGTGCGCTAAGGCTCTTTTTGATAAGACTTGGAATATAGAAGATAGGCGCAACTGCGACAACGGCCGCTGATAAGATAATGCCGAGACTCGTGATAGTTTCTTGGGCACTCCCGCCGCTACCACCGTCGGATGTACTGGCTGCTAGGAGGATCTTTGACACAAATTCGCCGCCAAATACGAGTGCGGAGGCGATTGGGTAAGCCATAAGCAAACCCTTGAATGTGTCGAACCATCTTTTGAATAGGCTTTTGGTGTTTGGTAACATATATGCGGCGAAGGCTAGTGGCGATACGACTACTAAGATTACGGCGACAGCTTGGCGGATGGCGAGTAAGGCGAAGAGGAAGAACGCGCCTACGGCTAGCGAGATGAGGGCCATTAATGCAGGAATGATTATAACTGGACCAGCCGCTAGAAATGCGCCGGCAGCTAATACGCCAGCGATGCCTATGACTACGCCAAGGTTACCTTTGGCGAGATCTACAAATGCTTGCACGCCTGTTGCCTCGGTGGGGTTGAGGTTAACGTATACCCGCGAAAGTTCTGCGTCTATGTCGGCGGACATATTATTAAACAGACCACCGATAGCGCGACCGAGAATGTTTGATAGGTCGATGGCTAGCTGACAGATGAAGTAAGATAAATTTATTAGTATAGCGCCAACAATCAATTTTGGGAGAATCTTTTTTATGCCGTAATTATCGATACCTACTCCAGTTAGTTGTGAAAAGATGACGACTAGGAATACAATTACGAAAACTAGGTTTGCAAAGCCTTGGAATATGGACCAAATGTCGCGTAGGGCTTTGCCGCCATTAGTGCTAGTGTCGAATAATATGGCATCGATGCTGAGAAATGGCTCAATGAGGTTTACGTATGCCCTTTGGATATAGTCGGCAGCAGTAGTAATGAGTGGGCAAATAATCCAACCAAGTGCTCCCGAACGGGTTTGACAATCCGGCTCACGTGAAGCGGCATCACTATCGTCTTGGTTTGCCGCGTCTGGGTTTGCTGCTGCGGCACCGGTGAGCTCGTCTTCGGTCATGTGGTTGACTAGTTCCTCGAACGTGTAGTCTACGTACCAGGTCAAACCTTCTGTAATCGCGTGAACTTTTGCTGGCGTGAATGGGTTATGTTTTGGCTGAGGGTTCTCTGCTCTAGCGTAGCATGTTTTGCTAGTTACATTATTAGCCTTAACAGTATCGGCACCTGCTGTAAGGCTTGAATATTCATCGTCTCCTTCGCAAATCAATTTAGCCTTAAAATAAGTAGCGAAATAGTGTTGGTGTAAAGATGTTTTTTGTTCGGCTGAAAATTTTAATGCGGAAGCGTCGCTGTAGGAAGAGTTCTTGCTTATGGCTATTTTTGCAGCGTTGGCTGCGCTGGTATCAAATACCCAGTGATTATTCTTCTTGTCATAATCGCCGTCTGATACGCCCCCATCGAGTCCGTCTGCTGGATCATATATTTTAAGTTCGGCATGATAATACTGTCTGGTACCGTCGTGATTTGTGCCTTCTGACCATTCTACGGTTGCGCGATTGGCTTTGAGAGTGTTGTAAAAGTTTTCGACAATAGTCTTCCACGTGGTTCCGACTGTTAAGTCGACAGAACCTTTAGTGAGCTTGAGCTTGCCTTTGTCGACTTTTACCGTAGTAAGCTTTTCCTCACCATTTTTGTTTACAGTGAATTTACTATCAGATGCAATTTTATTGTCAGTTAGCTTATCTACGCAGAGTTCGTGGGTATAAATCTCTTTGCCATTTTTAGTCTTAGCGTCCGCATACGAACTGCCGCTAGTCTTTTTTATGTATGTGATTTTTACGCAGTTACCGCCGCTCGTGCTGCCGGAGCCAGCCTCTGCCTTGTATCCCATTTTTTCTAGCCAGGGGATTGCTTTGTCTTGAGTGAGAGTGGCTGGCGTACCCGTAGGAGAGCCAGAAATGAGTGCTGGCCACTTTCCGCCGCCGTTACCGAGAACACTCGCGCGGTCGTAGCCTATGATTAATTCTTCGCATGAAAGATTTCCATCGGCAATTGTATTTTGCCAGTTGTTCGGAATCGCAACTTTCCCGTCTTTATCGCCGGAAAACATTTTATCAATCGATAGACCGTTTTTTATGTCGCCAATATCTTTTTTAAGAGGGGCTCCTTGGCCCGTGTAGCATTTATTTAGTTCCGTAAAACCGGCAATATTTAAGATTTCATCGGCGTAGGAATTGCTAGAAATGAATATGCTTACAGCTAGCGATAGTACAAGTATTGACGTCAGTTTGATTTTTTTCATAAATTATGAATTACCTCCGTTAAGCATGTCTCGTATTTCCCAACAAAACAATGATAAATCTGAATAAGATGCTTGTATTAATTGGCCAGCACTATTTGAATTGGCAAACATATTGCTGGATAGGTCGCCGATTCCAATGTCGTTTTTGTCCATAGCTATAACGTTGTCTATGCATTGTTGATCTACTGTCTTGGAGAGGCACCCTGATTTTGCGTACTCTTCCGCAAGTTTAAGAGCTATATTGAATTCTCCCTCTTTGTAGGATTTGTATTTTACCATATAAGAATTATTGCCGTCACTAAAGAGCGATAAATATGATTCTATGGCGGAATTAGCGTCGTTTGGCGAGACTGCGTACAGTTCGTAAATGTCGTCGGATGCAAGCTCTTCGGCGTTTGAGTACTTTTGGATGAATATTAGCGCGCTTTTATTTTCTTCTGTATAAGTTTTTAATTTTTCGTCAAGTTTGGATTGATCCAGCTTGGCTAGAGATGAGGAGTAATTGTCGTACAGCGATATTAGGTCGAGTATGTACGATGAATCGATAGTGTAATTATTTTGTTGCATAGTCTCATAGCTATAGGCGGTATTCATTTCGCGATCTGGTATATCCTTGTCGCTATCTAAATTGAATAGTAATTTGTTTGCGTATCGATTAAAAGCGGATTTTTGTTCCTTATAATTTGGTCTGCCACTGAATATAGTAATACTACCCAATATTGCTATTACTGCAATTAATGCCAATAATCCGATGCCGATGCCGATAAATAGACCTTTCCTGCTCTTGCGAGGGGCTTGTACGGTGGCGTTTGTAGCAATTGCATTGCTGAAGAATTGAGGAATGTCGGGGCTAGTTTTTTGTGAGGAGTGTTGATAATGGTTGCGATTACTAAAAGGGTTATTTGAAAGATGAGTTTGAGCGGTGGGGTTAGTGGTGGTCTGCGAAGTAGCGTTGAAACTCGTTGGAGTATCTTCGCTTATGTTGGATTCTGGAGCCATATCGTTAGGCGCGATGGCGCCTTGTTGCGCAAAAATATCTATCGGCTCGCTGTTGACCGGAACTGTTTGATTCTCGATAGGCGTATCGTGCGAGATGTCTAATTGATTTTCGGTTGACGTATTGGCCGAATTATTTAATAACTCCTCTGCGGCGTTGGGCGCTATTGGCGCCTCGCTCGGCGTCTCCTCCTCACTAGGAGCGCCATGAGGGATTCCTAAACTCCCATCCTCGTTCATGTATAATATTTTAGCATAAGCTGAATGCTAAAAACAATTAATTATTTTTATTTTTTATGAGTTGTAAGTAGTCCAGAAATATCCGAAAAACTAAAAATGATTAACATGACGCCAAGAATCTGTAGAAAAATGTCTGGTATGAGTATTTTGCCGAGAATGCAGAGAACGCCACAGATTAGGCTGATGCTAGAAAGGACAAGAGGAATCTTTGCTGTCTCCTTGTTGATTTTGCGTAACTTGAAAGAGTCTTGGAGCCTAATCATACTAGCAATGATAATAAAAGTGCCAACTATGAAAGAGATTATCTCCTTGATAAAGCCAGTTTGGGAGATTAAGAAAATGCCCGCAATCACCATGGCAATGCCGGCGATAAGTTTTGTGGTGTCGGCGGCTTTCTTTTCGGAACGAAGGTAAGCTATAAAGTTATAGGCGGCATAGAGAATAAAAAGTCCGCCAATTGCCATAGAGATTCCGTTGACGACTTTGTCTGCCCAGATTAATAGAGTAATACCCAATGCGAGCATAATTATATCGATGAGGGCTGGCGCAAAAAAGGCTTTTGAATTGTTTTTGGTCTCGTTTACAACTTGGCCTTCGATAATGTCGGTGTTTTTATTCTCTGTCATATTGTTATTATATTATGTTTTAGAATCTTTACCATGTATAGTTTATGTCTACAATTAATGATGTAATTAATATGGTCACTAGAAGAATAATCGATGTAACTATCGTGATGGTATTAACTTTTTGGTAGTATTTTCCTGAGATATGTCGAGTATGATCGGTAATAAATAAGGCAATTGTAAAGATTAATCCAGTTATAATAGTAGCAGCATAAAGGCTAATGAATAGCTGGCGATTTATGGTCTGATAACGTATTAGGTAGATATCTACCATAATTACGGCAGTAGAAATGGTGGCACCAATGGTGTAGTTGGCGAGCGTATTGTATTTGCCGGGTGTGGTGTTTCCTAAAAAATTATGCGCACGCAGATATGTTGTATAGATGAGTAAAATTGTAATAAGAGACAAACTAGTGAGTTCCCATCCTAGAAACAGTGCAATTATTAGAAAGACGATCGGAGCGCTGTAGGAAAGAATAATGACGACCGAGCGTTTTTCCATTTTTTAAAGCAGGTCTTTCTTCTTTAGGATAATAGCCGTCGCGATTGATACTACGAACGAGATAATTAGTATGATGGTAGCTGCCGCTGGGTCTGTGCCGATAATGCCGAATTGTACATTCATGCCGAGGAATGATGAAATCATTGTTGGAATTGAAAGCACGATTGTGATGCCGGCGAGGAATTTCATGATGTTGTTTTGGTTGTTGCTAATGATGGTCGCATAGGTTTCTGCCATAGATTGAATAATTTCGCGATAAATGCCTGCCATATCGATGGCCTGGTTGTTCTCGATGATGGCATCTTCGAGCATATCCAAGTCGTCTTCATATAATGGCAAAACCGACCCTTTATTAATGCGTTCTAGTACTAAGCTATTTTCTTTTAGCGAGGTCGTAAAATAGACCAATGTTTTTTCGGTCATTAATAAATCGACGAGATCCTCGTTTTTAGTAGCCTGCTGTAGCATATCTTCGCGGTATTCGAGTTTGCGATAAATATCGTTAAGAATTTCTAGATATTTGGCAGCAACTGAATTCATGGTTTGGATTAGAAAGCGGGTCTTTTTAGCGGTGCGAAAATTTGAAATAAGACCTTTGCGAAAATCTTGAAAAATATTTGTTCTGCGCGGAGAAACTGTTACTAAATAATTATCATTAGTGGCGATTATACCGACTGGATAAGTAATATAATGCTCATCGTCGTCGATAGCGGGAACGTCGACGACTATTAGTGTAGCATTTTTAGTTGCTTCTGTACGCGGGAGCTCGTCGTCGTCGCGCATTTTTGTAAGTAGGTCGGCATCTATGTTTGTAATCTTGAGAACTTTGGCAATTTCGTCATCGGTGGGCTCGACTAAGTCGATCCAGGAATCGGGCTCTGGCCCTTCGAGCTTTGTTAATTTCTTAGTTTCTGGATCCGTTTTATAAAACCGCAACATTCTCGTAGTTTCCCTTTATGCTTCGATTAATTCATATTGGCGCGTTCCGAGGCCGAGACTTTCGGCATATGGAAGGATTTCGCGACCCTCTTGCCTGTCGATGCGTGCGCGTAGCTTTTTAGCACCTGGATCTTCGCTATTCCAAATCATATCAATAAAAGCCTGGTCGTTAGCAACTGGATCTAGGCTAGCAATAATTCCGAGGTCGGCCATGACTGGGTCGCCTTGGTTTGCGTCGCAGTCGCAGTCGACTGAGAGTGCGTTCATGACGGTGATATAGACGATAGGCTTGTTGTTCTCTTTTAGATAATCTGCGACGGCGGTTGCGGCTTCGGCCATGGATTCGATGAAGGCAATCTGCCTTGGGAGGCTACGCCAGAGGATGTTTGGGTCGTCTGTCCTGCCGGCCGTGTGGATATAAGCCTTGCCGTTGCGTGAAGCGATGCCAATGGACTGGTTTTTGAGATTGGCGCCAAAGCCGCCCATGGCGTGCCCCTTGCCGTGCGCGAGATTAATAATGGCGTCATAATTGGCAAAATTTTTGCCTACCAAATCATATTCTAGATGCTTGCCTTGCTTGACTGGGATTTTAAATTCGCCATCGGCATCCATGATATCTACATCGGCAAAGTCGGTGAAGCCGTGCTCTCTAGCAACTTCCATATGCTCTTCGACGGTGTTGCGCGCACCACCGTACGCGGTGTTACATTCGATAATAGTGCCATTTAGATTTTTAACAAATGGCCCAATGAGGCTAGCCTTGAGATATCCTTTAGCGCCACGTTCGCCGGTGGAGACTTTTACACCGATTTTGCCGGTTAGCTTCACATTGAGTGCGTCGTATACTCTTTGTAATGATTCTGGGGATATATCTTTCGTGAAATAGATTTTTGCTTTATCCATACTTATATTTTAGCATGTTCAAGGTGCTACAATAATTGTTATGAAAAAACGCACAAAACTCGCGGACCGAAAATTGCCGAATTACACAAAAGGCGAAGAGATTTTTAATATGGTGACACATATTGTTGGTGGCGCTTTCGGAATTGTGCTTTTGATATTATGCATCGTGAGAGGCGCAACGCATAGTGGGGTTGCTGGCGTACTAACGGGTATAGTTTTTGGTATTTGTATGATTGTGCTTTATACGATGTCGGCAGTTTATCATGGATTATCGCCGCGCGTAAAAGGTAAAAAAGTGATGCAGATCTTAGATCATTGCTCGGTGTTTTTACTAATAGCGGGAACTTATACGCCAGTTACGATTTGCGCATTAGCGAAAGCTGACCCGGTTTTGGCGTGGACGATTTTTGGCGTTGTTTGGGGCGTTTCGGTAATTGGTATCGTATTGAACTCGATTGATATTAGTAAATATATGCCCTTTTCGATGTTTTGTTATATTGCCTTAGGTTGGTGTATTATTTTGTCTTTACCGCAATTGATGTCGGTTTTGCCAATGATGGCGATTGCGATGTTATTTTGTGGTGGCATTTCATATACTGCTGGTGCGATTATGTTTGGTCTTGGTATAAAAAAGCGTTATATGCATTCGGTTTTTCATATTATGGTGGTGGTTGGTAGTATATTTCATGGTTTGATGGTTCTGATGTATGTGTTGTAAAATATAAGCATCTAGTTTTTCTAGATTTTGCACATTAATTTTTTGCCTACTCAAAAAAGGGGGTGTAAAAATGGCAACTATTGACTCAAAAGTCACTGTTCCGGTTTTCGACATTGATAACGCGAGCGGATCCATGGCCTGGATGGCGTATAGCGAGAATCATATGCTCTACGTATTGCATGATGGCGTAGATGCATGCGAATGCTATACGGTGTCGGAGGAGGACATCGATGCGATTGGCGAGCTGTACGAGATTATGGTGGCCGATTTCGTAAACTTCAATTATGATGAATGGTATTGCAGAACTGCGTCCGATTGGAGTTTGTTCGACGATGCGGCTTCGCGCGACGATGCTGGGCTGTTGGATCTGCTGGCTCTGTTTGGTAGGACATACGGCGAGTTTCTTAATGACGTAATATATAAGGTCATTCTCAGGTGTGAGCTGGAAGAAGCGGGAACTGATATGGTCAAGGAAGAGGATGCTTCAAGCGCGGCTCTTCGCGCGGAGGATCGGCTGAATAGGAAAGTGATCGATAAGTGTTCGGTCGGCAGTTTCTATGTATGTAGCAAAACCGAAGACGAGCCGGATTACTTTTGGCGCGTTGCGCTCGCAAACGGAAAGGTTTGGTT
>JAIKZA010000053.1 GCA_024682595.1 Candidatus Saccharimonadota bacterium | reverse complement strand
TTTCTATCCTGATGAAACTATCTTTAAAGAAACGGTTGTTTTTGATTACGATTGGGTAGTTAACTATTTGCGTCATCAAGCGTATTTAACTAAAGGTATTTTGACTTGTGTGCATGATGAGCGTACTGGCAAGAGTGATTCTTTCTACTTTGAGGGCGGCATTAAAAGTTATGTACGTCGTTTGAATGAGGGGAAAGAAGTGCTGGCAGATGAGGTGTTCTATGCCGAAAAAGAGGTATCGGGCAGTGTGGTGGAAGTAGCAGTGCAATACAATGATAGCTTTTCGGAAACAATTCGCCCGTTTGCAAATAACGTTTTAACGCCAGATGGCGGTACGCATGTGGTTGGTTTTCGTACGGCATTAAATCGTACGATTAATGATTATGCGCGCAAAAATGGTCTCTTGAAAGAAAAAGAGGATAATCTTACAGGTGACGACATTAAGGAAGGCTTGACGGCGGTAATTTTGGTGAAATTGCCAGATCCGCAGTTTGAAGGCCAGACAAAAAATAAGCTAGGTAATCCGGAAGTGCGCGGTTATGTTGATAAAGTTACTAGCGAATATTTTGCATATTACCTCGAAGAGCATCCGGACGTTGCTAAAAAGATTGTTAATAAGGCAACCTTGGCGGCGCGTGCACGTAAAGCAGCCCGTGCAGCGCGCGATAATGTAATTCGCAAGGGTGCATTTGAGGGGTTGAACTTACCTTCGAAGTTAGCCGATTGTTCTTCGCGTGATCGTACTGAATGTGAGCTCTTTATCGTAGAGGGTAACTCGGCGGCCGGTTCTGCGAAGGAAGGTCGCGATTCGAAGATTCAGGCGATTTTGCCACTACGTGGTAAGGTGTTGAATACCGAGCGCGCACGTCTTGATAAGATGTTTGCGAATGCGGAGATTGTTTCTTTGATTAAGGCCATGGGTGTCGGCATTGGTGATTCTTTTGATATTAATGGATTACGCTATTACAAGATTGTGTTTATGACGGATGCCGATGTGGATGGTGCGCACATTTCGACGCTGCTTTTGACGTTCTTCTTCCGTTATATGCCGGAAGTAATTAAAGCTGGTCATGTATATTTGGCAAAGCCGCCGCTATTTGGCTTGATCAAGGGTACAGGTTCGCAGCGTAAGATTGAGTATATCTATAACGAAGAAGCGCTAGAACACACGCTAACGAAGAAAATTGAGGAACGCAAGGCGGCGGGTACGAAGATAAATCTGGACGACGAGCGCTTTAAACAGGCGGGCTATACTGCCCAACAACGCTTTAAAGGTCTCGGCGAGATGGATGCCGCCCAGCTTTGGGAGACGACCATGAATCCGAAGAACCGCACCTTGATTCGGGTAAATATTGAAGACGCCGAGAAAGCAGATGCGATTTTTACGAAACTGATGGGTAGTGAGGCGGAATTACGTAAAAACTTTATCCAGTCTAGAGCAGCAACGGTCGACCTAGACGATTTGGACTTCTAAGGAGAAATGAAAGATGGCAGATAAAGACGAAAAAGATACAAGTAAAGTCGGTGGCGTACCAGATTCAAGCGATGATAAAGGCGTCGATGAGACTTTGGGTGATTACAATACTGAATCCGAAGAGGAAGAAGTCGTAAAAGTTGGCGGCTTGAAAGCCCATATGGCTGAAGATGGCATAGAAGAGTTGACGGTCGAAAACGTAATGGAGGATAGCTTCCTGCGTTACTCGATGTCTGTGTTGATTGATCGTGCGCTTCCAGATGTACGTGATGGCTTGAAGCCAGTAAACCGTCGCATTCTTTACGCAATGAATAAGAATGGCTGGAAGGCGCCGCACGCAACCGTAAAATCCGCGCGTATCGTTGGTGAAGTAATGGGTAAATACCATCCGCACGGTGACTCTTCGATTTATGAATCAATGGTAAACTTAGCGCAACCTTGGAAGATGCGCTATACGCTAGTAGAAGGTCAGGGTAACTTTGGCTCGATGGACGGCGATGAAGCAGCTGCTTCGCGTTACACTGAGGCGCGAATGGACAAGGTGGGCGCAGAACTATTGTCTGATATCGAGAAAAACACTGTTGATTTTCGCGACAACTTTGATGGAACTGAGCAGGAGCCAGTAGTACTGCCAGCGGCGGTCCCGAACATTCTTCTGAATGGTCAGATGGGTATTGCGGTCGGTATGGCAACCAATATTCCGCCGCATAACCTTGGTGAGGTGGTCGATGCGACGATTGCGCAGATTGATAATCCAGACATCACTCTGAAAGAGTTGATGAAGCACGTAAAGGGCCCAGATTTTCCAACTGGAGCGGAAGTTTACGGTGGTGCACCAATGGTGCAAGCCTACGAAACTGGTCGTGGTTCTGTGACAATTCGTGCGGTAGCAAATATTGAGGAGCGCAAGAACGGCCGCTTCAATATTGTAATTACAGAGGTGCCTTACGGCATGAGCAAGGAGGCCTTTGTAGATAAAGTACGCGAATTAGTACTTGCAAAGAAGCTTGATCATATCGCCGATGCGCGCGATGAGTCCGCTCGCGGTAAGATTCGCGTAGTAGTAGAGCTAAAGAAGGATGCTTTCCCGAAGAAGATTTTGAACCAGCTTTATAAATTAACTGGTTTACAGACTTCGTTCCACTATAACGTCTTGGCGCTAGTTGACGGTATTCAGCCGAAGGTGATGGGCCTCAAGGAGATTTTGGCGGAGTTTATTAAACACCGCCAAAAAGTAGTGCGTCGTCGTACAGAGTTCGACCTCAATAAGGCGAAAGAGCGTGCACATATCTTGGAAGGTTTGAAGATAGCGCTCGATCATATCGATGAAGTTATCAAGACGATTCGTGAGTCTTATGATGATGCGGATAAGCGCTTGATGGAACGCTTTGGTCTATCTGAAGTTCAGGCGGCGGCTATCTTGGCAATGCAATTGCGTCGTCTACAAGGTCTAGAACGCGATAAGATCGAAAATGAATTGAAAGAACTTCAAGAATTAATTGCAAAACTTGAGGGAATCTTAGCTTCCGAGCAAGCTATCCTAAATGTAATTAAGGAAGAATTGCTTGCCATGAAAGAGAAGTATGGCGATAAACGCCGCAGTAAGATTTTCAATCATGAGCTTGGGAAGTTTGCCGAAGAAGATTTAATTCCAGATGAAGAGAGCGTTGTACTCTTGACGGCACAGGGTTACGTGAAGCGCGTGTTGCAGAATGATTTCAAGAAACAGAATCGTGGCGGTAAAGGTCGTCGTGGCATGACTACGAAGGAAGAAGATGTAATCGATACTATTATTACAGCATCTTCGCACGACTTCTTGCTATTCTTTACGAACCAGGGTCGTATTTTCCGAATTAAGGCGTACGAAATCCCGCAATCGTCATTGGTAGCAAAGGGCACAGCTTCAGTGAATCTTTTGAATCTTCATCCAGAAGAGAAGATTACAGCTGTTATTAAACAGGGTGACGAAGCAGGAGAGAACGGCTATCTCTTTATGACGACCGCAAAAGGCACGATTAAGAAGACTTCGCTAAAAGATTACGCCAATATTCGCACGAATGGCTTGATCACAATTAAGCTTGATGATGGTGATGAATTACGCTGGGTACGTGGTACGACAGGCGAGAATGATATCATCATCTCGACATCTGCCGGCCAGGCTGTCCGCTTCAATGAGAAGGATGTGCGCCCAATGGGTCGCTCGGCGCGCGGTGTGCGTGGCGTACGCTTGCGTCCAAACGATACCGTTGTGGGCATGGATGTTGTATCTGATCCGAAAAGTCAGAAATTAATCGTAATTTCGACTAAGGGTTATGGTAAGATGACGGCCGCAACCAACTTTCCGCCACATAAACGCGGCGGTGTAGGCGTAAAGGTGGCAGCCGTAACGGCGAAGACTGGGCCAATTGCGGCAGTGCATACGCTTGATCCTGAAGCCAAGGAGATTATCATGATGTCAACTGGTGGGCAGGCGATTAGAGTAGCCGTAAAGGATATTCCAACGCTTGGTCGCGCCACGCAGGGCGTACGAGTAATGCGCCTTAATGATGGCGATACGGTAGCTTCAATTGGCATAATCCCGCACGAAGAGGAAGAGATCGAGGAGGCTTCTAAGGAAAGCGATTCAAAATAATCGCGTTAAAGCGCCTTTAAAATAATGCTCCGGAGCATAGGCTTTGGAGCATTATTTTTGTCGTAGTAGTGTAGGCTAGTTTGTTATTTGTAAAAGTTGTTTTTACAAAAATATAGCGTTTTTTACCTCTGTTATTTACGTTTATAATTATAACATACTTTACAGTAAATCAAACTCCTGTTATACTACAGGCAGTTGTGCGGAGGTAGGCAAAAGACTCCGTGCATCGCATTTTAATTATCTCCAAATACAAACATACTTCGTAGGTTATATTCTTATACATAGCAATTCTACTTAGGGCGAAGTGTCTCCGGAAAAATGCTGGGACATTATTCCGGTTGACACCTCGCCTTAAGCAAGCGATGGTGATCTTGGAATGCTAAACCAGTTGTAGAGGTGGGATACAACCCCTGCCTTGGCTGGATGCGCGGATGGCGCTTCGGCGCTGAAACAGGAAAGCTATCGAGGGTGGAATTGCCTCCGTGTGAGATAGGAAGTACTGAGTGAGTTGCAGTAATGCGACTCTATATATTCTTGAAAAGAGAATATAAAAATCTGCGTAGTATGGATGTTTCAGAGCCGACCGATAGTAAGGTTGGCTAACGTTGTACAGCACACGAACCTAAGAATAGAGACACGGTGACGGCTTCGGTTTCCCAAGTGGGATTCTCGAAGAGATAAGGCGGCAACGCGATAGATCGCAAGTCTATCAGTTAATGCAGCATGGCGTCGCACTTCTTTGGCCCCCAAAGGGTCGAGGAAAGCCTCTCAATGTTCCGACTCTGGCCTTTAACACAGAGGTGTTAAGGGGTGCCTCAGAGTCCATCCGCAGGGGTGGAGGGTGAGTGGTACCGGGCGGCAGCAAGGAAGCTTTGCTATGAATATAAGGATGATATTTGTCGAAAGATGAAAATCTCTACTGATCCTTCGGGATTAGTCTGGCGGACTCCGCTGGTTGTATTCGCTCGGTTCGTGCGAGGGTTGCTTTAAGGCTTCCCAGCATAATCGCACGCAGGCGTGCAAATTCTGATTCGGAGGAGCATGAGTAGGACGGTTGGCCGACCGTATGAAAATGCGAGACCCGATGAGGGATGCCTATGGCTCAACAACGATGAAATATTTTCGCTATACCAAACCGCAGGGATGCGATAAGGGGCGGAGGAGAGCATTGGAAGCAGGGCCTCCAGGCCTGAATCTTCCTAGCACTTTCATTTTCAGGGCGACTACTATGGGTCGCCCTTGCTTTTTTGTGCGAAAAAACCGAATAATATATAATAGAAATATGGAATTAGGAAGTATAGGAGGTCTGATTGCTTTTGTATTGGGGTGGTTTTTTGCGCAGTCAGGTAAGTTTATCGGTGATTTAGTCGTAAAAAAGCGACCATTAAGTTTTGCGGAGGTCGTAGATTGCTTTACGCGTAGTGGTGGAATGCCGAGCGGGCATACGGCTAGTTTTACGGGCTTGACGGTCTTTTTCGGTTTGCGAGATGGCTTTACGAGCGGTCTATTTATATTGGCTCTAGCGATGACTATTATTGTCGTCTATGATGCTGTAAATGTGCGTTATGCGGTTGGAGAGCAGGGCAAGCTATTAAATATAATTGCCGAGTCTGATCATAATAAAAGAACGCGCAAGATGAGAGTAGTGGAAGGACATACGATTCCGCAGGTTTGCGTAGGGGCCATTTTGGGTATTTTGCTTGGTTTTATCTGTAATAATCTGTTTTAGGTGGCACTTGGTGGGAATTATAAAAAAAGTCCAAAAAAGTGCTTGACAGTTCAGTTTAGGTAATATAAGATAAGAACAGTTCAACTGCGAGAGGACAATTAATTTGACACCTTTGTTAGCTGAGCTTTTAAAATTTTACGTATTTTAACAATTTAGTTGTGCAATTAATTATCATCGTCAGTCTTTTATATTGAGTTTTATCTTAGTTTCACTAAGATATAAATCTGCACATTCTCAGAAATAGCAAAACAAGTTTTTCTATTTCGTTCGAATGTTTGATTTA
>JAIKZA010000036.1 GCA_024682595.1 Candidatus Saccharimonadota bacterium | reverse complement strand
GTATGTGGGTTGTAGCTGCCGACCTGAGCGACGATACGACCCGAAAGAGGGTGACGTTGCGCTTCTTGGACGACTATCCGATAAAGCGGTAAAGCTTTACGGCCATTACGCTGTAAGCGAATCGCAAGCATAATTCTCCTTAATTAATTTATCTTGATTATTATAACTTATTTTACCTTATTGGGCAAGAGCATGAAGCATAAAAAATCCCCGCCTTCTAGAGGCGGGGGTGCCATGCGTTGCTAACCCGGGAAGGAGTGGCTTTATTCTTTGGAAGGGGTCAAGACTGCAATGACCGCCGGAATACCCCCAAAGACCGCCCATGCTCCTATACAGAGCATAACGAGGACTGCGTTGTCCCACTTATGCAAGCGCCGAGCTGCTCGGACTGCCTCGTGGATCAGCTGTCCAGTTTTGGTTTCCGGAGCGATTGCTACCATTTTATCCTGCATGGGAATAAAATAGCAGATTCCAAGGCGATCATCGAGGTGAACCTGGATGAGGTCGATATCGACATCGGGTTCGTAATTCTCGACTACGCTCGCTTTAGCGGTTGTGAGCGCTTCCTCGTACTCGCGCACACATCGCATATCTTCTGCGCCTACTTTTCTGAAGCTAAAGATATAGAAGGCGACGGCGGCGGTGACGATAAGCGCGATACTTAATGTTTTTTTCAAAAAGTGTGTCCTCCTTTTTAATGTTCAAGGCATCATGGCATATTTCATTATTGCATACTTTTTCTATTTCGTCAAGTAAAAAACACCACTCCATGCGAGAGAGGCGTCGTGTGTAACGAGGCTAACGTTTCTTATACTCAGTTTTTGTTTCTTTTGGGTGTTCTTTTTTGTATTTGCGAATCGCCTCGCCGGCCGCTTTTATTTGCGCCTCCTGCTTACTATGCCCCACCGCGGTAGCTTTGAGGCGGTCATTTATATAGACGCCAAGCGTGAAGGTTTTGTCATGGTCGGGCCCTTCTTCTTTCATGACGCGATAAACTGGCGTGACACCATCGATACGTTGGGCGAGTTCTTGTAGATAAGATTTTGAATCGCGCCAAGATTCCGACTCAAGAATCTCGTCGATTTTGACAAGCGTGTTATCTTGGATGAATTTCTCGGCAGCTTTGTAGCCTTTATCTAGATAGATTGCGCCGATAATTGCCTCGTAGCAGTCCGCCATAATGACATGATGCGCGCGCTCCGAGCCATGTTTTTCGCCCTTACTTAAGCGCACGAGTGGGCCGTAGCCAAGCTTTTCACCGCTTGCCGCATTCGATTCTGTATTGACTAAGGCCGCACGCCAGCTGGTCATAATGCCTTCTGGCTGGTCATAGTTACGAAATAGAAAGTCCGAGGTGACTAGTTCCAAGACAGCATCGCCAAGAAATTCTAGACGTTCGTTATGCTCCACTACGGTTTTTTTATGTTCATTAACATATGAACGATGCGTCAGTGCCGTAATCAGCAAATTTATATCCGCGAACTCGATATTTAATTTGTTTTTGGCAAATTCGCGGTATGCATCAATTTGTTCTTTGTTCATCAATTAATAATCCCCACTTCGTATTTTTCGCTTAGCAATAAGCATAAGCTTCTCAATATCTGCATATTCTATCGCATCGAGCGCTTCCGAAAAACTGAACCAACGAATGCCGTTCATCCACTTTTCTTTAGTAGGGCGCTCATTCTTGTCTAATGACTGTACGAGATAAACTTGCGTTGTCATTAGAACTAGTTTTTCGAGTCGGCGATATTTGAAATGTATCTTGCCCAACCAAGCCAGTACGTCAACATTTTTTAGCCCTGATTCTTCGCCAATCTCACGCACGGCGGTTTGCTTAGCAGTCTCGCCTGGTTCAATGTGGCCTTTCGGGATAGTCCAACGATTCTTACTGTCTTGAATAAGTAAGATCTCAATATCGCGCTGATCTGGCGTCATGCGAAAAACAATTCCGCCAGCAGTCGGTTCGCGCACGATTTCTTTGATCTCTGGTTTTTTGCGCAAGACTACTTGTCGCAATTTTTCTAGTTTTGGCTCCTTGTAAAGCTCCGTAGGAAGAGCCTCTGGAATTTTGAAGCCATTGCGATGACTAACTTGCGTGTTTTGGGTTTTCTTTTTTGACGCCGTTTTTGCGGCGACGTTTTTAGTCCTCGGTTTTTTCGCCGCCCTCTTCTGGTTCGGTTTGCGCTGCAGCTGTTTCGCCTTTGGACTTTTCTGATTCTGCATGCTTTTTATTATCCTCTCCCCCGATATTACGGTAAGCAGTACCAAGTACGCCATTAATGAATTTGGACGAATTATCGGAGCCAAAAGCTTTTGCGAGCTCTACGGCTTCATTAATCGCTACCTTCGGAGGCACTTGGTCTTTACGGCGCGTAAGTTCAAAAAGGCCAATCCTCAAGACATTACGATCGATTGAGGAAATACTAGAAATTGGCCATTCTGGCGCCATTGGTTGCAACTCTTTATCGAGTTGTTCCATTTCATCAAAAACACCGTGCGTCAAATCATGGACGAAATCCACGTCGCCAAGAGCTTTGGCGTATGGCTCGATGTTCTTCGCGACGATACTATCGATGTCGGCCGTGGCGTCGCCCGCCTTGCTTCTAAATTCGTACTCATACAAACTTTGAAGTGATATTATTCTGCCGAGATGTCGATTGCTTGCCACCTTATTTTGCCTCCCTTTTTATTTTGTCTTCTTGCTATCTTTTTTGGCTTTGCAATTCTTGCAGTTACAATCTTTGCAGTCGCAATTCTTTTTGCCGCATTTGCCACAAGTTTTAAGTTTGAGATTTGGGGTCTTCTTTGCGGTTTCGAAAGCTTTAACTGGTGAATTCTTATTCACACTACGAGCGAGCTTCAAGCGCAAATGACTGCGGCGAAGGCCGGTCTTGCGAGGGCTGCTCTGTTTTTTCGGTTCAGGCATGTAAAAATGCTCCTTCTTTGATATATTACTTTGGACCTAGTTTACTATATTTTTGCCCTTTTTACAAGGGGGTCTGACCGATTACAGCGTATGCTATAATAGAGCTTATGAAAATCCGGAAGGTGAAGTCTCGAGTCAAACTATGCCTCAGTTGCTCGTTAGCGTTAGTTTGCGTAGTAGGAATCGTCGTATCGACTTATAAGATAATCGAGTGGAAAATTGATTCCGATCGCACAAAGAGCCAAGAAAAAGAAATCCAAACCATTGCCGAAGTTGCCGAAAAAGAAGACGATCAGAAAACCGAAGTAGTCAAACAAGAAAAGCCAGACCCAAAGACTGGACCATATTGGGACTATATAAAAATGAAGTTGATTGATGTCGACTTTACTGAACTCAAACAAAAGAATAATGAGACCGTGAGTTGGATTTCAGTGAGTGGCACTAATATCAATTACCCTGTAGTTCAGACTACAAACAATGATTTCTACCTAAATCACACCTTCGATCGAAGCTATAATGAGGCCGGTTGGGTATTTGCGGATTTTCGCAATAGTGTCGATGGCAATGATAAAAATATGATTTTTTACGCACACGGCCGCATTGATGGCACGATGTTTGGCACTTTGCGAAATATTCTCACTAGTGGATGGCTTAATAATGTCAACAACTATACCGTCCGCACTTCAAATGAGCATGAAAATGCGTTATGGCAGGTGTTTAGCGTCTACCATATTCCGACCACTAGCGACTATATCCAAACTAGCTTCTTGAGCGACGAGGAATTTCAAAAGTTTACAAATATGCTCATGAAGCGTAGCTCGTTCAATTTCCACACTAACGTTACGGGCGCAGACCACATCATGACATTGTCGACCTGTTATAGCGAAACCGAACGCGTAGTTCTGCACGCGAAATTGATTAAACGTTCGGCAAAGAATTAGCCCGAAGGCGCCAACTCGGCGTATTTATGCAAGCCTTATATTTAAAATTCACATTGCAAAGATGCCAAAGTTTATACCCACCACACAAAAGTCATCATAATAAAATAATATATTATATGCATTCGGAGCAGCTAGATTAACTAAAAGGCCGACAAAAAGCGCAATAATAGTTATCAATGCCAATTTTAAAAGTGCCGACGAGTGTTTTAGGTTGGATTTTAACATATTACGTGCCGCTAAGATTATCCCAACTAAAAATACCAAGACATAGATAATAAAATAAAATTGTGCAATCCTGTGTCCGTATTCAGTGCATGAATTTATTACCCGAATAATTGCATAATCCACCCCTCCACAAGCTATGACCATAACGGCAATAGGCAGAGTTAACTTCTTTTTTTTAGTGCTTTTGTCGTCATTATGTCTATTCATAATCTTATTTTATTATAATCTTTGAGTTTTACAAAAACACCCCGTGCATAGACGCACGGGGTTTTGAATTGTTTTTAGGATGTAACATCGACCCTACCGGAGCCAAGCCGAAAGCACCTCGCTCGTAGTATAACGATAATGGTGTCGGGAAAACAGCTTCGAGTAAAGACGCACTTTTGCGGCACCACGTTTCGGCTGGTGCACCTTGATTTTAATCGTAACCTTTCGGGACGGGCCGCTTCGCCTCATTCGAATCTTGATGACAGAGTCGTGCCTTCCGCACTTTACTACTTTCTTTGAGTATACTTTCCAGCCATGCCCTTCGGCATAGTCGACCCATTCATCCATTGCCGCATCAGTCGATACTTTCAGCCGCTGGTGGCGGGAAGTGGACTTCGTCGATGCAAGAACGGGCGCGGAAAGCGACATTACGAGTAATACAGTCAGAATGGCCGCAATAACAAAACGTGTCTTCCTTGTAGTCTTCATTCTACCTCCTTTTAAAGATCTTCTCGTGCTACAAAAAGTTGACGAAACGCGATAATACTATTATGCATCCTTTAGCACAAAAAGTCAAGCGAGTTGCCGAGCAATTGAAAAACTCTTCAGTTACATTATCTAATAACAATATTTACAAGATGTGTCTTTGGAATAACGATTGTCTTAACAATTTCCTTGCCGTCCGTGAAAGATTTGACTTTTTCATCGGCCTTGGCGTACTCCTCAAGCTTCTCTTTATCCTCTGCGTCCTTAGCGGAAACCATGATTCGCGCACGAAGCTTACCGTTAACCTGGACAACCATCTCAACTTCATCAGCTACAAGATGTTTCTCATCCCATTTTGGCCAGATATCATCCGACTTGAGCTCTTCGAGCATTTCCGAAGCGAGATGTGGCGCAAACGGCTTCAGCAGTTTTGCAAGTACAACGAGATCTTCCTTGTTAGCGCCGTTCTTATACAGTTCGTTTACAAACTCCATTAAAGCCGCAACCGCCGTGTTGAAATTGTTGCGATGCATATCCTCGGTGACTTTCTTGATAGTCTTGTGACGATAAGCGAGGTTCTTGTCTTCTTTGATATATTTTTTATCAAAAGTCAAAGTCCAACAACGGTTTAGAAAACGATAAACGCCACCAATTGCCTCGGTGCTCCAGGCGGCATCCATATTGTATGGGCCGATAAATAATTCGTAGGTACGAAGAGTGTCGGCGCCATAGCCCTGATTTATTACGTCGAGCGGATCGATTACATTACCTTTAGACTTGGACATCTTTTTGCCATCCGGCGCGTTGATATAACCATTGTAAAGTAACTTCTTGATTGGCTCGCGGAAGTTTAAGTAACCTTCGTCGGCAAAGAATTTGCACCAGAAGCGCACATAGAGCAAATGCGCCACGGCATGGTCACCACCGCAATAGATGTCGGTCGGTGCCCAGAAATTAACTTTCTTTGGATCCCAAGCTTTCTTTTTGTTGTGCGGATCGGTATAGCGCCAGAGATACCAGCTAGAACAGGCGTAGCCATCGAGCGTGTCGGTCTCGCGCGTCATTTTTTCGCCGTTGATGGTAACTTCCATGAATTCTTTTGATTTTGCCAAAGCACTGCGCCCAGAAGAGTCTGGCTTATAATCATCGATTTTTGGCAGCATGACCGGAAGCTGGTCTTCTGGAATTGCATGAGGATTACCCTGCTTATCGTAAGCGATTGGGATTGGGCAGCCCCAATAGCGTTGACGCGAAATCAGCCAATCGCGCATGCGATAGGTAACTTTAGTTTTGCCAAGTTTTTTCTTTTCGAGCCAAGCAACAATGCGCTCGCCGGCAATAGAATGTTCGAGACCATCATATTCGCCAGAATTGATGAGAATTCCAGCCTCCGCCATTGCGCAAGGATTCTTATAGTAGCTGAACGTCTTCGCATGGAGTTCGTCTTTAACTTTTGCGAGAACTTCTTTTTCAGAGAGCCATTCAATTTCGAATTTTTCATCCGCTTCTAACTGTTGCTTGACGCGCTTATCCGACTTCAGCTTAAATGCGAAGCAATAAATATCCTTTTCGATGTACTCTTTGCGGTTAGCGACATAGTAATTGTGATGAATACGCGGAGTTTCCGTGATTAATTCCAGGTCGGTATAACCAGTTTCTTCGCGAATTTCACGACGCGCACACTCCTCAGGGGTCTCGCCCTTCTCACCACTGCCACCTACAAATAAGTGCCAATCGCGGCCATCGGTCTTACTCCAATCTAATGCAAGGTATTTCTTTGTGTTAGGATCGTAAATGACAGCAACCGTCCCCCAGCTCTTTTTCTTTGCACCCTCGTGAGCCTCGCCAGTAACTTCTTCGATAACTTGACGAATTGGTAGATTGAATTTTTTAGCAAACTCATAGTCGCGAGTATCATGCGCTGGCACGGCCATAATGGCACCCTCGCCATAGCCGGCAAGGACATAATCCGCCACCCAAATTGGAAGTTTTTCGTTATTGATTGGATTAATCGCATAAGCGCCAGTAAAGACACCCGTCTTCTTCTTGTTCTCTTGGCGTTCAATTTCAGACTTCTTAATAGCGTCTGCACAATATTTTTCAACTTTTGCTTTTTCTTTAGTAGCAACAATCTTTTGAATGAGCGGATGCTCTGGTGCCAATACTAAGAAAGTAGCCCCAAAGAGCGTGTCTGGGCGCGTCGTAAATACCGTAATAGACTCATTTGAGCCGTCAACATGAAAAGTTATTTCCGCACCTTCACTACGACCAATCCAGTTTTTCTGCATGGTCTTGATTTTGTCTGGCCAGTCAAGCGCATCAATTTCCTCGAGTAGTTCGTCAGCATAGGCAGTAATCTTGAAGAACCACTGCTTCATCTTCTTCTTTTCGACTTCGTGGCCACAGCGCCAGCAGCAACCGTTTTCTACCTGCTCATTCGCAAGCACGGTTTGGTCGACCGGACACCACCACTGATAGCTTTCCGCCTGATATGCTAAACCTTTTTTGAAGAGCTGAAGGAAGCACCACTGAGTCCATTTGTAGTATTCCGGATCCGACGTATTAATCTCGCGCGACCAATCAATCGCATAACCAAGACGCTTTGCCTGTTTGCGGAAATTATCTATGTTAGTTTTTGTAACCTCTTGTGGCGAAATACCAGTTTTAATGGCGTAGTTCTCTGCCGGTAAGCCAAATGTATCGTAACCAAACGGGCGCAAGACATTCATTTCCTGCTGCGCATAGAAGCGGGCTAGACAATCGACGATGGAGAAGTTGCGGACGTGACCAACATGAAGACCAGCCCCAGATGGATACGGGAACATCTCCGCAAGGTACATTTTTGGACGATTATCGTTATCTTTGGCGGCAAAAGGTTTCTCTTTTTCCCAACGCTTTTGCCATTTTTCTTCTATTTTCAGTGGATCATAACGGCTCATAATTTCTATATTTTACTCTATTTTATAAGAGGTGTAAAATGCTTATGATTTAACACAAAATAGAATTCATAGTGTATAATGAAGTAATGGCAAAACTTAAAACTGCGAGTAATAAGAAAAAAGCCACCAACTCTTCAAGCAAACATATGGTCAAAAAATCGGCCAAGAAGAGCGGGATGAGCTTGTATTCAAACCTAGCTTACAAGCGTCGCGTTAAAGAAGACATGCGCGCTCGCAAAAAAGCTGAGGAATTAGCAAAGTTACCAAAGAACCCGATTTTGCGCTTCTTTGCAAGATTGAGGCCGGATCGTGTTTTTAAAGCAATCTTCTCCAAACAAGGGATGATTCGTATTCTGAAATTTATTGTCGTCTGTATTTTGTTGATGATTATCGCCGTTGGAGGCCTCTTCCTTTACTTCAAGAAAGATTTATCCGAGATTGATCCAGAAGAGTTGGCTAGCCGAGTGCAAAATACCGTTAATACCTACTACGACCGTAACGGAGAGTTGTTATGGGAGGATCGCGGCAGTGGCGACTATCGCCTTGTAGTAGACGGTAGTGACATTTCTACTTATATGCGCCAAGCGACCGTGGCGATTGAGGATAAGAATTTCTACAACCACGCTGGCATCGACCTCAGCGGTATTGCTCGCGCCGTATATGTAACCGTATTAAAGCGCGGTAGCGTACAGGGTGGCTCCACTCTTACTCAGCAGTTGATTAAGCAAGTATACTTCTCCGACGAAGCTAAGGACCGTTCCTTCTCTGGCATTCCTCGTAAGATTAAGGAGATGATTCTCGCCATCGAGGTCGAGAAAATGTACGACAAAGAGCAGATTATTACTCTGTACCTAAACGAGTCTCCGTATGGTGGCCGCCGTAATGGCGTCGAATCCGCTGCGCAAACCTATTTTAATAAGAGCGCAAAAGATTTGGATTTAGCAGAGTCGGCTTTACTTGCTGCTATTCCAAACAACCCTGGCGTATTGAACCCATATAATCCGGACGGAAACGAGGCCTTAATAAACCGCCAACACTTGGTACTAAATGCAATGGTTGATATGGGCTATATTTCTAAGGAAGAAGCAAAGAAGGCAAAAGAGATTGATATTCTCGACAGAATTCAGCCTGAACAGAATCAATACGCAGGCATGAAGGCTCCTTGGTTCGTACTTGAAGTACGCTCCCAGCTAGAGCAAAAATATGGCATTAAGATTATGCGCGAAGGTGGCTTCTCAATAAAGACCACCTTGGATTATCGAGCACAAAAGATTGGCGAAGCTGCCGTAAAAGCCGGCCAAAAGGTCTTCTCCATAAACGGCGCGGATAATGCAGCTCTCGTGTCGGTCGATGTCGAGACTGGCCAAGTTATATCAATGGTCGGTAGCGTTGACTGGAATAAACAAGGCTATGGGCAAGTAAACGCTACGACTTCGCTATTGGAACCGGCATCTTCCATCAAACCGATTCTCGACTATACACCTCTCTTTATGAAGCGCAACGGCGTAAACTATGCGCCTGGCACAATTCTACGCGACGAAAACATCAACTCGATCTACTGCGCAGGGACTTATGGTAACTGTAGTGTCAAGAATTATGACGGTAGATTTTATGGGAATATTACCATTCGTAAATCGCTCGCCGGCTCGTTAAATATTGCCGCAATTAAAGCACTTTACATTAATGGTATCGACAATAGTCTAAAGGTGGCGCATGATTTGGGCGACAAGTCCTATTGTGCGAATGGCGAAGTTGCCGGTCTCTCTATGGCAATCGGTGGCGGCTGTTCGGTTCGACCGGTCGAGCACGCCAATGCGTATGCTAGCCTTGCCCGCGGAGGCGTCTATAAGGACTTAACTTACTGGCTCGAGATTAAAAACTCGACTGGCGACGTGATTGATGCATGGGAAGATACAAAAGGCACTCGCGTTGTCGATGATCAGGTTGCTTATATGACCATGAGTATCCTTACGGATTGCAATGCTCGCACTTTCACCTTCGGTTCATTAGCATACAATCGTGGCTTCTGTTCAAATTCGAACGATGTTGTGTTTGGCTCAAAGACGGGAACCTCAGAAAACGGTAAAGGTCGCGCTAAGGATACATGGATTATGACAGTCTCGCCAGTTCTCGCAACTGCGATTTGGAGCGGTAACCATGACGGCTCGCCTCTCTGGAACGATACTCACGATATTTGTTTCGCAATTAGCTCGGCTTACATTAGCCCAGTTCACAATGAAGTATATGCAAAAGACGGAAAATGGAAGAAAGGACAGATCTTTGAGGTTCCAAATGGCATTAAACATACAACGATCAATGGCGTATATGACTACTGGCCAAGTTGGTATACTCAAAAGAGTTCTGGAATATCCACAACCGAGAAAACTTTTGACCGCATAAGTAAGAAACTTGCTACGAGCTGTACCCCGGCAGAGACTAAGGTAAACGCTGGCGTGACAAAGATTATCGATCCGATGACCAAGAAAGAAAGCTTTACGGCAGGTGAATACAACCCTAACGCCAACGATGACGTTCACAGTTGTGACGACAAGCGCCCGACGGCGTCAATCAGCGTAACAAGTTCTGGCAGCGAGGACGACGAGTCGGCAAGCTGGACCATCTCCGCAACAGCGAACTTTGGCACCTTTGAACTAGAAAGCTACACTCTCGTCGTGAACGGCCAGACCGTCAAGAGTGGCGGAATGGGAGCTTCTGGCGGTACTGCAGAATATATAACGACAACGAAACCGACCAGCATCAGCTTCAAGGTGACAGACCGAGCCGGCTATACGACAACAGCAACTGGCGCAGCGGAATAAAACCTTGCACACAAAAATCCCCCTTATCGGGGGATTTTTTGCTATTTCTTGGCTGTTTTTGATCTTCGACCAAGCGAATGATTTTTGCTTTGTTTCCCCTTCTTGGATGGTTGCGCTTCCGTAATTTTCGCAAACATCATCTTGCCCGCATTAGTCTGCAGATAGCGCACAAACTCAATTTCAATGCTCTGATTTTTGCCAGCATAGCGTTCCGCATTATCGACAACAACCATCGTGCCGTCTGGTAGATATGCCACCCCTTGATGCGCATTGCTACCAGCGCTGATTATCTTGACACGAAGTTTGTCGCCAGGTAAGTATTCACTACGTAGGCCTTGTGCGAGGTCGTTAATATTGATCGCGTCAACTTTCTCCGTAGCGGCAACCTTAGTCAAATTGAAATCATTGGTCAAAATGATACCATGGTGTTCTTTAGCTAGTTCAATTAACCGCTCGTCAACCTTAACCCTGCTATCTTCGTCGGCATATATTTCTACGTGCGACAGTTCTATGCGCTCAAGCTCATTCGCAACATCCATACCAAAGCGCGCACGAGCACGTTTTTCGGCATCAGAACCGTCGGCTAATAGTTGTAATTCGCGGATTACCGAGCGCGGGATTAAGACATTATCCCCCAAAAAGCCTGCCTTTGCGACAGACAGAATACGTCCATCCATTAAGGTTGATGTATCAACAAATACCTTTCGCCTCTCCACGCCACCGATACGCACATTCTTGCTAGAAAACTCTTTTACCGCAATTGCGGTAGTTTCTGCAAGAATTATAAATAATAAAATAATAATAAATAAGTCCATACGATTGTTATTATATAATTTTTGTAAATATTTTCAAGTACACACAAAAAACACCCTCAATGAGGGTGTTTTTATAGTCTATATTAGCTCTCAGCTTCTTTGATTGCTTCTTGAAGAGCCTTGATGCTCTTATTGAACTTTTCCTGCTCTTCATGGTCGAGCTTGATGCCAATGCGGCGTACTATACCCTGACGCCCCACTACTGCAGGAAAACCGTTATAAGTATTACTCATTTCATCATAGCTACTGACTGGCAAAATACGCTGCTCATCGTTTAGGATACAATTCGTAATCGAAGCCATACAGCTGCCAATGCCATAATAGGTAGCACCCTTCTTTTCAATTATCGTGTACGCCTCTTTACGCGCATAATCTTCAATATCGTTGAGCTCTTCTTTGCTTAGTAGGTCCATGATTGGCTGGCAGCCCACGTTTGCACTGCTCCAGATCGCAAATTCAGTATCACCATGTTCGCCAACTTGATAAGCGTGAATATTCTTTGGATGAACGTGCAGACGCTGGCTAAGGCGGAAGCGTAGGCGGGCAGAGTCTAACACGGTGCCGGAACCGATTACGCGTTCGGCCGGAAGACCAGAGTAGCGCCAAGTAAGATACGTGAGAACATCCATAGGATTGCTAACTACCAAGAAAATGCCATCAAAGCCGGATGCCATAATTTGGCCAATCATATCCTTAAAAATTGCAGCGTTTTTCTTCAACAAGTCCATACGAGTTTCGCCAGGCTTCTGTGGAACTCCCGCAGTAATTACGACCATGTCGCAGTCGCCAGCATCGGCATATGTGCCACTTCGGATTTTTAGATAGCTTGGCGATACCGCTAAAGTGTCGCGCAGGTCAATTGCTTCGCCCTCAGCGTCTTCCGCGTTAATATCTACGAGAACAAGCTCGTTCACATTTGTGCGTTGATGTACCAAAGCATAGCCGAAGCTCATACCTACATTGCCGGTACCAACGATCATTACTTTATTTGCCATTTGTTTTGATGCCCTTTTTGACTTATATACTTATATTAGCATAAACAGTTTATTAAATAAACGTCCATTGATTGGCGCCAAGGGCTCGAACGACGCCTTTTAATTCAAGGGTGGTCATATTACGATTAAAGCTAGCAGTGTCCATGCCAAGAGTACGAGCAATCTCCTCACCATCGCGAGACCCTTCGCGAATTAATCTGACCATTTCAGACTGTTCTGTAGATAATTTCGCAATGGCACATGTCTGCACCTTAATGCCAAAAACATCTCTAATGAAGCTATCGAAGTCAACATAAGCATGCGCATATTGAAGCATATTATTGCAGCCTCGCGACATTGGACGATTAATATCGCCCGGAACAACATAGAGCTCTCTACCCTGCTCGTTAGCATAAGAAGCGGTCGTCATAGTACCAGAGCGCACTGACGCTTCTACCACCACGACGGCTTTCGCGAGGCCAGTAACTATTCGGTTTCGTTCCAAAAAATGATAAGCTCGCGTTTCATGGCCGACGGGGTATTCGGAGATGATAGCTCCTTTTTCCAAAATTCGCTCCGCCAGACTGCTATTACTGCGAGGGTATATTTGATTGATAGGAGTGCCTAATACCGCTACCGTCACTCCGCCGGCGTCAAGACAGCCACGATGAGCGCAAGCGTCTATCCCGTACGCCAGTCCGCTGACTACGATTATGCCCATCTTTGCTAAATCATAAGCTAGTTTGTAGGCTATTTGTTCGCCATATTTAGTAGCCCTGCGACTGCCAACTATTGCCACCACGCCACCATCAAAAGCTGGCTCTGAAATAGTCCCACGATATCATAATCGAGCCGGCGGATCCGAAATGAGTAAAAGTGGTGATATTAATTTTTCGTTAAAATTACATTCCTGATAATTCATACAATTAATGTATAATTATCGTTTATTTCGAGAAAGCATGAACGTAATATTATTCATCGCGACGCATTGGCGGGAACGGTACACCTTCGCGAGCCGACACGCCCTCGAAGAGCCAGAAGTTGCGTTCGGAGTTGCCCCAACCACAAGTTGGCGGCATACCATACTCAAGCATCTCTACGAAGTCCATATCGAGCATTTGCGCCTCGTCATCTCCCGCATCGCGCATAGCCTGCTGGCGCTGGAAGCGCTCTAGCTGGTCGATCGGATCATTTAGCTCCGAGAATCCGTTGCCCATTTCTGTGCCGAAAATAACGGGATGAAAACGTTCAGTAACGCGTGGATCTTCCGCATGCTTCTTTGCTAGCGGCGACAATTCAACGGGCTCATGAATTAACCAGAATGGCCCAGCAGATTTTTTACGAATAATCTTCCATAGATAATCAAGCAGACGCGAAGCTTCGGCTTTTTCGTCAAATTTAACGCCATTCTTGCGCAAAATCTCATGTATCTTCTTAATATCTGGATTAAATACGTCAATATCGAAATTATCTTTGATTATGTCGGCAAAAGTAATCTTTGGCCACTCGCAATCGAGATCCACTTTCATACCTTCATGCTCGAATTGAAGTGTACCCCAAGTTTCTTTGCAGACATATTTAATCATTTCTTCGTAGAGAGCCATGCCATCTTCGTAATCTTGATATGCTGCATATGATTCCATCGCAACATGTTCTGGAAGATGCTCTTCATCCATGCCTTCATTACGAAAACGCGGCCCAATATCGTAAACGCGCTCATAGCCACCGCCGATTAGGCGTTTGAGAGGGAGCTCATGCGAAATACGAAGATAGAAGTCCTGATTGAGCGCATCCATATGAGTCACGAATGGGTTCGCATCGGCACCACCTGTAGTAACTTCGAGCACTGGGATATTTATTTCGACAAAACCGTGATCGTTCAAAAACTGACGGGTCGCAGTCCAGAATTTGGAACGGCGAATAAAACGTTCGCGAACTTCTGGGTTTACTGCCATATCGACATAGCGACGACGTAAGCGCTCTTCCTTATTCGTAAAGCCATCACGTCCAGGAAGAGGTCGCAATGCTTTCGTTAGAATCCGTGGCATATCGCAGAATACAGAAATCTCATCAGTTTTAGTGCGACCAACTTTTCCAGTTGCCTCTAAAAAATCGCCCGTATCAAGTTTTTTCGTAAATTTGGCGGCCGCGTCTTTCAGAAAGATTTGGATTTGACCAGAATCATCAGCGATGACTACAAAAGCCAATTTACCAAAACTACGTATGCTCACAATTCGGCCGGCAACACAAACGTCCTTGTCGGCATACTTATCGTAACTCTTAAGAATATCTCCGATTTTAGTATTACGGTTGGAATGTGCTGGATACGGATCAATACCCTCCGCTCGGAGTTCATTTAGTTTGCGAATTCTTTCATCGCGAAAATCTTTAAGAGTTGCCATAACTCATATCATAACATCATTTTACTGATTAGTCGAGATTACAGCATGCGTTTTACGATATTTGCATGCTCGATACTGTCAAATAGGGGGGGCGACGAGTAAGATAGCTTTTCTTTTCATCGCCCTCCATTCGTTTAGTCTTTATTGTCCAAAAAGGCACCAGATTGGCGCGACCATAAGTGTTGGTATGCACCATTTTGCTTTAATAGCTGCTGATGTGTACCCTGCTCTATTATTTTTCCATTTTCGAGCACGATAATACGATCTAGACTTGCAATCGTAGAAAGGCGATGTGCTACAACTATACTCGTACGCCCTTTCATTAGCTTGACTAACGCGTCTTGAATTAGTGCTTCCGATTCAGAGTCGAGCGCAGATGAGGCTTCGTCGAGGACAAGAATTGGGGCATCCTTCAAGATAGCTCGCGCAATCGCAACGCGCTGACGTTGGCCGCCCGATAGCTTTATGCCGCGCTCGCCGACAAGAGTGTCATAGCCGTCCGGCAAATCTTTTATGAAATCGTGCGCATTTGCTAATTTAGCTGCACGCACTATTTCCTCTCGCGAAGCGTCTGGGCGAGCGTATGCTATATTGTCTGCAATACTACGATGAAATAGCGCGGTCTCTTGTGGCACATATGCAATTGCTTCGCGTAGGCTTACTTGTTGAACCTCGCTTACGTTCTGGTTGTCGATTAAAATCTCACCTTTCTGAACATCTGCGAAGCGTAGTAGTAATTTCGTAAGAGTAGTCTTGCCTGAACCGGAAATGCCAACCAAGCCAATGCGCTCGCCAGGCCGCACATTCAATGAGAAATTCTCGAATATAGGATTCTTAGCATCGGCGTGCTTAAAGGTAATGTCCTTAAACTCAATACTACCCTTGTTTGGAGTCAATTGCTTTGCATCAATAGCATCTTGGACAAGGTCTTCCGTGTCGAGTATCTTTGTCATCTCGTAAGCATCGCCAAAAACGCGGTTAATATGCTTAAAGATACCATTAATATCCCACAGCTCGCCAATTATGTTCATGGAGTAAGTCACGATGAGGATAAGCGTAGAAATCGATAAGCCAAAGACCGGAACGCCGATTACCATAAAGACAACCAGAATTGCGATGATGCCGATGTTAACAAAGTTAAACATCAGATCGCGTTTCATTGTTGCACTCATCTGCGCAATACCTGCGTTATAGCTAGCGCGATTAAAATTGGCATAGCGGCGACGTTCATGCGATTCGCGACCATACGATTTAACCGATAAGATATTTGAGATTGAATCGGCTAACTGTCCCGTCTGCCTGCTTTCCGCCTCCGCCTGTTCTTTGCTTAAGTGCGAAATGCGACCAAAAGTTAGAGCGGACCACGCAACATATATTCCGATAAAGACTAATAAACCTACAACGAAGAGTGGTACGCGCGGAGCGAGCACGATGATAACCGACACTAGCATCGATACGAAATAGAGGATTTCGAAGACCAAGAGATCGAAGAAACGCTCAAAAGAACCGATAAACTTGTTCGTTTGCGACACCAATGAGCCAGAAAAACGGTCGCTATGGAAGCGCATCGACTGCGAACTAATCGCATTAAAACAAAGTGTACCGAGATCATAAAGTACCTTTAATTCGAATTTCCAGGTCCAATATACGCGAAGCCAGCCAAGAATAGCACTACCGCCCAAATAAAGGCCAATTAGCACTAAGCCTTGCGGCAACAGTACTGGCACAAATTGATCACTCGGAAGCCCAGCCGAAATCGTGTCAATCATATTTGCGAATATGAGCTGTATTAATGATGTGCGAATAAGTACAACAATAGGCGTTGTAATAATCGCACCAATTGCGTACCATTTATACTTTTTGGAACATTGCCAATAGTAGTGCAGCGTGCGCTTCGCAACCGACGCGCGCTGCTTGCTATTTTGTTTCGTTGTCATATATTTCCTCTTAATGTTAATTCGCGCATATAAAAACGCGCCGTTTATTGATAAATCGACGCGTTTTAAAGAAATTCTTTAGTTAATTGCGGTAACTTTGAAAACTTTACCGTTTGGCAAAACCGCTTCTTCACCAACCTTTTTACCAAGAATGGCTTTTCCGATAGGCGACTCGTCGCTAATCTTTCCTTCGAGCGGATTCGCCTCTACGGCTCCGACAAGCGTGTATTGGCTAGCCTTGCCAGCCGACTCGAGAGAAACTATGCTACCCATAGTAACTTTTTGCTTACTGCCACTTTTAATAATCTTTGCATGAAGCAAGATGTCTTGAATTTCTAAAATGCGCCCTTCGACTACTTTTTGCTCTCCGCGAGCAGCGCTGTAGTCTTCGTTTTCGCTAAGGTCGCCATACGAACGAGCGAGAGCAATTTTTTCGGCGATTTCTGGACGACGCGCGATAAGTTGTTCTAGTTCTTTTTCTAAATCTTTACGACCTTCTGCTGTAATACTAACTGTCTTAGCCATATGCCCTCCTTCCCCTTTAAACATAATCGGGAATTCGTGTTAATTTCTAAGAAAGTTTACTAGTAAACTCGTCTAAGGTCAAGAGTTTTGTTTCGCCAGTTTTACGTTCTTTTATTTCGACTTTTCCGTCTGCTAAAGTTTTATCGCTAACGACCGCACGAACTGGGATTCCCATTAGTTCCGCATCGGCGAATTTCTCGCCTGTACGTGCGTTTTCGCGGTCATCTAGCAAAACATCCTCTGGAGCCATATCGTGTAGCTCTGCGGCCTTTTTTATGCCCTCTTCGCCAATACCAATAAGATAATACTTGTACGGAGCGATTTCCTCCGGCCAGATTAGTCCTTTATCGTCACTGAGCTTTTCGGCAATTACGCCCATCACGCGACTCGGTCCTATCCCGTAACTACCCATAAAGACTTTTTGCCGTTTGCCATCTTCGTCATTAAAACAAAGATCTAGAGCGTCTGAATATTTATAGCCAAGGGTAAAGATATTTCCCACTTCCGCCGCTTTGCATTTTTCAAGGTTCTTTTTGTCGAGGCCGAGATCCTTTAGTGTTTCGTCAGTATAAACCTCTTCGTTGACCGCAATTCTCTTCTCGCGGTCGAGATAAATTATATCCTCGCCAGCGTCACACAAGGTTTGGAATTCGTCGCTGAATTTACTAAACGACCCGCCAGACGCAAAGGTACGGAATGTACTGTCGCCAATACCTAAACGGTCGAAGATTTTAAGATACGTTTTTGACACTTTTTCGTAAAATAAGTCGTGCTGTTCGCGGTTTTTACTAAAGCTATATAGATCTTTCATTAAGAATTCTCGCGTACGCATGATGCCTGACTTGGCGCGTAACTCATTACGGAACTTAGTCTGGAACTGATACGCATAAATGGGGAGATCCTTATAGCTAGAGATAAATGTTTTCATTAAATGCGTTAGCGCCTCTTCATGTGTCGTAGCAAGGCCGAGTTCGCCGCCAGCGTTCAGTTTCGTCTTAAACCAAACATCTAAAACTTTATCATCCCAACGTCCGCTCGCTACCCAGGCATCCTTTGGCTGCAAGCTAGTCATACGAAGCTCTTCGCCGCCAATCGCGTTAATTTCTTCGCGAATAACCTGAACAATTTTATCCAAAGCGCGCATGCCGAGAGGTAAGTAATCATAAACTCCGGCCATTTCTTTATAGATATATCCGGCACGCAAAAGGTATTTCGCACTTCGGCTAACTTCGTCGGCCGGTGCGTTTTTCGTGGTTTTAGTAAATGATTGACTTAGCTTCATAATTATTATCCTATCATAGATTTAATACTTTACAAAAGAGTTTTTTATTGTCTGCTAGTGCTTATGCTAGACTATCGTACTCTTCGACCGAGGAGATAAGTAGCTCACGGCCCTTATTGCCACTTGCCGACTCGCCTACTATACCTAGGTCAGAAAGTTCGTCGATAATTGCTGCCGCACGACCATAGCCAATACGTAAACGACGTTGCAAAAGTGATGTTGAGATTTTTCCTTCACGAAGCGCAACTTCTACAGCTTGACGCTTAATGTCGCCACCGCCGCCGCCCATATCAACACCAACGCTAGCCGCTCCTTTACCGCCCAGAACAACGGTCTGAGAGGTAACTTCATTATTGTAGTTAGCGGGTGCTTGTTGACGCAAGAAATCGGTGACCTTGGCTATCTCTGGGTCACTTAAGAACGCACCCTGAACGCGTAGCGGCTTTCCCATCATCTCAGTAGTAAGAAAGAGCATGTCGCCTGAGCCGAGTAGTTTTTCGGCACCGCCCATGTCGAGCATAACGCGCGAGTCGGTATTGTTGTTCACTGCAAAGGCGATACGTCCCGGGATATTAGCTTTTATTAAACCGGTAACGACTTTAACTTCTGGACGCTGAGTAGCAAGAACAAGATGAATGCCAGCAGCGCGGCCTTTTTGGGCGATACGTACGATCAAAGTTTCAAGTTCTTTCCCCGCCATCATCATGAGATCCGCCATCTCGTCCACTATCACGACAATATATGGCATTTTGCCATTGTCGTGCTTCTGCTCGTTCCCATCTTCATCCGTAATGGCAACCGGGGTTCCCTCTTTTGCCATTTTTTCATTATAGTCGACAATATTCTTTACGCGCACATCCTTCATGGTCGTATAGCGCGACTCCATTTCTTTGACTGCCCACTGCATAGCGCTGAGAGCTTCGGAAACGTTAGTTATCACTGGTGCCAATAGATGCGGAATTGCGTCATAAGCAGCCATTTCTACCTGTTTTGGGTCTATGATAATTAACCGCAAATCCGCTGGGGAATTGTGATAAAGCATAGACGTAATCAAGGTATTTGTCATGACGGACTTACCAGAACCAGTTGTACCGGCAATTAATAGATGTGGCATTTTAGCCAAGTTGCCCATAATTGGACGGCCAGAAATATCTTTGCCGACCGCAAACGCGAGCGGTTTGTCGGCAATAATCTTGTGCCACTCATTAGACTTCAGCAATTCATGTAAACCAACACTAGCAGCTTTATTGTTTGGAATTTCGATGCCAACCGTGCGAGTTCCGGGAATTGGAGCTTCGATGCGGATTTTATCCTTTGCTAGATTTAAGGCTAAATCGCGATCTAAGGTGGCAATTTTACTAACCTTCACCCCTGCGGGCGGACGAAGCGTATATTGCGTAATGCGAGGGCCAACATTAGCGCCTTCTACCTCAACATTAATTCCGAATTGCTCGAGCGTGTCTTTGATAATGGCAGCATTGCTGTGGGTGTCGCCAGGATCGGCAGGAGAGCGTTTTTTGCTAAGAAGATCCATGGGCGGCATTTCCCAGTTCGGGTCATTGACCGCTAATAGAGTAGTCGGCTCGTCGACGACTGCCGGCTTTTCTTCGCTAGTAGATTTCTTCGCAAGGAGGCCATGTTTTTCTTTCTTGTGGTTGGCAATTTCGACATTTGAGTTAACCTTAAAATTCTTCAGACCGTCATCGTCGTCGTCAATATTACGACCGACCGTAGCGCGTCGCATAACTTTTGCGTTTTTGGCATCCTCCTCGTTCTTGCTAGTCCTGAAAATAGAGCTGATTTTACGGAATAAAGCAGCAGGAGTCTCCGCATACATGAATAATGCGGTAATTAATATCAGTACCACATAAGCAAAAATCGCAACACCATTGCCGAGCGTTTTGACGGCAACGCTATTTAAACCATCGCCAATGACGCCACCGGTGGGAGGCTCTTTGCCGTAGCTAGGCACACCAAAAATCCCGCAAAACCAGAAGATCATTAAAGTCGAGGCAACCCAAACGCTTGCATCGAGGCGATTATTCTGTGCGCGAAAAATCATGACAGCTAGATAGGTTAGCAAAAATGGGAATAAGTAGGTGGTATATCCAAAGATTTTCAGAAACACATCATTAACATTCTGAAGAACAACGCCGCCCTTCCCCATCCACGTAACTACAAATACGATCGCCACGCAGATCATCAATAAGGCCATTATTTGGCGCCAAAAACCTCCGGGTAGTTCGTGCGAGCTAGTAACTTCTTGTGTCTTTTTCCTTCTTCCGCGTTTTTTTGTTGCCATATGTGGATATTATATCATAAAAAATAGGGGGAAAGCATAAGCTTTCTCCCTATCAAAAGGCTGTTTTATATTCTACTTAAAGAGGTCTAAAACTTTGCTATAGTCATAGTCGTCGTAATCGTCATAGTCATACTTGCTGCTTTTACCGTAAAACTTAACGAGTAATTGCACGAATACGAGAATAAACGCAATTATTGCAATGCCGGCTGCTGCAATGCTAACAATGCGCAAGATGGAGGTTTTACCGGCAGCGATTTGCTTACCGATGAACCACATCGCGCATGCGCCAATAGCACTAATAAGCGTTGGCAAGAAGCTATTAAGCCATAGTTCGCCTTGATCAAAGCTTTTGCCGCGCCCAAGCGACATCAATGAGTAAAGCGCAATTCCTATCATATCGACGGCATACACTATGACAAATCCCAAAAATAGTTTGGAAATATTGCTCCAGGATTTCTTCATCGCTTCCGCATCAGTAACTTTGCCAATGGTGACCAGGCCAAATATACCAAATGCTACCGCAAATAGTACCGTTAGCAACAATGTCGGCACCGCAGCATTGCTTCCCATGAAGCGGCCAAAGAACGGAATCGAAAAGGCCCATTTCTTCGTAAAGCCCGCGATAGCGGAAAAGATTGCGCTATATCCGAGGAATAGCGACAACGCAATAGCCCAGGCATTTACGGCCGACAAGCTTTTGCGCTCCAGTTTAATAGTAGGCATATTTACCGGCTCCACAACCGGCTGATTAGATATTTCTGCCATATTTACTCCATATTAATTATGCTATTATTATATACCAAAAATATCCAGCTGGTGCTGGATATTTTTTGAGTCATATGCATATATTAGGATTTTTGGTCTACGCCCTTCATAGACAGACTGAGGCGACCTTTGTCGTCAATTGCATCAAGGCGAACATTGATTTCGTCGCCAACCTGCAAGGCATCAGTAACTTTAGCAAGTCGCTTATCGCTAATCTGCGAAATGTGTAGCATACCATCGATGCCTGGAAGAATATTCACAAAAGCACCAAAATCTTTAATTGAGACGACTTTGCCTTTATAAATCTTGCCCGGTTCCGGTTCCTCGACGAGTGATTTAATCCAATTTAGGGCTTTTTCAATCTTTTCCGTGTCCGCAGCGGCTACGGTAACTAAACCATTCTCCTCAATGTTAATCTCAGCACCCGTTTCGGTCGTAATCTTATTAATAGTCTCGCCGCCTTTACCAATAATTGTGCCGATCTTGTCTGGATTAACCATGAGTTTTTCGATGCGTGGAGCATATGGGCTGAGATGATCGCGTGGTCCGTTGAGTACTGAAAGCATATGTTTCATAATGAACATACGACCATCATGCGCTTTCTTGATAGCTTCCGAAAGAACGCTAACTGGAAGGCCATGAACCTTCATATCCATCTGGAGAGCCGTAATACCTTCAGTAGTACCAGTAACCTTGAAATCCATATCGCCAGCGAAATCTTCAGCATCCATCAAATCGGTTAAGACATACGGCTTATCGCCATCCATCATGAGACCCATTGCGACACCGGCGACTGGGCGCTTAAGCGGAACGCCAGCATCCATCAAAGCGAGACATGAGCTACAAGTAGCAGCCATAGAGGTTGAACCATTTTGAGACATAATCTCGGTCACGCTGCGGATAGCATATGGGAATTCTTCTTCACTTGGCAAGACTGGCATAAGAGCGCGCTCAGCGAGATAACCGTGACCAATCTCGCGACGACCCGGACTACCGATGCGGCCAACTTCGCCGACCGTGTAGCTAGGCGCATTATAGTGATGCATATAACGGCGGGTGCCATCAGTAACTTCCATTGTATCAACTAACTGGGCATAGCTAAGAGGTGCCAATGTAACAATATTCATAGCCTGAGTTACACCACGCGTAAATAGACTGGAACCGTGCGTACGCGGCAAAATGCCAACTTGTGAGCTCAATGGGCGGACTTCATCTAGTTTGCGACCGTCTGGACGAATACCATCTTCAATAATATGTTTACGAACATCTTTCTTGACGGCAAGTTCAAAGGCTTCAGAGTAATTAGCACGGAAGTGCTCATCGTAATATTCGGTCTTAGTGGTCATCTTCTCTTCGTCAGACATTTTGTCGGTCACGCCAGCCTCTTCGTCAGTGATCTCTTTGGCGAATTCGTCATGCATCTCCCACTTGATTTCATCGATCAAATTGTTGCGCTCGACGGTATTTTGAGTGCGAAGGTTGTCGCCAAGCTTGCCAACCATCCATTTATCGACTTTAGCCTGGACCTCTTCGCTTGGTAGAACGAGAGTGTATTCTTTTTCTTCAACGCCAACCTTTTCGCGTAGCTCGTTTTGAAGCTTAATTGCTGGCTGAATCATCTTGAGACCCCATTCGAGACCGCCAATAATAACATCCTCTGGAACTTCGTTGGCGCCAGCTTCAACCATCGTAATGCCGGTTTCTTTGCCAGCTACAACAAGGTCAAGATCGGAAGTTGCGCGCTCTTCTGGAGTCAAGAAGGCTTTATATTCGCCATTGACGCGACCAATACGCAGACCAGCGATTGGACCATCAAATGGAATACCAGCAAGCATAAGAGCACTCGAGGCAGCAATCATTGCAATGACGTCTGGGCGAAAATTTGGATCCATCGAAAGTACGGTAGTAACAACCTGGACTTCTTGGCGATAACCCTTCGGGAACAACGGACGGATTGGACGGTCAATTAGGCGACCAATCAGAACGGCGTTGTCAGAAGGCTTCCCCTCGCGCTTAATGAATTTACTGCTACTAATTTTGCCAGAAGCATAATATTTTTCCTCATAATCAATCGATAATGGGAAGAAGTCTTGCACGACCGGCTTAGTTCCAACTACAACAGAGCCAAGAACGACCGTATCGCCATAAGTAACAAGTACCGATGACGTAGTACGGAAGCCGACACGGTTAACCTCTAGACCTAGCTTGCGACCACAAAAATCAGTTTCCAACTTGAAAGTCTTCTTTCCGCTGGGGTTGATAATTTCCATTGTATTTCCTTTCTTCGAGAAAATAATAAGTATCCGTTGCCGTAGTAGCCTACTACCGCTAAAGGGTATCTATCATTTTCTCGACATTTGATACTTGATCTATTATAGCATAGATTGACAAATAATGTTTTTTGTGATTAAATTACATAGTTGCATTTAATTCAGCCACACCACATGGAGGTGGAAAATGGAAGGTACCTTTAAGACTAGCAGAACCGACATCACCATGCCGGCGAGTAGCTTTGAGCCAAACCGAAGTAAAATACTTGAAGCATGGAAAAAAGTGCGCGGCGATAATATTGCCACCATGCGCATCGCTTACGAGGAGGACGGAGTGCGCCTTTTACTCTACCCTTTCAACAGTTACGATCCAGAGTGCAGCGCGGAAGTACCTAAGTCGGCCCAGACGGACGTTAAATGGATTCGTCGTTTAGTTATGCCGGGGCTTATCCCGCAGACAAGCGCCGACGACAAGCATTTGACCCGCAATACTATCATTGAGAACTATTGGGTTCCAATAAAAAAATGCTGCGGTACGACATCCGTGCTCAGGCCGTGCGGCAAATGGCAAAATCTGACAGATGACGAGCGCACGGATCTCCGATACGTCGCAATGCTGTTCGCCAGAAACGATGGTAGCCAGCAGACGACAATGGAATTTCACATCGACAATAGAGCCTACCGGGAAGCCGGAGGCATGAAACCGGACCGTTGGGTAGCTCACATGCTCGACATTGCGACTGAGCTGCTCGCAGAATCTCTGCGCCACGTCATCGAGGAAGCGGATCCGTACACTATGACTACGGCAGCCATAATGAATGAGCTCTCAGCAGCATTCGCAGATGAACTGGGCGGTCTTAATATTCTCTAATTAAAATCTGCTAGTCTGTCTCCCGGCCCCTAAGCACTTCGTGCACGGGCCGGGTTTTTTGTTTGAAAATAATTGCTTGTTGCATTTCTATCTTATGCGCAATAAAAATCCGACCCCTTTGAGGAGTCGGATTTATATAGCGATTATTATTTGCGAAGACCGAGTTTCGCGACGGTAGCTTTATAAGCCTCGAAATCAGTACGTTCAAGATACTTGAGAAGTTTCTTGCGTTGACCAACCATTTGAATAAGACCGCGCTTAGCCATAAAGTCGTGCTTATTGGCCTTGACATGCTCGGTAACTTCTTTGATA
>JAIKZA010000026.1 GCA_024682595.1 Candidatus Saccharimonadota bacterium | reverse complement strand
TACGCTCTGCTAGGCTTAAATGTGTATAATGTTTGGTAGGCATCGTATTTTCTCTCCTGTTTTATTGGTTAGTTTGCAGAATCTATTTTACAGGAACTAAGAATACGATGCTTTTTGTTGCACTTGAGATGTTAACTTAGGATATTTTTTGACTTTTTCGCCCTTAAATGATATAATTTGTGCATGAATATGAACCCCGTGACGTCACGGAAGGCGATAATCGGCCGAGATGTATTCGTTGCTCTTGCCGGAGTAGCCGAAAACGTACCAGCAAAGGTCGACACTGGCGCTGACACATCAGCCATTTGGGCGAGTGATATTTTTGTCGAAAAAGATGGGAAATTACATTTCAAGCTTTTTGGACAAGGATCCCCATATTATACTGGCGATGAGATAGTCGTGAATGATTATTCTGTCGCAAAGGTTAAGAGCGCTTCTGGGCATGTGGTCCTCAAGTATAAAGCCACAATTCCGGCAACAATTAATGGTAAGCAACTAAGTATTACATTTGGATTAAGCGATCGGTCGAAACTTAAATATCCCATTTTGATTGGTCGAGAGACGTTATTAGGTAATTTTATTGTTGACGTTGAAGAAAAAGAGACGACAATGAAAGAGAGGTTGAACAAACAGCCAGCAATCAACAAGGAAATGCGGGATGATCCCCATAAATTCTATATGGAACAATATCTAAACGGAGAGGGCAAAAAATGAGAATTGCGATTCTATCAAATGGACCAGGCAACTACTCTACTAAGCGCCTAGTCGAAGAAGCGAACAAACGCAGTCACGAAGTTGAAATAATTAAATACAAGAACTGTTATATTTCAATCGAACAAGGCAGCAACCAAGTTTTTTATAAAGGTGAACCTCTGAAAAAATATGATGCAATCATTCCGCGCATCGCCTCATATATGACAAAATACGGCACAGCAATCGTACGTCAGTTGGAAATGCAGGGTGAATATTGTCTGTCGAGGTCACTTGCAATCACTCGCGCTCGCGACAAGCTACGCTCAACGCAGTTACTGGCGAAATATAATATCGATATTCCAAAAACCGTCGTATCACGCGATTCGGGTGATATTGATCAATTATTAGACCAGCTGGGTGGCGCTCCGGTCATCATAAAGCTAGCGAGTGGCACACATGGAAATGGCGTAGTCTTAGCGGAGACCAAAAAGGCAGCTAAATCGACTTTGCAAGCTTTCTATCTAACAAACGAACAAGGTACCAATATCTTGCTGCAAGAATTTATCAAGGAATCAGCGGGTACAGATATTCGTGCTTTCGTTGTCGGCGCAAAAGTCGTCGCAAGCATGAAGCGCCAAAGTCTAGATGATGATTTCCGATCCAATCTGCACAAAGGCGGGAGTGGCACCCCGATTAAGCTCACACCAGAAGAAGAGAAAGTTGCCATAAAGGCAGCTAAAGTGATGGGGCTAAGTATTGCCGGTGTTGATATTATGCGCTCAGAACGCGGACCGCTAGTTCTTGAAGTGAATGCTTCGCCTGGATTTGGCATTGAGAAAGTCACCGGTCGCAACGTGGCGGGCAAAATCATTGAATATGTCGAACGAAATGCAACCCGCACTATCCGTAAAGACCGCATAGGCGCGTAATTATCTAAAAAGGCCGAGGCGCAAAAACCTCGGTCTTTTTGTGCTAGAATAGTAAATAGCTTATGATTTTAGCAGTCGTACTCGCAACGCTACTTCTCTGTTTTTTACTCATCCGTCATCACGTTGGCGTTCCGTTTTTGGCGATGATTGTCGGCTTGGCGGTATATGAGCATTTTGGTGCCGATTTTGCGAATACTATTAGTTTGTGGGTGCCGGCCATCCCGAACGAGATGGCTAATACGGGCCTTTATGTATTATTCGTAGCTCTAGTGCCATTGATATTATATTTTCGTGCTGGCAAAAGTGGACTTTTTGGCATAATGCGGGCTGTAGAATCGATTATTTTCGCAATTATGCTTACTGTTCTTTTAGCAGGGCCACTGGTGGCGCTTTTTGATTTCGATTCCCTTTCCGCAGATATAGCGAGCTGGATAGAGGGAATTCGCGGCATTATCTTAGTAATCGGAATTATTTTTGCGTACGTAGATACTTTCTTGTATCGCTCAGGTCGGCTTTCCTAAGCTCCCAGAGCGCTATGCCGGTAGCTACAGATACATTGAAGGACTCTTTTCGGCCACACATCGGGATTTCTAGCAAAAGGTCGCAAGCGTGCAGTATGTCATCCGGAATGCCATGCACTTCCTCGCCAAGTATTAGAGCTATATCTTCAGCAAATGGTTGATTAGTAGCTAGATTATACGACCCCTCCCCCTGCTCTAGCGCGGCGATACGATAGCCTTGTGCGCGAAGTTCAGCTAGCGTTGCCTTGATGTCTACGGAGCGGGACCACTGAACCGTATCTTCGGCGCCAAGGGCGGTTTTATGAATCTGTTTTTTTAGTTTTTCCTGTTCGTGCGGGAGCCCTTTATCTAAGAATGGTGTATATCCAGCAAAGATAGCTTGGCCGACTCCCAAACAGTCACAGGTGCGCAAGATGGCACCTACATTATACGTGGATCGAATATTATACAAGATAACAATAAGCTTTTTCATGCTACAATAAGATTATGAATGAGGAAGAGGTTCAAAGCAAGCGTAGGCAGAACGAGGAAGCCGCAACGGAACGTCGTGCGGGGATCCTTGGTCTTTTCTATCTAGATACGCGCGAATTCGAGAAAACGTCACCTTTGGTGCGCAATGTGCTAACAAAAGAAGAAATGCACAGCAATTTCATGATTCCTCTTCAGGTCGGCGAAGGTAGCAAGCCATACCAATTTATGGTCACAAGCCAAACTCCACGTAGTGTAATCGAAAAAATGCAAAAGCAATACGAGGATGAGGGCCAGAGGATTGAATTTTACTTGATTTCTAATTCAGCCTACCAGATTTTTATGCTGCGCCATGATCCGCCTCAGGAAATTCACTACGACGATATCGAGATTGCCTCCGAGGGTGATTCCGAAACGATTAAGCAGGTTTCCCAAACGCTTAATAGCGTAGCGACCGATAAGGTTTTTGACTATTTGCTCGACCAGGCCGACAAACTAGGCGCATCAGATATTCACATCGAGAACTTGCGACACGCAATTCGCATTCGTATGCGCGTAGATGGTATTTTGCACCCAGTTGCAGAAATTAACCGCGATCGATATCGCATCTTCATGGGCGAATTGAGCTCGCGTGCAAATGTTTCAACCGCTTCTAAGAGACCGCAATCTGGTCACATGCAAAAAGATATCATGCGCGATGGCGCAACTCATTTGTTAAATATTCGTGTCGAGATGGTGCCAACGATGTATGGGCAAGACGCCGTACTTCGTTTGTTTAACTTTGACGAAAGCCTATTAAATCTCGATTTGCTCGGCATTACCCCAGAAGAACGCGCCGAAATCGACGACGTCATTTCGCATCCACGCGGACTTCTATTAATGGTAGGTCCAACAGGTTCTGGTAAATCTACAACTCTGTACTCTATCATTAACGCATTGAACACTACTGAGCGAAAGATTATTACGCTTGAGGACCCAATTGAGTATGGTTTAACTGGTATTTCACAAATTCCGATTGCAACCGGCGAAGGTGGCTCGTTTGCGGAAGGCTTACGCTCCGTATTACGTCTTGACCCTGACGTAGTAATGGTTGGTGAGATTCGCGACTCAGACACAGCACGTACCGCAATTCAAGCATCTATTACGGGTCACTTGGTGCTTTCGTCCTTCCATGCCAATTCCTCTTCGGCGGCCTTCTCGCGTATGATTGATATGATTGGCATTAACCCAGTATTCTCATCGTCGGTGCGTCTAGTGATTGCACAGAGGCTTTTGCGCAAACTTGACGAAAATAAGGAAGCATACAAGCCAGATGTGCAGACTGTCAATTACATCAAACAGGCGCTTGACAATGTCGAATTGACCGATTACAATCTCGACGATATCACGCTTTGGAAACCGAAGCCGAGTCGTGATCATCCGTTTGGGTATAGTGGCCGTACGGCGGTCATGGAACAGCTGATTGTGGATGAGCCAATTCAGAAGTTTATTCGTGGCGAAATGATGCCAGATACAAACCTCATTGAAGCGACCGCAAAGCGAGGCGGCATGTTGACGCTACAGCAGAAAGGCATTCTAGCTGCCCTACGCGGAGACACAACTATTGAAGAAGTCGCGCGCGTCATCTAGTAAAAAACGACATGAGGAGTGATTGGTTGCTTTTTACAGCGTTCCAGCCTAAGGATAATGACGGCATTTTGCGAGCAATTGCTGGAGCACTCCATCTACTCTTTATACCCCTTTTCAAATTGGCAAAAATATGCTAAAATGAGACAAGTTTTTAAATATAAAAGGTAAAATCATGTCATTTGAACTATTAAAGATGGTGGGAGATGCCCAAAAGAAGAAGGCCGTCGTCGACGTCCGTCCTGGTGATACCGTCCGTGTGTCCCAAAAGATCAAGGAAGGTGACAAGTTCCGTATTCAGGTTTTTGAAGGTACGGTAATTCGTGTTGACCGTAAACAATCACATACCGAGCGTATTGTTGTACGCAAAGTTACCTCTGGTGTCGGCGTTGAGAAGAGCTTCTTGATGCACAGCCCGCTTGTAGAAAAAGTTGAGATTGTCCGCCGCGGTAAAGTACGCCGTAATAACTTGCGCTATCTCCGCGAACGTTCTGGCAAGAGTGCGCGCTTGGCACAAAAAGATTTTGATCGCCATGCGGTAAATGCACTTCCAGAGGAAGAGGTCGCAGAGGAAGCTCCAGCCGAAGAAGCTAAAGAAGCCGAAACGGCAGAAGCTGCCTAAATTGGCAATTTTAGGAATAGATGAAGTAGGAAGAGGCCCCTGGGCGGGGCCTCTTGTTGTTGGCGCATGCGTTTTGGGTGATGCACAAATCGAAGGCCTGACCGACTCCAAGAAGCTTACGCCTAAGAAACGCGAAGCCTTGGCGCCGATTATTCAAGAAAAGGCCGCAGTTGGTCTTGGTTGGGTTTCGGCGGCAGAATTAGACAAAATCGGCATGACGGCCGCACTCTGCAAAGCTTGTCGCGAGGCGGTGAAGCAAATCCATGTGCCCTTCCATGAAATCATTATTGATGGGACGATTAATTTTCTACGCGATACTCCCCTAGCCTCTCATGTGCAAGTTCTAACTAAAGCCGATTTATTAATACCGGAGGTGTCGGCTGCCTCGATTGTAGCAAAAGTTGCGCGTGATAATTATATGTATAAGTTGGCCGAAAAGTATCCCGGCTACGGCTTCGAAAAACACGTTGGCTACGGCACGGCGGCACACCGCAAAGCGCTAGAGGAACTCGGTGTCTGCCCTGAGCATCGCAAAAGCTTTCGACCAATTGCGGAGATGCTGGACATTTCCTCGGCAAAGAAAAGCTCGAAAAGTACTAAGACGAAAGGCGACCGTGGCGAAACGGCGGTATGTGACTATTTAGTCGAAAGTGGGCATGAAATTGTAGCGCGAAACTGGAAGAATAAGTTTTGCGAAATTGATGTAGTATCGAGGTTTAACGGCGTGTTATGCTTTACGGAGGTTAAATACCGGCGCGCTGGCGCTGGCCTGGATGCGATAGATAAAAAGAAACTCGAGAAGATGCGCTTTGCGGCGGAGTTTTATTTGGCTCAAAATGGTGGCGGCGCGGCATTTTTAGCAGCTGCCGAAGTGTCGGGCGACAATTACGAAGTTACGGATTTTCTAGTCCTACAGTAGCTTCGTCTGGGCATAGTGCAAGCACTTTTTGCATAGCGGATTTTTCGGTGGGCGTTACCCAAAGATGATATTTATACTTGATTGATATTTGCCGAGCAACGTATTGGCATTGAAATGCCTGATTTGAAGGAAGCCAAGTATCAGCGGCCGCATCGGATTTGTCTTGATTGGCTTGCCCCTCCACGGCAAGAAGATTGAGCGGGTCCTGACTGAGCTCGTAACGCGTATCGGCGTCGAGCTTGTAGGCGCCAGTCGCCCAAGCATTACTGAGTGCGACAACGTGATCGATTTGAACCTCTTCCGAAGTGTCCTGTCTGCGCTTGAATTCAATAATTGTCCCGGTATAAGGATCTTCTAGGGTGCCGGTTTGGACTTTGCAACCTTTTAGGACGGTATTCTTGAGATCGCGTTGCAAAATAACTTCACGAATACTGCAGCCGTGCTCGTCTATTCCCCAGCTATCATAGAAAAGTTTGCGATAATACTTTTGCGAATGGTCTTTTTCTTGAACAGCAAGACTCTCTAGGACGTCTTTCGCCTTGGTCGAGTCGGCCATGGTTTGCTCCGGTTTGAGTGCGATTTCGTCCGGCTCTTGTATTGACGGGTCGAGTAGAGCGACATATTCATAAGAGTTTGGGTTCAGAAAAATATAAACACAAAAAGCTCCTACCGCTAGAAGTACGGCAATGATCCGCCGAGTGCGATAGGAGATTTTCGGAAACATTTTAATAATTCTGAGCCTGGATTTCGAAGTAGGCCTGTGGATGCTTGCAAACTGGGCATTCTTCTGGGGCACTGTCGCCAATATGAATATAGCCACAGTTGCGGCACTTCCAAACCGTTACGCCGTCAGCCTTGAAGACCATGCCATCTTCAACATTCTTAAGCAATTTACGATAACGCTCTTCGTGCTTGGCTTCAATTTTGCCGACTTCTTCGAATAATTTAGCAATTTCTTCGAAGCCTTCTTCGCGCGCTTCTTTGGCGAATTTGACATACATTTCGGTTTCTTCATACTCTTCGCCAGCAATTGCATCCTTGAGATTTTCGACCGTATCTGGAACGGCGTTCGCATGGAGAAGTTTGTACCAGATTTTGGCGTGCTCTTTCTCATTATCACTAGTCTCTTGGAAGATTTCGGCAATTTGCTCGTAGCCTTCTTTTTTAGCCTTGCTAGCGTAGAACTGATATTTTACGCGCGCCTGAGACTCACCCGCAAAAGCGGCGTTGAGATTCTTCTCGGTCTTTGTACCCTTTATTTCTGCCATAATTTTCTCCTTAGTTAATACTTATTTTAACAGAGATTACTATTGCACGAAAAGCACAAGCAAAAATAATTAGTCTTTGTCGAGTTTTTGTTCTAGTTTTTCAATTTTGCGCTCAATTTTTTCGTATTTTCGACGGCTTTTAATGGCACGTTTTTGGTCTTTGCGAATTAGTTTGCGAGCAATGTTTTGTTCCTTGAGCCAGTTTTGCAGGCGTAAGTATTCTTCGTAGTGATCGGGCATCATTCTTCCGCGCTTAAAAAGACCTTTAATCTCATTGCGCATAAACCAAGTTGCAAATTGGACTTCTTCTTTTTGGAATTTTAGTTTGGAGAGCGGAATGTCCGCCCGAAGATAGTAATCGTCAAAAAAGCATTGATCCTCGTCGGAGCGGCCAGAATAAAATAATACGAGATCTTTGGGATTAACTTCGATGCCGAGCTCTTCTTGAATTTCCGCGACCATGCCTTGCAGGCTAGTTTGCCCTGCTTTGGGATGACCACCCGTAGTAGCATATAAGCCATTACGAGACTTGGCGCGTTTTTGAATCAAAAAATGCCCACTAGAATTTTGGATAAAAACCATCACCACCTGCACATAGCGGCCTTCTGGAATAGGGTCGCCGACAGTGATTTTTTGCTTCGTGAGCTTATGATTTTCGTCATAAAGGTCACGCTGCTCGGTTTCGACTTTCTTGGTTTCGACTTTTGGCGTAGCTTCGCTTGCTTTTTCGCGCCGCAGTTTTAACGTTGGCATATTAGGTATATTTTAAGGCATATAGGGATTAAATACAAAAGATGGTCAGTGTTAATCGTTGTCGGGCTTAATTTCGCCAGAACGCAGTTTGTGATTGAATTGCTTAGATGTTTTATCGCTCCAATGATAGCTGTCGGCGTCTGGCTTGCGATCGGGCGACACGTCGCCTACGATAGAATCATAGCGTCTACGCTCGCGTTCGTTGGCAATTCGGTTGCTTTCTCCGCGAGGGTCGGGATTATATGTTTTGCGGTGCGTTTTTGGCGAGAAATGTTTGACAGGGCGAATGGCTTCGGAATACTTCTGGACTTTCGGTTTCTGATTTTTGGCAATTTTAGGATAAATATAGTCGTGGAGATTTTTCTCGGTAAGATTCGGATTTAGATGCCAAAACAATTTAGCCGTGACATCGTTAGGATTAGATTTTTGAAAAATACCTTTTGATTCTGCATTAAATACTTCCTGTAGCGCGTCATGATCATTGGCGCCAAAATTATTCATAATATATTGATATGACAAGTAATGATTCTGCGCTAAGGCAACGAGAGCTTCACGTAATTCGGAAAGGGAGAGAAAACTGCGGAGGTTTTTTGTCTCGTAGATGTAGTTATTGCGCCCACCTAAGTTGTTCGGAGGCTGTTTCATTACAAACTTGCAATATTCTTCGGTGGGCATTTTTGCTCCTACAAGTTTAAGTACCCCTGCTCAAATGCGTCTGGATAATTGAACATTTTATGCCCGGCACGGAAGTCTACCCAGATGCGACCTTTTTCCTCGTCGAGCGAGGTAACCGCCCCCTCGCCAAAAATCGGGTGAGCAACTCTCGTTCCGATTGTTATATCTATAGCACCAGTCTCTGGATTTGGATTGGCAATATCATTTATTTTTGAAGTAGTTTTAACCGTCTCGGCAACCTTTTCCGTGCCACCATTCACCTCGGTCGTAGGTAGCGCGTCTGCAATATTAATATTTGTTTCAGGACGATTGTAGAATTCCTGGCGCGTAATCGTTTCATCAAAGCCACCAATTTGCGTTTCTTCTGTATGTAAATTAATACCCGTATAGCTGAGACTTGAATCCTCGTAGCGTTTAAAGTTATATACCGCCTCGTTCATAAGTGGCGCATTGAATACTCCAATTTGACAAAGCAGCTCGAAATCAGAAACATTGATGCCGGTAACTTTCTTAAACAATTCCGGCTCAAGCTCGGTAATAATTTCCTTCAAAGTGCGTTCGCGATAATCCGTAAGATACATAAAGATCGGAATGCGCGTTGCGAACTTGATGAGCTTTTCCTGAATTTGTTTGCGAAGAGATTTATTTTTCTTTTCTTCTTCATCGAGAATTTTTTTCTCGGCAGGCGTTTTTTCAACGTTCTCAGCCTTCGCCTTTTTGATAGACTCCGATTTATTAATTACAGTCTCAATTGAATTATCGCCAAGCGCGCGAAAGCCTTCGATACTCATAATGGCCTCGTAAGCACGTGGGTCGGAAATAATACGACGAAGAGTATCATTATCTACATTGACAAGCAATGCGGATTCCCAACGGCGAGCAAGAAGCGTAGCCGAAGTACCAGACATGGCCATATCAAGAATTTCACCCGCAGAGATCTGCTTCATGGCGCTACCGTCATAAGCAAGCACTGGCAAGAAGTGAATAAATTCGCCAACCTTCTTTTCTGGATTCGGTTCGTCAACATTTAGTTTGCAAGAATACTCCGAAATCTGGCGCAAAGCACGATCAAGCGCAAAGTCGAAGACGTAGCAGACTTCTTTCATTATTACATCACGCCCTTCGTCATCTTTCATAGTCCATGGTGACTGAACGCGGAAAGCAGTCTGGAAATAAGTTTCTGGTGACTTGAGGTTGCGAAGCATAAATACGCCAGTCCAAGGTTTTACCGTAACGCCAGTCGTCAGTTTACCGCACGACAATGTAATGGTTTTAGAATTGAGCGGATCATGCATAGACGCTTGAACTGGAGCAAGCGCAGCCAAACCAATGCCGGCCTTCGTGCCAGCACAAACATTGATTTTATAATCATGGTAAAAAGTATTCTGAGGTTCGGCTAGTAAATTAGCCATGGCATAGCAGCTATTTACGTTCGGCAAGAACCATAATGTATGGTTCAGCGTGCGCAAAAGCGGGCCATGCGAGTATGGCATTGGCGGCTTTTTGTCGCCCTGCTTTAAATCGCTAACTACATCGTAATTACCGCGAATCAAATTAAGCCATTTTTGAACTTCGTCTTTATAGATAAATTGCGCATCTTCTGGCTTTTTGGTTTCGGACTTTGCCGAGAAGAAAACATTTAAATCGAACTCATTAAATTCGCCCTGCTCTGCAACTTTGCGAATTTCTTCCGGAAGTTTATATGTAAGCATACACATTTGCGGCAAGGAAGAATATGGATTTGGAGCTGGAGGGGTCGCATCGAAGAGGCTGCGGTCATTGTTCTTTCCCCAATTCTCTTTTTCGTATTGCTCGTCGGAATATGTCCAGTTGAAGATTTGCTCTTCAATGAATTCGCCACTATTAATAGCGCGGAATGGTGTACCGGAAAGGAATAAATAATGTTTGGTTTCGATTTGGAGGAAAGATTCGTTGATAGCATTGCCAGCTTCATATTCGGAATATTTTTCCGCATCGAAATCTGTAGCATCTTCTGATTCTTCGTCTTGTTTAGCAAATAACTTCTTAGCATTATCACGCCAGGCGCCAAAGTGATATTCATCGAAGATAACTAAATCCCAATCTTCACTATTGATAAATTTATGTTTCGGCTTAATGCCACCATTTGGCGTAGTGCCAAGAAAATCCTGAAAAGAGCCAAAAACTACGATAGGTTTACCCTTAAAGGTTCGCTCATACATTTGGTCGATTTTCATATTGAGCGAATCAGCCTTTTTAACGGAAATAAATTCCCAACCAGTAAAATCTACATGCGATTCTAAATCTTCTTGCCAGGCGGATTCGACGGCCGGCTTAAACGTAAGGATTAGAATGCGCTTCATGTCCATTTTCTTCGCTAATTCATAACTAGCAAAGGTTTTGCCAAAACGCATCTTTGCATTCCAAAGAAACTTCGGCTTCGTGGTTGGGTCTTGTTCTTTTGCGGATTGATAATACTGAATCGTTTTTGCGATGGCGCGTTCCTGTTCTGGGCGCGGGCGAAAAGTTTGGTTACGCTCCAGTGAAATTGTTTTGCCCGTGACAAGTTCCCCGATTGCGGCTTTAACATCTCCGAGAGTACACTCGAACCATTCGTTTTTGTCTTGACCTTCATCTAATTGTCGTTTACCTAATCTTCGTAAAATACGGTGTACGTCGGTATCCCTAAACGAAACACCATTATCTTTGACGGCGGAACATTGATAAAGAATTCTGGTTTTATTAGCCATACCTACGGTATGACTTTGATTCCAGATTCGTTGTTTTACTCCATCGCTGCCTTTACTTGTATAGCCAATCTTGAGATATTCATCATTAACACCAGGCGTATCGTATACATAAATAGTAGGTTTAATGTCTGGGCGTTCGTTGTCGATGATTTGCTTGGACATTATTTATCCTCCATTGGAGCAATATTTTCTTCTATAAACTTTATTTCTTCTTCGGAGAGATTGTATTTTTTATAGAGCTCTTCGTCGGTCCACGGCTTTGAAAAATCTTGAAGCGGTATTAAAACGAATGATTCCTGAGAGATATTTAATGAATGCCGATTAAAGAATAGCAAAGCCCTAAAAAACTTTGTTTTTATATAGCTGAGAGCGTTTTTAGCTTCTGATTCAGTACTAAAATTCCCAATTTGCAAAAACGTTTCCGTGCATATCTCTCCCGGTTCGCCAATGATTATTTCTGGCGGAACGGTCGCAGTCGCCATATATGCCTTGGAAAAGAAAAGCTTATACGTATGTATAGACTTTCTATTTTTTGCCACATCGCATTCTTTTATATAATTAATGGTACGCTTAGCTCCGCCTTTTACGCCTTTTACTCCATAAACGGCAATAGCATATTCGGAGTCTTTTTTCTCGCGTTTAACGATGCCAGGATAGTTTTCCGGATGATTATAAAAGTCTGCGCGAAAACCATACGGTTTTTGTGCAGACACAATATAATCAAATGTCTTGGCATCCTTAGCTTTTTGGATAATAGATATTTGCCTAGAGTCCCTAATAATAGTCGGCGAAATATTATTCTCTAGGTATCGATTCGAAACATCGGTATAGCCATCCTTACCTATATGAGTGAAATTACACTTGCCGTCATAACGCCCGTCGATAAGGAAATAGCAGACCCCACCATCAATATGTACGCCAGGGAAACATTCACTAGCATCTTCGTAATCGACAATGGCTTTAATATTCGTGTTCCGCATCATTTCCTGACGAAACTTCTCCAATCCTTTTCCACCCTTCATCCATCTGGACGGGACAATCATAGCAAAATAATCTGGTGCTAACAAAAGCGAATTGTTAATAAATAGATTATATATAGGCTTAGCGCTATCCCCTGTTCCGCCGCCGTCATTCATTTGATATGGCGGATTACCAATAATAATATCAAATTTCATTCCAAATATCTCCTTTGGGTTGTTAGTATGTATAAATTCATAAGCATGCGTTTCCAGATCATCGGCGCGTTGATATTGACTTGCGCTGGCGCCGCAATATTTGCATTTGCCGTTTTCCCAAGTGTGACTTATCGGCACGAAACGAATATTGCCGTCTGGGTTATCGAATTTACTGACGGAATATCTACCGTTTGCATATTTACTACAATAAAGACTGCGACGACTTGCTAGCGCAGTTAGCTCCGTGATTGCAATACCGTAAAGTTGATTATGGAAGATATGGTCGAGACGTTGCTGTAAATCCGGAATTTGTTCTTCGAGTCCAACAATTAAACGTTTAGCGATTTCACGTAAGAAAACGCCAGTTTTACAAGCAGGATCAAGGAACTTAAGATTTGGATTACTCCAAGTTTCTGGCGGAAGCATATCTAACATTTGATTAACAACTTTTGGCGGCGTGAAGACTTCATCGTTAGATAAGTTTGCCAAACATTCCAACACGTCTGGATTGTAGTTTCCGCCGAGGAGATTTTTCGTTTGCTCGCTCATTTTCTATTTCGTTCCCTTTCCTAAAATAAAGTTGCTTGTTTTTCTGGTTTTTTCTTTGGTTTAGGCTTGGGCTTGTCGGGAATTTTGATTGGCGGATGTAGCAGTTCTTCCGACATTTTGGCAAGATTTTCTATATCAGTTTGTTTGGTTTCTTCACGGAGCTTTTCAATATCAGCAAAGTTCCATTTCTCGAGTTCGAATCCGCCATTACCATCTGGAATCCAATTAATGAGAAAGATTTTCTTGCGACCGGTTAGCATGTTGCCGTAGCAAATATTGGCTTTTAGAATCGCATCCATTGCCATCAAAAATGAGGCAGAGTTCTTCTTGCCTTTAAAATGCGCGTTGACAATATTTTTCATACGATTGCGCGCCTCTTCGAGGTTGTCGCGCGCAATATCTACGCCATAAATATTACTAAGAGCAATAAGGACTTTATACTCATCCTTACCAGCTTTTTTGAGCTTGCGCTCTAAGATTTCTACTAAAAAGTTGCCATTACCACAGGATGGCTCGAGAACTTTTTTATCAATTTCGGAAATAGTCGGCTCGCAAAGGTCGCACATAGCTTTAACCTCGCGCGGCTGAGTAAAAACTTCTCCGGCATCGCGAACGCGCTCGCGGGACTTAATGCCCTGAGTTTTCTTGCCGCCCTTTTGCGAATTAGTTGAAGCTATGGTGCCTCCTGACTCTTAGCGCCACAACTTACAAAAAGAAAATAAGACATCTTGCGATGTCTTGTTCGAAACCAAATTGCCGGTTACATCATGAATCCGGGAACATTACACCGCATGATGTCTTAAATCAATTTCTGCACTTAG
>JAIKZA010000025.1 GCA_024682595.1 Candidatus Saccharimonadota bacterium | reverse complement strand
GAGCAATCCGGTTTCTTTTGAACGTGCGAAGGTTGAGAAATACTTGGCGCGCATATTCCGTGTCACGGTCGAAAATTTGATTGAAGAAGAAGCTAGGCGCTAAAATTCGTACTTTAGCGGGGCGGTTTTGCTGGCGTATTGACTAATCATAAAAAGAGCTATATAATAGACAGGCTATAAGATACTCGTTGTATTTTTGCTCTTTTCCAAGGAGGTAAAAAGATGGAAAAAATTACTGTCAAACCCGTAGTTGCGGCCATTAAGAATGGTGACGTAGAAGGGCTGAAGGGTATTTTCTCTGAGGTCGGTATGCGGCCCGGAGGGAATGCGCGTGCGATGCATCGTGACATTTATGCGGCGTCAGCGCTCGGCAGTGCTGCAGTCTTTGCGCACGTGGGAAAAGTAAGCCCTGCCATGGCGGAGCTGCTGGTTGAATATCTTTGGGGGTGCGTGCGTCAGTCGATGGTATGGGATTATTACCTGATTGCCCGCGGGGCTGATAACGATCTGGACCCTGAACTGATTCCCGAGAAAGTGCGTGAGGCGATCCAGCAGGCTACGTACAGCGATGAAGCAGCCAAGGCTATTGACGAAATGGATGCAGCTTCCTATGACAATATGATTGCCTATCTGTTGAAAGAGAATATTAGGGTGTTCGATAAACGTTTCGTGCGCAATACGTTCATGTATATCCTGAAGAAGGAGCCTATTCCGATGCCGCTGTTTTTCACTCTTTTTGCGATTGCGGTCGAGGATTCTGCGCAGAGCAGCCCGTTCGGTATGCATGATGCTGGCTTCAGGCTTGGCGGAATTGGCATCCTCATGAATCCGAGCGCGTCGCTGATTGATCTGCTCCGTGAGATGAGCTGACCGCCTATTCGTCACATTATTATCTCCAAACAAATGTCGCGCCTCCTTCGTGGAGGCGCTTTTTTTAGTTCTTTCATTTAGTAAGAAATATTGACAAGAAAAAGTCCCCCCTTCTTGGGGAGACTATAGGTGACGAATGCGCGGATGGGGATGATTAACGGATTACCTGCGTCTCGAAGTTGTTCGGGTCGTCTTTGTAGTCTTCTTCGTCCGGATCTTCGTCGTCGAAGTATTCCTCCTCTTCCTCTTCGCCATCTTCGTAGTCGTCGTAGTCTTCGCCGTCATAGTCATCATCGTCGTAGCCGCCATCGTCGTCGTAGCCATGGCCGTTGTTGCGGCTGGAAAGACTATCCGTGATTTTGGCGGTAACAAATCCCGCGATGAAAGAACACGCGATAACGATTACATGCAAGATAGTTTCTTTGTCCATATTCTTCCCTCCTCTAATATGAACCTCAGTTAAAAGTGCCGTAGCTAAGAGAAGCTACATCTTTTGTATATTATAATAGAATGGATATTTTGTCAAGAGTATTATATGATTTATTTAAAGAAGTCGAAAAGTAATAAAAACCGCATCTGTAAAGAATGCGGTTTTTAAACGATATAAACTTTTGTTGATTATTTGCGCTTTAGGGCTTCACAGTTGGCGACGAGGCGTTCGCGAAAACCGGCACGAGCCGCATCGGCGTTCTCGTTATTTCCTTTCCAGGCGTTAAGTGCGGGGTCTTGGAGTGCGCGCGCAAACGAGAAGGTGACTGGCCATGGGAATGGACCGTTATTAGTGACCTTCTGAAGATTGTCGGTAGCTTGTGTGACGCTTTGACCGCCGCTAAGGAAGACTACGCCGGCAAGGTTGCTCGGAACGTGTGCCTTTAGCACGTCTGCGGTGGCTTTACCTACTTCGGCCGGGGTGGACTGTGTATGATAGCGCTTGCCTGCAAGCACCATGTTAACTTTTAGGATACAACCTGGCAGGCTGACGTTTTTATTCTTGAGCTCTTCAAATAAGGCATCAAGAATTTGCCCAGTAAATTCTATGTTCTTTTCGATTGGATAATCACCATCGTAGACTAGTTCTGGTTCCACAATTGGCACAATGCCAGCGTTTTGACAGTCAAGCGCGTATTGGGCGAGAATTTCGGCATTTTTGCGAATTGCCATTTGGCTAGGACTATGATCGGTTACTTCAAAAGCGGCGCGCCATTTTGCGAAGCGGGCGCCCATTTGGTAATATTCGGCGAGGCGATCCGATAGACCATCGAGGCCTTTGGTGTATTTTTCGTCAGTGCCATCGATAGATTCGAGGCCTTGGTCTACTTTGATGCCAGGCAGAATGCCCTTGTCGGCCAAGAATGTGACAAAATCGCGACCGTCATCGGATTGCTGACGGGCGGTTTCGTCGAAAAGAATAACGCCATTGACGAATTTCTCGAGATCTGGGGTAGTAAAGAAAAGATTTCGATAATCGCGACGATGTTGCTCATCGTCGGGAATGTTCATGCCTTCAAATTTCTTATGGATAGATCCGCCGGATTCGTCGGCGGCGAGGATGCCGCGGCCTTCGGAAACTAGTCTTTTTGCGTTGGATTCTACTTCAAGCATTTTATCCTCCTTTGGATTGTGTTTTTCGACGCGGTAAAAATCGTCGGATATTTCTTCTTCGAGCGTTGAGATGTTAGAGCTAGAACTTAGGATTGAGCGTTCGATGTTGGCACGCGCCAAAAGCAAGGCCTCGTCAGCATCTTTGCCGAGTACGAGTGCGCCGAAAACAGAGGCGCCAATGGTTAGATGTGAGCTAAGATGTGTCATGAGGTCTTGACGATCTTCGAGCTGCCAGCGAACGCATTTGCCCATATATTCGATATGGTGCGGCGTAATGACAACTAAGTTTTCGACATTTTGATTGAGCTTCGTGTCCGTGATAACGATACTGGCGCGATTGATGAGTTCGCGCATGTGATTGGCGTTAACGTTGCTATATTTGCCGACGAATAATGCTAATTTGCTCTGGTGATTTAAGTCTAGATATTCGATGAGTTCTTCGGCAAGTTTTGGCGAGATGCTGGCGCTACGGTCGGCGTAGATCCAGTCGACGCTTTCTTTGGGAATTTCCCAGGTGGTTTGTTTGTAGTCGCTAGGGCTAAGATAGCTGACGTGACGGTCTTGGCAAAGAATATATCGATAAACGATATTGGCGTCTTTGACAATAAATTGCCCATCTAGGAACTTCGCTGAGGTATTTGCGATTTCGGCAGTTAGCCCAAAACGCGTCAATACTTCTAGGCTGATACTAGCGCCGCCAAAAATGGAGACACGGTTGTAATATTTATGCGTAGAACCGTCAAAAGCGAAATCTAGCCATTTGATATCGTTCTGGTCGGTCTCGAATTTGTTTTGGCGATTATCGAGGCGCAGATAAACGTCTTTCGTGATATTGCCAACAATCAAAATGTTGCTCATGCTTTTATTGTAGCATAAGCGTCTCTTATCCGTATCTAGTTGTCTAATATACGGTAATAACGGTTGACTGTGTAGTCGATGGCTGGATATTTGTCGCTATAGCCAAGCATTTCGTTAATGGCATGATCGACGTCATAGGCGATGTCGATTTGTTCATATGAGACTTTACTAGGCGATATTTCGAGAATGCCAACACTGGCAGCTTCAATACCGATAGGACACCCGACGCTGCCGGGGTTAATAAATAGTTTGCCGTCGTGCGTTTTAGCAGTGCAACGGATATGCGTGTGTCCAAAGAGGAAGATATCGGCATCGATGTTCTTGAAGATTAGTTTGCATTGGGTGCTATCGGGTCGGAAGTAAAACTTGCGATAGTTCCCGAGCTGATCGAGTGGGTAATGGCTGACGTAAATTTTGCTCCCCTCCACTTTTACGGTCTGTTGTTGCGAAAACTGGCGAAGGAAATTGATTGACGTGTTGCTGATTTGTTCATGGTTCCATTTAAATAAATCTATGATTTCTGGAGGGAGCATTTCTTGGTTTTCGTCGTTGTGATTATGGACGGGTAAGGCTTTTAATAAGTAATTTTCGTGATTTCCGTGAACCATTGCTAAGATTTGGTTTTGGTGCTCCATGATCAGCTGAATACATTCTTCTGGATGCGCGCCTAGACCGATTACGTCGCCAAGACAAATGAACTTATCGACGCCGCGTCCTTGGAATTCTTGAAAAACAGCACGCAATGCGTCGATATTACTATGCACGTCAGAAATAATCCCAATTCGCAAAACAGTTCTCCTCTCTTTAATGATTGTTTTATTATATCAAATTTTTATATTTTTGTCAAGATGCTAATGTTAGAGCTCGCCCCAATCTTGCCCCGTTGTGACATCTACGGCAAGCTTGACGGGTAACTCTGGTGCTACATTTTCCATGCAGGATTTTAGCGTCTTTGTTACTTCGTCGGCAATTCCCTTTTCGCACTCGATAATCATAGAGTCGTGAACTTGTAAAATGAGCTTTGCGCCACTTGGGAGCTGTTTATCTACGGCGAGCATAGCTTTCTTCATTAGGTCGGCCTCTGTGCCTTGAATTGGCATATTGCCAGCAGCACGTTCGGCGGCGGCACGGACTAGATGGTTTGGCGCTCCGAGATCAGGGGTGGGGCGGCGACGGCCGAACATGGTCTCGACATACCCGTGTGTGCGGCCAAAATCTAGCGTGTCGTCGAGATATTTGCGCATCGGCGCGCGGAGCTTAAAGTAGCTGTCGATAAATTGCTTTGCTTCATAAAATGTCATACCGGCGGCGTCAGACAACCCTTTAGGGCTCATGCCATACAGAACGCCGAAGTTGATGACTTTGGCGGCGCGACGTTGTGCTTTTGTGACCTGCTCCATTGGAATATGAAAAGCGTCGGCGGCGGTCTTGGTATGAATATCGAGGCCGGCGTTAAAATCGTCGATCAGCTTTTGATCTCCAGATAAGGCTGCGGCTAGGCGTAGCTCGAATTGGGCATAATCAGCGGAAATGAAAACTTTGCCGGCTTCGGCCGTAAAGCAGCCACGAATTCGTTTGCCATCATCGCTACGTACGGGAATATTTTGCAGATTTGGGTTGATACTGGAGAGGCGACCCGTAGCAGTAACATCTTGTGTGTAAGTGGTGTGAATACGATGATTCTCATCGGCGAGGCTCGGGAGTGGATTTATGTAGGTGCTGAGAAGTTTGCCAACTTCGCGATAACGCTCGATAAGAGGAATTATTTCGTGTTTGTCGCGAAGCTTATCGAGCTCCTTGGCGCCCGTAGAGTATGCGCGTTGAGTCTTCTTGATTCCCTGTGTTGGTAGACCGAGCTTTTCGAAGAGAATCTGTGAGAGTTGAATGGGCGAGTTGATATTGAAACTCTGGCCAGACATTGTGTAGATCTTTTGCTCGAGTTCGGCGATTTCGGCGGAGAATTCCTTTTTAAGTGCATTGAAACGATCGGATGTTATTGCGACGCCCTCTTTCTCCATCTTATAGAGTACAGGGATGAGTGGTATATCGAATTCGGTGGCTATTTTTTCAAGCTTGGGAATAGCAGCCAGTTGCTGGCGCTGTTGAATGTAGTATGTTTGGGGGCCGACTGGCTTAATTAAGAGCATTTGCTCGGTCTTTCTAGCTAAGGGGTCGAGTAAGAAATCGACTTGCCCTAAGTCCCAAAATGGACGGCCGTTGAGGATTTCCTCAGCTAGTTCTGGCCGATCGTGCATGTCGGCTTTTACGTCGTAAGAGACGTATAGATTATCGGGTATTTCCACTTCGATATCCGCGGGTGGTGGCAGAATGTCAGTTGGAATCTTGCTCGGCGTCTGTGTTGTCTTTTTTACAACAGGGGCTTTTGTGGTTGGTGTTGTAATTTTTGCAACATTATCTAGCTTTGTGTTTGGGAAAAGTTTTACAAATTTGCGAATTAGGGAGTTAAATTGTAGTTTTTGAAGCTCGGAAACGACCTTTTCGGGCTTGAAATCTGCTAGTTTGGTGGATTCTGGGTCGAATTCAACTGGTGCATCAAACTGAATTTGAGCAAGTCGTTTACTAATAAATGCTAGCTCTTTGCCGTCGCGAAGTTTTGCGCCGGTGGCGCCGGGGATTTCGTCAATATGCGCATAAAGGTTTTCGAGTGTTCCGTACTCTTGAAGTAATTTGACGGCGCCTTTCTCGCCAATACCAGGCACGCCAGGAATATTGTCCGAGGAGTCGCCTTTTAGCGATTTAAGATCGAGGAATTGTGATTTTTTGAGACCGTATTTTGCTTCGACGTCCGGAATGTTAAATTCCGCAACGTCCGAAAAGCCGCGCTTGAGTTGGTACATTTTGATGTGTTCGTCTACGATTTGGAGCATATCGAGATCGCCAGAAATGATTTCGACACGCTTATCTGCCGCTTGTGCTTTGCGAGCAAGCGTGCCAATTATGTCGTCTGCTTCGTAATCGTCAAATTCGTATAGCGGGATGTGGAAAGCCTCGAGTAATTCCATAAGATAAGGTATTTGGGCGTAAAAATCTGGCGGTGCCGGCTTGCGGTTTGCTTTGTAGCCGGCATAAATGGCGCGACGACTGCGAATATTGGTCTTGGATTTATCCCATGCGACGGCGATATATTCTGGTTCAAGTTTCTCGATGATTTCAATCAGCATGGTAGCAAAGCCAAATACGCCACCAGTCGGCGTGCCGTCCGGTAAAGATAGGTGTCCCATGGCATAGTAGCCGCGATAGAATACGCTTTTGCCGTCAATAATAGTGAGATTTTCGCGTTCGTCCATGGTGCTCCTCGCTTTGCTACTTTTTGTATCCTCTTTATTATATAACAGTTTAAGATAAAAACGCCGTCACGTGATTGAATGGTCGAGATAGCGAGTAGAGCCAAATGGAATTTTAGTTTTCACATGCTCGGTGCCGTGCGAGGCGGCGGAATGGACTTTACGCGAGCCGAAGCGGTAATTAATCTTATCGATGGCAGCACAGACGCTCTCGGCGCGGTCGATTTGTTTTTGATAGAGGGTTAGTTGCGTGTCGGCTTCTTTTTGTAGCTTATAGAGCGTAATACCAATAATACGGACGGGGCTAGGTAAGTTTAGAAAAAGTTGACTGGCGCAGTTGCAGATGTCTTGATCGGTGTTAATCGCGCGTTTTAGAATAGTGGATTTATGCGAGTAAATATCGTCGTAGCCATAAGTCCAGACGTAGACGCCGCGTGCATAGAGGTGCTTGCTGCGGAGGCGATAGCCAACGTCCTCGGATAGATGTAAAATGCGAGCGCGGGTTTCTTCTCTAGTGAGATGACGGCTCTCTAAGACATATTGGCGACCAACGGATTTAATATCGCTGGCATAATCATCTACTTCGATGCCGCGTAGGCGCTGGTACCATTTGCTACCGTCAATGCTTTTACAAACGAGTTTAACGAGGGTATCCTCGTCGGCGTCAAGAAACTGAAGTGGTGTGTAAATACTAACCGCATTAAGACGACGCTCCATACGTGTATTGATGCCGGGAAGGTCGGTTAGCTTGAGCTTGGCGAAGATGGCGCGTTGGTTATCTGGGGTTATTTCGTCTAGGCCGTCAGGTTTATGCAATTCGGCGGCGAGCTTGGCTAAGAAGCGGTTGCTACTAATACCAACGTTGCAGCGCATATAATCGCCGACTTCGGTAAGGAGACGTTGTTTAATTTCTTGACCAATTTTGGCGCGGTTACGAGTTTTGATGTGTGGCGGCGCGGCGGCGAGATTAATGACGCCTTCATCGATGGATTTCATAGTGACATCGGCAGAGTAGTCTTGCATGATATGTTTAAGTTTATTGTGTACAAAAATATACTTGCTTGGTTCGGTCTCGGCAAAAATTAACTCTGGGCAAATTGCGTTGGCCTCCATGCGGCGCATACCAACTTTAATGCCGCGCGCTTTTGCTTCGTAACTAGCGGCAATAATGCAGGCATTAGGGGTGATGCGATTAGTAATAGCAACAGGGCGCCCGCGCAGCATGGGTCGAGATTGTTGCTCAATGGTGGCAAAACAAGAATTGAGATCAATGTACATGGTGTCATTCATAATGATCGCCCTCGAATTCTAGATACCAGTTGAGCGAATCGGTATCGAGCGTAATGCGGTAATCAGTAGCGCCGTCGGTGATATCGAAGGCATAAATAGTTTTGAGTCCGTCGTATTTGGGATGAACGAGGCCGACTTGGGCGATTTGTACTTCTCTGCCGGATTGAGTGCGAAAAGCGATGGGGCGGCAATGCCCAAGAATACTACGCGAGAAACTAGCATCGACATCGATTGGTTCATGAAGGTTTGATTGAAGAGAGTTTTGATTCATAAAAATCCTTTGCTGATTGCGTTTTTATAGATGTGGGTGACGCAATATTGGCGTCTGGAAATTTATGAATCTGAATCAGGGGCCGAAGCATGATTCGATTAGTTCTATTATAGCATGTTTGTGCAAGAAAAATGCCATCGCGTGAGCGATGGCTTTGCCTACGATGGGCGATGGTCTTAGTAGCCGAAGAGCCTGCGTGCGTCGTCGGACAGTTTGTGTCCGAGTCCGGCTTCGATATCCTGGAGACTCAAATCGGAGGTCACGCTGCCGTACTGGTTCGGGTTGCTCTCGAGTGCGCGTGCCATTTTTTCGTATTCTTCTCTTGATGTGCCGAAGCCCTGGCTGTCGGGTACATCTACGCCGTTACTGTAGGTAAGTTTAATATAGTGCCCCATCATACCACCTCCTTTGATGGGCGAGTATACCTTTGCGGTATACGAGAAACGTACGTGTCGCTCGTAGTACTTATTGCGACTCTGAGCATAATATATCACGAGACGAATAATCATGCAATAGTTTTTTTGTGGTTTTTGTCAAAATATGGCATTTTCTGCTCAAAACGGCGTGCAAATGATGGTGCGATATGCGCCTTGCGGTGTTAGACAAAGTTGTTTCATGAAAAAGCCACCGCATATTGACGGTGGCATGGGGTGGTTTTAGCGAAAGGCGCAATCAGTAAATAATGCGCCGTCGGCCGCCGCAAAGAGGACATTTGGTTGTAGTGGGGAATATTGTTATATCGATTCGCTGTCCTGCCCCTGAGCAGCGGGGGCACACCTTTGTCCTATACTGCAACTGACCATCTGTCGACTTGAGTGTCGTTGGGAGCTTTCTCTCGTAAAGCCCTGAGATTATGTGACTACCAAAAAACAACACGTTTTCACCTCCTTTTTTGGGGAAAGAACACTTAAGGTTATCTAGAGCTACATAATTATAATATTTTATTGGGAATATAGCAATAGTAGTGTTCTACGTTTCGGCAATTAGCTGGTCGTAGAATGCTTTTGTTGGGTTGCTGCTCTCTAGAGCCACAGTAGTGTCTGGGAGATCGAGAGTTTTGATGTGGCGGAATACGACTTGGATAAGATGTTTTATGTCTGCAGAGTCTTTTTCGTTAAACTCTAACTCTAATGAAATAATATCGCCTTCGTCGTCTGGCGAGATATAGTCAATGCGTCCAGTCTTGACCTTATAGTTACGAAAATCTTTAGAATTTTCAATTAGGAATTTATAAAAATACAATTGGATTTTATAGGCAAATGTCGTGTCGTAGGTGTTCCATTTGTGCTTAGCGTTTCCAGTTTTGAAGTCTGCGACGGTTATGGTTTTAGTGTTTTCATCTATTTCTACGCGATCGATTTTGCCAGTTAAAATAGCGTCGCCAAGTGTGATGGTTTCCGTAAAGAAGCCGCGTTCAGATTCGGCGTTAGTGTTGCGAATCAAGTCGCCGCGTTCGCTGAGGAATTTAGCCAGCTCTGCTTGGCCGCGCTTATGCAAGTCTTCTCTGGTTTTTTCGTCCGCATCGGCCTCATCGATGCGCTTTTCGAACCGCTCGATAGCTTCCTTGTTGCTGATATTCTCCTTATTAATTTCGTCCATTATCTCATGGATGAGGCTTCCATAGATGAGAGCGAAGTTGTTAGACTCGTCGCTAGGCTCGCCAATGATGTAGTTGCGCAGAAATGTGATGGGGCCTTCTCCGTAGCGTAAGTCTAGGAAGGTGTTAAGATGGGTTGGTGAAATGCGATATCTCTCGACATATGGCAAGAGTAGGTTTTTGCGGGTTTCGTCGTCGGGAATATAATTGTCGAGCCACTTATCTGGGGCGATGTCGCTTGGTTGTAATTCGTCGGCTTCGCTAGGGATAATCTCGGCATATTCCTCTGGAGTAACCTTGCTAATTTGAGAATGATTTTCGTTTTCGCGGATATCTAGATACTTCAGACGGTCGGCGGTGTGTCCAGCAAAGTCGGAGAGGCTGTAGGTAAGGTGCAAATATGCTTTTGCGCGAGTTAGTGCAACGAAGAACACGCGAATTTTCTCGTCGGCCGAGTCGCCGGTATGGCGGACATGTTCAAGGTTGCGTGGTAGGGTGATAAGGTCAGTATTCCCTTTTGCCTCGCTCCAGTTTTTGTTATCGGCCGCAATCAAGAATACGTGTTCGTATTCTAGCCCCTTGGCGGAGTGTACGGTTTGTAGTTGTACGGCCGTGTCAGATTCGTGGTAAGGTGATTTATTTAAGATGGCCATTTCGGCGTTATTGTAGGCGTCTAGCATATGTATAAAATCGGCTAACTTGAGTTTTTCGCTATTTCCAGTCTTTTTTGCCGAAAGCATGTCGCGAAGCGTATTTAGGTTGCTAAATAGTTCGTAATTATCGAGTTCGTCATCAAAGAGTTTTTTGCAGGCAATATTGATGATATATTCGGCCGAATACGTTTCCGTTTGGGCGGAAAGTTCCGTGATAAAATTCGCAATTTCTTTCAACTGTTCATTATCTCCCTCAAGCATATGCTCGAGGATGCTCTGTTTGCTGTATTTTGCTGATTGAATTAATTCGATGATGGTTTTGGGCTCGAGATTCCAACATGGCATGGACAATAATTGGAACCAGTATGTGTCGGCGTATTTTGGATTCTGCGCAATGGCGAGTAATGCGTGGCAGAAATTGAGTAGCTCGTTGATATTGCTATCCTCAAGGATATTTTCGCGACGCGTGTATGAGACAGGAATGTCCAGCGCGTGAAGGTACGGCAAGATAGAAACCAGATATTTATGCTTTGGCGCGATGATAGCGATATTATTCCCCGCTGTGCCATTATCGAGTATTTTGCGTATTTCGCGAGCGATGTATGAATATTCGGCTTGATAAGCTTTGAACTCGCGAATCTCGATATTTGTTTGGTCGGGTGCGTTTTCGGCTGAGATGTGCTTATCAATATTGACGTTTGGCGCCTTACAGAAACGGTCCGTCGCCTGTTCAATAATATTGTGCGATAGTTCAAGAATTGGTGCTGAGGAGCGGTAGTTCTTAGTAAGGAAGATTTGTTTTGGGTGATATTTGGCGTCAAAATCGAAGAAGTTAGACGTATTGGCGCCTTGAAAGCCGTAAATGGCCTGATCATCATCGCCGACGGCCATGATATTTGGCTTACCTTCATTGCTAGGATTGTCG
>JAIKZA010000056.1 GCA_024682595.1 Candidatus Saccharimonadota bacterium | reverse complement strand
GTTCTCGTTAATACATCCTTTTCGAGGGCTTCAAATACAGCGTTCGGATCTTGATCGAGTTTTTGTATATCTAGGATTGGTTTGTGGAATATCTTCAACAAATCTAGTACGCGCACTTTCGCGTTAGATACTTTCGTCATTAGCGCAGCAAGAGCGTATACAAACTCCATATTTGTCTTTATATCTTTACTGGTAACGAGGTGAACTTTTTGTGCCAGGAAGTCGTAAATTGCGAGATTCTTTTCATATAGATTTATACCTACTGGAACACTAGATAGGTCGGATACGTGGCTGATAAGATCGCTACTCGTGATATCGTCGGGTATTTTAGCGAGTTGTTTAACCTTACATTTATAGTATTCAATACATTGTCCGGCGTAGGTTTTGATGGTCTGCAACTCGTTCTCTTCGTCGTCAATCATAGCAGTCTGGAACTCGCAATATGAATCTACTGATTCGGCATTAACCTTGCATATACCTCTTCCTACTATCTTTTTAGGTATTAGGCCTCGGCGGCAGTTTGACAATACTCTATACATCGAATCGTCTGTGATTTGCATCATGATGTAATGATTGAAATGCTGCAACAATCTTGAGCCAATAGTATTAGTGGCGTTTGCGCTGATTATAAATACGATTCCATACTTCGGCGCATCGCGGAATAGGTCTTCGATCATTCCAACTACTTTTGGGTAAGTCTCTGAAAATATGTCGTAATTATTTATAATAATTACCATTAAATTCATCTTTTCTTTTGCTACGCGATTGTAGTATTCGAATGACCCATTATAATCGGATAATATTTGTTTGCGTTGCTCCATTTCGTCATTAATCATATTAATCATACTAGCAACTCTGTCTGGCTCATTTTGGAAGATGACTTCGCCTACTTGTGGGAATTTGGCAAATTTTCGAAGCGTCTCAGAACCAAAGTCTAGTATATAGTAAGCTATCTCCGCAGGCGTATGGTCGCAAATGCTAGACCAAACGATAGTTGAAATTAGTTTTTCTATGCTCCCGTCTGGTTTGCCGACTATCGCTATGTTTCCGCCCGCTAAATCTATGCGTAATATATCCTGTTTCTGTAAGCGCGGCTCGTCATATTCGCCGATTATGGTATTATAGGTGTATTTTGCGCTTGGTTGAACGTGATACTTTTCACGAAGGTCCGAAAGTAGTATTTTTGATTTTATGTTTTCCAACCACATTTGTCTGGTATGGAGTTGGACTTTTTTACTAATATCCGATAGGTATCCGACCACATTCAATAACTGCTCGCCTTGGCTTTCCGTTTTTACTTTGTCTTCGATAGTATTAGTAATATTTCCAATATCGTCGATTAGCAAAACGGCACCGTCAATCTCTTTCTTTATAGAATTTGATGGGTAATATTTCGCGCCTGCCCAGGCGACTTGTCCTAGGTTATAATATTCATCATTTCCTACCTGAAGATAGAACGACCCGACCTGTTTTAGGAATGCTGCGTCTGGTTTCTTAATCACTTCATTTGAATCACTTTTATTCTGTACTTTTAACGCAATTTTAAATTTAGAGTTGGACCAGATTTGCTCGTTTACGACGCCGCTAGGTTTCTGTGTTGCTAAAATTAAGTGGACCCCTAGCGAGCGACCAATGCGCGATGTCGAGATGAGCTGATCCATGAAATCCGGCTGTTGGGATTTTAGCTCGGCAAACTCGTCGCAAATAATAAACAAATGAGACATCGGCTCACTGACCTGTCCTTTTCTATAGCACTGTTGGTACTTGTAAATATCCATTGACGCTTCTTTGAGCTTTTCTCGAGCGCTATTAAACATGGACTGTCGTCGCCTGAGCTCGGATTCGATAGCCGAGATGGAGCGGAATATTTCGGATTTATCTAGGTTCGTGATCGTGCCCGCTAAGTGCGGGAGTCTAATTCCCAATTCTGCATTCTCGAAGCTCTTTGCTAAACCGCCACCTTTGTAGTCTATCAAAACAAATTGGACTTCTTCTGGGCTAAAGTTTACAGCTAGCGATAGTATAAAGGTTATGATCCACTCAGATTTGCCAGAGCCTGTCGTTCCTGCTATCAGGCCGTGCGGGCCATATGCTTTCTCGTGTGTGTCCATATTAAAACACTCATTGTTTTGGTCCACTCCTATTGGTACGGATAGGCTAGACGTTGGATCGTTGCTTCTCCATCTTGCTAGACTGTTGAGCTGCTCGACGCGTCCGCATTCGTACATTTCGAGAAAAGGTAGCGATTTTGGCAATTCAAATTTTCCTTTTTCAGCCTTGACGGGTATGTTTGCTAGTTTCCTCGTACAGGTTCTCATGTCGACTATTTCATTATTCATGTCGGCTTTAAAATAAATCTGTTTCTCATTTTCGCCTGTAGTTAAGATGGCTGCATAATCTTTCGTAATGCTAATAAAATCGGCCGTCTCACTTGGAAGCATCGATACGCTTTGCGCCAATGCAATAATGGAAAAACCTAGATTTCTTTTGTAATGAAGTATTTTATTGATTAGTGGTACATTCCTTACTGCTGACATATCGTCGATAAACAGAAGATAATAAGGGCGAAAATCCCTAAAATTTACCCCACTTTCTGTGCGTTTTTCGCCATTATCTTCTAGCTTTTCTTCTTCGTCATTCGCCTTGCGCGCATTAAATACCTTCTCCAAGTCGCCCGAGATGGTCGTCAGCTTTTCGATAGATGTCGCGAAGTAGCGAGTTGTGCGCTCATTATTCCAACAATGAGGCGCGTTTTTTAAATAATCCCATTTTTCCGGCTCGGTAGTAAACGCTACGATTTTTAAGTCAGTATATGAGTAGAACGTAAGCATTTGAAGAAATACGCTGTCCATAAATGGCTTCACTAAATTTAAAGGCCCCATTATGGCATCGATTATTTGGTTCGTAAAATTATAGGTTAGTGGCGCATCTTCAATAAGTAGCGCATCGTTTACGACTTTTTTGAGCTCTACAAATAACTGGTCCTCATCATCGATACTAAAATGATCTTCCGGTTTTTCTATGTCAATCTTCGTTTCCACGTTGCCCGTTCCAACGCGAACGCATAGAAAATCCTTGTGCTCAATATTACGCTGCCATAATCTGCTGTTTTTTGTATCGATTATCCGAGCGCATTGATCTATGGGTGGGTTATTGTCAAGAAGGGTTTTGTACTGTATTTCTTTGATTTGTTTAATTTGCTCTTGTTTCTTGGATAAATACTCGCGATATTTGTTTTGCCTTTTTTCTTCTCGTTTCTTTAAGCGCTTCTTATTAATAGCACGCGATATGGTTGGCCACATTATCGTGCCAATCACCGAAATACACATAGTAGCAATCGATAGTCTAATTCGAATTGGATTAATTGAACCCTGCCCCAGCATCATTATCATAGACACTACAGATAAGCCGGAGGCTATGCCCATTGTAAGTTGTGGACCTATGGCTAAAATTGCAGGCATGTTATCATTTTTATTCGGCGCAGGCGGTTCGTCGATTGCAACCTCGGTCGTGTCAATTAAGTAGTTAAATCTTGGTGATTTGTAGTAGTAATCGTCTTCTGAGAAGAATGGCAAGTCTTGATCGATATCTTGATTTTTTCTGCCGGCATCTTTAGTCTCTCCGGCACTAGCGTAGTCAATTTTTGTTGGAGATAACTTGGGGCCTATCTTAATTTTATCCGTAGGGCTATTAATAATAATAGCGTTATTAAGTAAGATTATTTTTAGCCCAAAATAAAAGATATAATCGCCGCAAGACAGTTTCTTCTTGCCGACTATTCTTTCTCTAGAGGCGAAGAAGTTTGACGATTTAGTCTCTGCAATCCATCCATACATGGTTAGGCTAAGCTTTAATGTTTCCTTGTTGCTATGCTCTTGACGACAGTATATGTCGCATATTTCACTGCTTCCGACTAGGAAATCTCTTGGTGCTTTAAGAACCGTTCGTTCTTTGTAATAGCTTTCAGTGCCTACTACATAATATGTTTCTCGAGTTCTTTTTGACACTATGGTGTGAGTTTGATATAGTTTGAGGTTAAAGGAATCTCCAATTGCTTCGGGGCTATGAAACTCATCGGTGAGCTGAATAGTCCAACTGTCATAGTTTGAAATGATGTTGCCTAAGATTTTGTTGCCAACATTAAGAGGATACATACCACTTGCCGTAGACGATATTTTACGCGTATAGTTTACTCTGTTATTGAATATATGTATGATCATCTTTTATTGGAAATGGGCAGAAATTATTGTGCATTGCCCCACCTTTAAACATAAGTATTAAGATTATTATATTATTTTTTAGTTATTGTAGCAATGAGCTATTATTATACTTCATATTATGCTTGACAATTCTATGCAGACGTGCTATAATGTTATTATACTTGTTGTAAAACATATAGTTCTTTAAAGGAGGTTATTTTATGGAAAAAGTTAAAATTGTTGTTGCAGCAATTGTTTGTGTTCTTGTCGGCGCAGCTATTATGTATGCAGGAGTAAGCTTCGGCGGTCGTCGTGGTCAGACTCAGGCTGAGCCCGCAGCGACGCAGGTAACCGAGACAGAAGTTGAGGCTCCTGCTACTGAGGATGTCGAGCAGCCTGCTGAAGCGGAGACAGATCGTACAGAAGCTACTGCCCCTGAAGCGGTCGACGATCGCACAGACGCCGAGGTAGACCGGACAGAAACTCCCGATTCCTTCGTTGACGATGGACAGAATGAAGGCTCAACTGAAGCTTCTGCCACAATGTCCGATGATTACTCCCTGAAGGGTTATATCGTCTTCATGGAAATTAATAGCATCGGGTATGCATTCGAATCCGAAGATGCCAAATGGGTAAGCCAGAACATCGGCGACGACTCCAGTTGGTGTCGCGGGCTTGAAGCTGCCCTCAAGGGGTCAGCCATTCCTACGTCCGATGGGCCCGCTTTCTTCTGCGAGGGGAAGACTGCCGTGGACTTTGAGTTATCCTGGGGCGGTGCCAAAGTCTACGTTATGCCGAGCAGAACAAACACTTGGGCACTGGCCAAAGCCGCTATGGCATCAGCCGAAGAGGTCGGCACGAATGAGTGCGAGTATGGCACTTATACGGTATACGCCCAGTAATCGAGGCAGACAGGCAGGCAGGTATTTTCCCTAAAAAACCACTCATCCCCAGTCGTCAGGCTGGGGATTTTTCTATGTTTCCGTCGTCATTATTGTGTTTTGGTGGTGCTGGAGGGGGCATATCTCCAATTTCTGGCGTCGGAAGTGGATAACTCGAGTCACCCCCAATCATTTCTAGCGGTTTTCCCCCTGCGTCTTCTACTGGCGCTAGATCAATTTCTTCCGGCTCAAGTTCTTCATGGTTGACCCTAAATGTTTCATCGGCAGCCTCTACTAGTCTAGTATTCTCGCCTTGCGTCGTTTCGGCATTATCTGCAGTAGATTCGTCGTCATTTTCTGAATTCCCGCTAACAGTAGACGGCTCTTCTTGTTCTGCCTTATCGCTTCTGCCATTATTGTGTCGCAGGTATATTTCAGTATTATCCATTTAGCCCCTATACTACTCGCCTAATACGTTTTATTATATTA
>JAIKZA010000008.1 GCA_024682595.1 Candidatus Saccharimonadota bacterium | reverse complement strand
TAATTGCCCTCAAAAATCTCTCTTTATCTCTCTTAAAATGAATCGGGGTAGGGTACTTCTCATGAAACGCCAGCACATCTTCCGCTTTCACTCTATTATATGTACCGAAGCTCAACTCTTCCTTCTCAGATAAGCTCGCTATAATGCGGCGGAAATGCTTAAAATGCTGTTCGCCCATCGACCCTAAATCTTCAAACACGGCCTCGCCACCATATTCCAGGACCGGATCATTAATGCTCTCTAGCAAATCCTTCTCATCTTCATTCGTAATGCGCCCAGTCTTTATTTCGCGCAATACGCCTTCTTCCTCGCCGCTACTCAACTCTACATCTGGCAAACGCAATACCTCCGCATCTTTACCAGCGGTGAAGTAACGGACAATTTTACGCTCACGCCTCAACAACTCCCTCTCGTCAATCGCTTCCGCCCTCTCCGAATCTCTCGAAATACTTTTTGGCCCATCCTCCAGCTCTGCCCATGGGTTACTTTTCAGAGCATCTCTTATCTTTCCTAAACGATCTCCCAATCTCATAATACCTTTATTATACCGCTAGCAAAAACCGTAGATTGGTAGTTTCTTCTTCTGGACTACAAAAATATATCGTAGCAAAAAAGCCGTAGGTTGGTAATTTCTCCGAGCGAAGCGCGCCTATTGGGCGAACGAGAGGAGAAACAATTTGAAATCAAAAAACCGTAGATTGGTAGTTTCTTCTTCTGAAGCGCGGTTATTGACCGAGCGAAGAATTTTTAATTTGGGAACAAAAAGCCGCAGATTGGTAGTTTCTCCGAGTGAAGCGCGCCTCTTGGGCGAGCGAACGAGAAAAACTGCCGATATGCGGTTTTTTGACTCAAATTATGGTATGCCCGATACGATTCGAACGTACGACCTTCAGCTCCGCAAGCTGACGCTCTATCCAACTGAGCTACGGGCACATATGTGGATAGCATCTGCTTCTGCAGATTACTATTCCACCGTTCAAAGATTAAAAGATCATCGCGCAAAAACATTTTTCCACGTGATAAACCATATTATAGCACATTTCCCCAAGAGATGATATACTATTTTTATGGCAGAGCAAAAGAAGACATCCGGACTCAAACCAAAACTTCAAAAAGCCAAGGCAAAATTCCTTGCCACTTATTACAGCAATCCAGGCAAAGATCTCAAGATTATCGCCGTAACTGGAGCTAACGGTCGCGATATTACCGCACACTACATTCACGAAATTATCAAATCACGCGACGCCAAGGTTGGTCTCATTATCGACCCCAAAACCACATCCGACTTATACAAGCAAATCTACAAAGCCTGGAAAACCGGCACCGACCATGTCGTCATTTCGATCGATAGCACAGCGCTGGCAAATCACTTATTCTACGGCCTACCAATCTATACTGCCGTACTAACCGAAGATGGCATCGGTGCCCCAGACACCAGCGACCACGACGCTCAGTCTATCCTCTTTAATACCGAGCCATACTTTAGTATCATTTGTCGCGACGACAACCTTAAATACGACATTTATTCTAAATACCCAACCAAAACTGCCACACTTACCTATGGCCATGATCGTGACTGCGATCTTCGTATAAACCGTCAAAAACTATACAAAATGGGAACCGAGACAAACGTCACCTATAGTGGCCATAGTTTCGATATGGCCACATATATTACTGGCGAGGCAGCCGTTAACTATATGGCCGCAGCCGCACTTACTGCACTAGCCGTCGGCATCGACGAAGACAATATTATCGACGGCATAGCTAATTACGAGCCTAAGCAATAACCAAAGGAGTATATGATAAACCAAAAGTTGCTAGTTTCTGGTGCCGACTATTTTGCGGACACATACGAAATCAACCCATATTACACGCAAAATAAAATCGACGTCAACAAAGCAATGGCAGAGCACAAGCTGATACTCGATTGTTTTAAAGAAGCAAACATCGAACTTGTTAAAGTTAAGCCACCCAAAAATTGCCAAGATGGTGTCTATACTGCCAATTGGGCCCTCATAAAAGACAATATCGCCGTCATGTCGCGCCTACCGAAAGCTCGCAAAGCAGAAGAAAACTATGCTCGCAAAATTCTCGAACAGCAAGGAATAAAGACCGTTCTCGTCCCAGGAAAACACCTTTTTTCAGGGCAGGGCGATTCGCTTCGTTGCGGCAAATATCTATTTGGCGGTTGCGGTTATCGTTCTGATCCAGAAGCCCAACAATTCGCTGCCGACACACTTGGTCTTGAGCTTATTCAGCTTCACGCGAAACCACAACTGAATCCCGATGGGAGCGAACATATTAATCCCGTCACGAATCATGCCGACAGTTTCTGGTACGATATCGATCTCGCCGTATCTGTCATTGATGATCATACTATCGCCTATTGTCCCGATGCTCTCGACGACCAATCAAATCAAAAACTCCAATCACTCAACCTTGATACTATCCTCGTCGACTACGAAGAATGCACTAAAGGCTTCGCTAATAATCTCGTAAGCACCGGCAAACATGTCATCATGTCAAATAAAGCCCCAAAACTTCAATCAGCACTCGAAAAACGCGGACTCATTTGTCTCACGCCAGATGTCACCGAGCTCAAAAAAGGTGGCGGATATATCCGTTGCGTCAGCCTTTGGCTCAGCTAGACATATTCTATTCAAAATGCTTCAAGTCTTCGTCCTGCGAAATTGACATCCTAATCACTTCGCCAGACTCGCCATAATAGCTATTTGCTTTTGTCGTACAGCTATATTTACTACAGCTCAGCTCAAGATAACGCTTTTCGCCAGGATAACTACTATCATAAACACCAATGTAGTAATGATTCGAATTCTTTGCGTCCTGCACCAAGTTAATCGCATTCATCGCATGTAAGCCGCCCGAGAAATAAGCTAATATCACCGGCGCCTCATGTCGTGCAATTCGCGAAGAAAGCAGGGAAATGAAATCGTTTGAATTCGTCATGTGCTTCGTGCTATTATTGACTACCGTTGAATCAATACCAATTGCGCTACCAGAACTATACATCTTTACCGTTGTTTGACGTATTTGCGATGCGTATATGGCATTAAATAAACTTCTATCAACATCATTTATCGTTGCGCTATTTTGCATTTTCGTTTCACTTAAACGTGCCTTTGTCATCGAAGAGTATGAAAAGCCATATCGCTGAATTTGTGCATCCGACTTATGACTTGGCTTATCGTTGTAGAACTCATATAAGCCAGTCTCGTTAATCTTTGAGCGCATATCCTCCGTATAGCCGATTACTCCATCATTAATCGTGTACATATTTGCAGGCTCTTGTTCACCAAAATAATCAAAGCCAAATTGTGGCACATACTTTAGGGCATTAGTCTTCAATTTATAATCATACAAATTCTCATAATCTTTAAAATACGACCAATTTAGATTATACGCAGACGAACTTAAGCCAGCATTTTTAATCGCATCATGTCGCAGGGGCATTTTCTTTGCATAATACAATTGCGCAAACGTTGCCATTCCATAGCAATGGCCATCCGTCATTAGATTTGAACTATAGTTCTTAAACGAAAAACCGTCACGAGTTACTATAAAACCATTGTCGGCCATCACGTATCCATCCATCTTCCCATCACCATCAATATCAGCCAACTCATCGTTTAATAGTATTTCCAAGTTCTTAAATATCTCATCCAAACCACTTACATTAGTGCTCGAGAAGTATCGACATCCCGTCCTCGCGGTAATTATAGAGAGATCATTACTATAGGCTCCTTCACCAAAACCCAATACGCATATACGTACATTCTGATTTACCATCTCATTCGTTAAGGCCTCAGCCTGTTGAGCAAGATTACCATTGTCTTGTCCATCCGTTAAGAGAATCAAGGTCTTCAAGCTCGCCTTCGCAGAAAACTCACGCGCTCCACTTCTGATTGCATTGGTTATATTTGTCCCAGCCTGTTTTATATATTGATGTTCATTCATGCCATCTAAGGTCTTTTCCATCGTATCAAGCTTAGACCCAATTTTTTCGACCGTCACATAATCTCCGCTAAACTCGCTTATCCCAACTTTTGCGCCTTTAGAATCGAGTTTCTTTATCAACTCTTTCGTTAGTTTATAGCGACGCCCCTCTGGATCATTTCCTTCTAACTGCTTCGGATAATCCGCCCCCTTCATCTTTTTATATTGTTCATTTGTATACATACTCCATGAGTTATCGAGTACAAACAAAATCTCAGAGTCCACACTATCAAGATTTGAGCTCTTTTTTGAGCCAACCACATAATACGAACTCAAATCATCCAACTTGGCCGATATGGTCTTTGCAGCTTTATTGATCTTCGTATCAATAGTTACATATTTATTGTCATTCAGAGCATATTTATACAAAACTAGGTCATTCTCTGATATCTTCGCATTAATTAACTCTGCATCTGTATACGAAATCGATACCGTAACATCATTTACCTTGCCATCAGCATAAAAACTATATAACCGCGGAATCAATCCAGTCTTTTTGCTCAATGCTGCACCATTTGTCGTATCTATTGTCACGTTTGCAATATTGCCAGTTCCACTAATACTAACCGTAACGCCATTATCTTTATAAACATAATTAGCCGTACGATCACCATCTTTAACGCCATCACCCTTTGAATCTTCTTTTAATGGGTTAAAGTTCATTTTTATTTCACTTGCATCATTTAGGCCATCGTTATCCGTATCCACCTTTAGCGGATCAGTCTTCAAAGTATCCACCTCATAACCATCAGACAAACCATCGCCATCCGTATCGGTTAAGTCAATCTTCGTTTTTAAAGATTTTTCACGCTTATTTATTAAACCATCTCCATCCTCATCATTATCTGAACCTATATTAACCCGATAAATATCCTCTAAGCCTAAATCCTCGTACTCCAACTCCTTCGGAACGACAATGAAGCTTTTTTCGATAACCTTTAAGTTACGCTGCGCCTTAATGGTGCACTTTCCGACGCCGTCGCTCAAATCCCACACAATACCATTTTCATCACGCTCCGGTTGTTTAATGTTTTCATTTCTATCGCAAAATCCAGAATAGCTGATCCCCTCCAAAATATTATCATTCGCATCTATGTCTAACTTTATTTTCGTTTGCGTCACATAGTCTAGCCCAATATCGCCATAAGCTTCTTTCCATTTAAAATCACCGCTATTCAGCAACCAAAATGCCACTCCGCCACCGATTATCAACACGGTCGCAATAATCAAAAAAACAAAAACAGCTTTCGATCTTCTTCTTGGCTCGTACTCATCCTTTTGCGTCTGTTCTTTTTGTGGTTGCGAAGTATTATTTACTGGAACATTCGGTACAGGCGCGATAGGAGCAGCAGATGCGACAGGGGCGAGCGGAGAAGCCTGCGCCGAGTGCGAAGTAGTAACCCGAGTTGGCATTCCTACTTTCTGTGCCGGCGTATAGCTATTTACCGGTCTATCAATATTTATTCGTCCACTACTTTGAGTAGGCGCCGCTTGTTGACGCACTTCATTTTTCAAACGATCTTTAGCGGGTCTAATATAGAGCATCCCGCTACCATCTAGCTTATTCCTATCCATCTCCACCTTTTCTACAGTTATTATATCAAATAAAACATAATTATTTTCTGGCATCATCAAAAAATTCCCTCACATGAGGGAATTTTGTATATTTCTTATTTTTTTATTGCTTGTAGAGCTTTCTTTATTTCGTCCAACTCATAATATGCATGCGCACCATCCGTTCGCTCAATAGTTTTTTCATTACCTTTACCGAGGAATAGCACCGTATCGCCTTTCTTTGCCATCTTGCACGCTTCAAGAATCGCTTTTGGACGATTTAGTATCTTAAAGATACTCTCATCATCTTTTTTTCCTTTCTCGCGCGCCCCCTCGGCAATCTGTTCAAGTATCTCTTCACCCGGCGTGTCGCGGTCATCCTCTTCGGTTAGGACTAGAATATCTGCATGTTCGCCAGCAATTTCACCCATCGGCTTTCGCTTCGATGGATCGCGACGACCACCAGCTGAACCAAACACCACAATCAATCTGCCGGTAGTCGCTTTTTTCATGTCTGGAAGCAGTTTTTCAAAAGCATCTGGAGTATGCGCATAATCCATAATAGCTGTGAATTTTTGCCCTTCGTCAACTTTCACCATACGACCTTCCACTTCAGCTAGAGCAAAAATACCATCCTTTATTTCACTATCGGACAATCCCAAACGCTTACCCACCGCTACGCAGGCTAGGGAATTATAGACATTGAAAATACCAGCAATTTGCGTTTTAATTTTAAGATCCTTCTCGGATGGAATTACGTATTCTACTCCATCAGGCTTTAATTTGATGTTTTCAGCTTTCAGCTCGCCATAATCAACGCCATAGGTTACATACCTCTCAATATCAGATTCAAAATATTCCGCGCTTGGGTCATCGGCATTTATTACGCCATACTTCGCCTGCTTGAATAGCTTTCGCTTCGCATCGCGATATCTCTCGAATGTCTTATGGTAGTCTAAATGCTCATGCGTCACATTCGTCATTACTGCTACCTCTATCGGTATACCTAAACTGCGATGCTGTGCAAGCGCATGACTTGTTAACTCTAAAACCAAATACTCAACCCCAGCATCCGCTATTTTCTTTATTCGCTTATTCAAGATGCCAGAATCGACCGTAGTCATATGTTCCATTTGCTCGTGTATTCCATCAACGCCCCAACCTACCGTTGTCATCAATCCCGCCTTGCGACCAGCGTTATTTAACATCTTCCAAATCATAAACGAAGTTGTAGTCTTACCATTGGTACCAGTAACGCCAATAACCTTCAATTTACGGCCAGGAAAGCCATACCGCGCACCCCAAAACGCCGCTTTTCCAACATGGTAGGGAATCACTAAGCTATCATAAAAAGGAATTTTTTCTTTTACACTCATATAGTCATCATATCACTAAACTAATCACGTAAAACAATAGTCACATCACCAAAAAAGGGACAAGCTTTCACTCGCCCTTTTTGAAAGATATTATTTTTTAACTTTTTCTAGAGGCTCATAGACCGTACCGACAAACCAAACTTCGCCGCTATTCTTATCGCGAATTAAATATATGAACGGTTTATCGAATGTTAAATCAATTTTTTCTACCGGCACATCCCATAGATACTCAAATCTGATACCGCCACCGCCAAGACCACCCATTACGGTTGCAGCACCAGCCTTAATGCCTTCATTTGAGAACTCTATATTAGCTTTATGTTTAACTACGCCGATATATGATCCTTCTTTTGAGAGACTCGATAAGTCAGCCTTACCTGATTCGAAAACATCTTTCACACCCATCGCAACCAAGTCATCTTTCAGAGCCAAGTTGTAGTCATATTTAAAGAGTGGAATATTCGCATCAATACGCGTCACAACTCCATCTTTAAAATTCTCCTTCTTCAATTCTTTAAGGCCATTAATATATTCTGACCCTTTTTCGGCCGTAAAATCACTTACGAAAGTCTTTAAGTCCGTATTTTTCGGCATAATACCGACATATTGTAAAGTGTTCCCGTCATATTCCTTCAGGTCTTTTGCGAACACTTTCGCGTCACTCGCATCATTAAAGTAGAAATCGGTTGAAGAGTTCTCTCTACCATAATTATTCTTCAATTCTTTTATATACTGTTCCACGTTCGCTTTTACATCAGAAGGATCTATCGTGTAATACTTCGGGTCTTCCTTATAGTCATCTAGAACCCACTTGCCGTCTTCGGTTGTTAACCACTTCTTATATTCCTCGGTCACTTTCGTTCTAATAGCATCTTCACCCTTATCCTTGACGATGTCGTATTTATTAAAACTTGCACCGATCTTAACAGACTTCCTGTTATCTAAATTATTAAACTTCATTGCAGGAAAAGTATCTTCATCTATCACAAAGGGGATATATTGATTATAATTCTCATGATCATATTTAATATCATAGATAGTCGTCCCATCAGGCTGTGTCTTACATGGTACACTTGAGTGTGGCTGACACTGCAATGTATAATTCCAATTTTGATCAATTGCTAAAGCATTAATTAATGCATAATTTAGTCCACCAAGATCTTCTTGGCCTAACGCATTATTAATTAATCCTAAAGTCTTATCACTAATCCAATTATTGATCGCCGTAGGGGCCGTGAAGGAATCGTAGAGCACATCGGCATTATAATTCGTCTTCAAGCCAGTAATATAGCTATCCAACACTTGTTCTTTGTATTCATCACGAATAAACATCGCATTAGCGAGCGAAATATTCTTGCTATTAATATATTTTTTCGCCTTATAATCGCCAATTAAATCTTCAATTTGCTTCTTTGTTTCGCCATTAGCACCATCCTTAAGCATCGCCAAAGCATACTTAATTGAAAGTGGGCTATATATTAAATTGTCTTCTTTTCCTTCAATCTGCAAGAAACGCAAATCAAAATCGCTCAAATCATTTCCGCTCAAGCGGTATGAAGATACTTCTTCTTTTTTCTCCTCAGTTTTTTTGTCTTCTTTTTTATCGCTCGGCTTCGGCAGTAGCGCAAAATATGCACCTACACAACCAACCATTATTAGTATTAATACTGCCGCTAACGCCAAAACACGACCGTGACCTTTTTTCTTCGTTTCGCCATTGCTAGTATCAATTACACCAGCTTCAGGGGCACTTATCGTGTTTTGTTCGGCTATACTATCCGCACTAATCTCTGTAGCCTTCTCCTCAGTAACATCACCAACACTCGCTTCTGCTGTTTTTTCTTCGACTGCGTCACTAGCGCTCACTTCTGTGGTTTTTTCTTCAGCCGCATCGCTACTATCCATCTTAGTAACTTCTTCCTCGACCGTATTATTCGCCGTTACTTCACCAGAATCGCCCTCGATTTCATTATCGACGGTTGAATCTATGGGTTTTTCATCCATATTTACACCATCTTGCTGACCGAACGAATCTAGAGCTTCATTATTTTGCTCTTTTTCGAAATCCATTTCTTTGACCCTTTTTATCTATACCTGCATTATACATAATTTTTAAGCTTATTTAAATACCTCTGGCACCCCATGATATAATCCGATTATGTCTAACCGTTCCGTCAATCTGAAGTCATCCACCAACCATAAAATCGATTATCGTTTCAAAATTCTTTATGCCATCGGCATGGTTATGATCGTAGCAGGACACTGTAATGGCGGCGGCATAATATCCTCGCCGACTGGTTTCCATATTATAGCTTCCATCTCGGCTTATTTCTTTTTGCATCTGGATATTTTTATAAAGAGCAAAACGAACAGCATGTCGGCCAATTCATCCTTAAAAAGATAAAGCACCTTATTGTCCCACTTTTTCTTTGGAACTGTTTCTATGCCATCTTCGTCAGCTTTCTCTCGCTTTTTGGCTTTAGTATTGGCACCCCCGTAACTCTCGAAAAACTAACCACTCTAGTATTAACGAGCGGCCATCAATTTCTTTTCAATCTTGGTAGCTGGTTCGTAGCACCACTATTTTCTATCCAAGTATTCAATATTCTCTTTCGTAAAATTACCCAAAAAATCGAAAGCCCCTACAAAGAATGGTTAATACTCTCCATCTACCTAGCTATTGGCGTTTTTGGCGTATACTTATCCAATCACGGCTGGATTACTAACTGGCAGAGAATGTTTGTACGCTTTGCCTCACTTCTGCCATTTTACGAATTCGGCATACTCTACCATTCAAAATTAGAGAAATATGACCATATCAGTAATATCTGGTATTTCTCAACCATATTAATAATACAGACCATAATTGTCGCTATCTTCCATCGACCCCCATCTTTTATTTACGCAAACCCAGATATCGCAAAGTATGGCTATTTTATGCCATTCATAAGTGGCGCCATCGGCATCGCGCTATGGTTGCGTATCGCTAAAATCCTCGAACCCGCTATTGGGAAGAGTAAAATCGTAAACTTAATCGCAGACAATTCCTTCTCAATAATGGTCAATCATTTTCTCGGTTTCTTTATAATAAATTCATTTTATGGGCTACTGCTCACGAAAATCTTCCACGCCGGACATTTTGATGTGGATACCTTTAAATCGAATATTTGGTATTTATACTATCCTTCCGGTCTACCTCAATTCCAAATTTTCCATCTTATTGCTGGCATTAGTATTCCAATATTAATACAACTCTTCCTCAACAATATAACGCGCATCTTTAAGCAGCGTTTTAAAATAAGCATTTAGCACTCGACACTTGACAGTGCTAATTTGCTGCGCTACACTGAAATCATAACAAAGTATTAGGAGGAAATTCATGGCTATTAAACCACTTGCCGATCGCGTAGTCGCTAAAAAAGACGCCGCCGTCGAGCAAACCGCCTCTGGTATCCTTCTCGGCGAAGCAAAAGAGAAGCAGAACACTGCAGTTGTCGAATCGGTCGGTCCAGATGTCAAAAATGTCAAAAAGGGTGACCGCATTCTATATCGCGATTATTCCGCATCAGAGATAAAGTACGAAAATACCGACTACCTCATTATTAAAGAAGAAGATATCCTAGCAACTCTATAAAGGAGAACACATGGCAAAGAAAGTTTTTTATGACGCCGAAGCTCGCGAGAAAATCCTCGGTGGCGCTAAGGCACTATATGACGCTGTAAAGGTCACTTTTGGCCCTAAAGGCCGTAATGTAATTATCGAAAAGAGTTATGGGGCTCCGACTATTACGCATGATGGCGTAACTGTTGCCGAAGCCGTAGAACTCCCAAAAGAAGATGACGAAACTCTTGGTTACGAGATGGGCGCCAAACTTATCAAGACCGCAGCTCAAAAGCTCAATAAGGTTGCTGGCGATGGCACTACTACCGTAACTGTCCTAACTTATAATATTATTGCTGAAGCCAACAAACTTATTGCTGCCGGACATAACCCAATGGACCTTCGTAAAGGCATTGAACTTGCTGGTGCAGAAATCGTTAAAAGTATCAACAAAACCGCCGAAAAAATCGATGGCGATAGTCAAAAAATCGCTGAAGTCGCCACTATTTCTGCCGGCGACGCCGAAATCGGCAAACTTATTGCTGACGTTATCGAAAAAATCGGTAAAGACGGCGTCGTTACGGTAGAGCAGGGACAAGGTCTCGAAATGCAATCCGAAATTACCGAAGGTTTCACTTACGATAAAGGTTTCGCATCCGCATTCTTTATTACTGACGCCAACCGTCAAGAAGCCGTTTTCGACAAACCAGAAATTCTCATCACCGACAAAAAGATTTCTGCAGTCAACGACATTGTTCCATTTCTCGAAAAAATGGCTCAAACCGGTCGCAAGGATCTCGTCATTATCGCCGAAGAAGTCGAAGGCGAAGCACTTAGCGTCCTCGTCCTCAATAAACTCAAAGGCGTATTTAATACGCTCGTCCTCAAAGCTCCAGCCTTCGGTGATCGCCGCAAGGAAATTATGGAAGATATCGCCATCCTTACTGGCGCAACCGTTGTTTCCGCCGACAAGGGTATGAGCCTCGAAAATTCTGGCCTTGAAGTTCTCGGCTCCGCCCATAAGATCATTGCCACTAAAGATGAAACTACTATTATTAAGGGTGCAGGAAAACAAGCCGACGTTAAAGCTCGCATCACCCAGATTGAAGCGCAAGCTGAAGCTTCCAATTCCGATTACGAAACAGGCGAATTCAACAAACGTGCCGCCGCCCTCAAGGGTCGCGTCGCCGTTATTAAAGTTGGTGGTGCTACCGAAACCGAAATCGACGAGAAAAAATATCGCGTCGACGATGCGGTTGCTGCTACCAAAGCCGCGCTCGACGAAGGTATCGTTCCAGGCGGCGGTGTTACGCTTGTCAACCTTAGCAAAAAGCTTAAAGATGACAATGCTGGCACAACTATTCTCAAGAATGCTCTCAAGGCTCCATTTGTCCATATCACTGAGAATGCCGGTCTCAATAGCCAAGCTCTTCTCGCCGAAGTTGAGGCTGCCAAAGACGGGCAGGGCATTAATGTTATGACTCCAGAAAAAGGTCTTATTGACCTCAAGAAAGCTGGCGTCATCGACCCAGCTCGCGTTACTCGCGAAGCCGTTCAAAACGCCGTCAGTATCGCTGCTACTACCATCACTATGGGTGCGCTCGTAGTCGAACTGCCCGAAAAAGACAACGGCGCAGCAACTGGCGCTGGCATGGGTGGAATGTACTAAAACACACTTCCTATCAAACCTCACATAAAAAATACCCCACCAGATGGGGTATTTTTATCCGTATCTAAACCATCGCATACGGTAATGCTTGTATTATAATAGAGGAAAAGGTGTAGGTATGAGGAAAACGAAGAAAATCATTTCATTATTTTTAGTCATTCTAGCAGTGTACGGCATGAAAGTCATTTTTAGCTCATTTAAAAACGTTCCTTTCAGTAGTAAACCAAACTACATTGCATCAGCGGCTAGCACAACAGCAAACGCCATCAGTTACAACGCAGAGGATATCTGTAACGCTGTAAAAACAAATAAAACCATCCGTGTAGGCATATATAGTTATTACGACAACAAAAGCTACTACATGAGTTCTTCTACCAACGCATGTAACAATTCCGCAACTTTCAATTCAAGAATAAACCAAATCAAAAAAGGTGAATCTTTTGTAAAATTTGGTCGTGCAGCGAAAGCTAACAATATTTATATCGACGATGCTATCGTAAAGAGTGCTAATGCGTATGGCAATTATGCATATTTTAATATTTCAAACAAACCCAGACCAGCCACTGTAAGCAAGGCCACAGAAACACTCAAGCCCGGAGAAACACCATTCATACAATTGGATATTAGCGACAAAAATATTAAAGGCAACACGTATAGTAGCCCAAGGTTATTAATCACTTATGGCCGATTCGCATCCGATACAGATATTACGACCCTCAATTCTATGGCCTACTACGTCTATACGAATAAAAAGACTTATGGACCATACCCTCTCGCTAGGTCAGAGTTTAAGAATACTTATTCTGAGCAAAACGCCACAACTGGCAACTATCCCACATTAATGGTTTACAAGCTGACATCATCTAAGCTTAATGGCAATTTTGATTCGGCGAGTGAAAAAATCAATGCCATAAGGATTTATCCTTATTACAATTACCCAATACAAAAGGGCAGTTTCAAGATATTTAACATATCATTGGAAGAATTCAAAAGCAATAAAAGCTACGTAACGGTCTCAGGCGCCGAAGATAAAATCCGCCACAATATCGTCAACAACATGATGGAAAATGCAACAGTCAAATGGAACGTTATCGGTAACACTACCTTGCATTTCTATCATCATTACATAACTGAGCCTATTATCTTAAAGCCGAATAGCAAAAAGAATTACTACGGCATCCCTTATGTAAACACTCCCGATACTACAGTAGAACAATTTACTCATGAGGGTGTAGTTAATAATAAAACAACGGCAAAAAAGAACAACACGGCATATTTTTCATACATATTTACCGACAAATATCTAACAAACACAGTTTCGAACCACAACAAAACCATTAAGGCTGGTAGCGCTATTCCGGGCAATATCCTATATGTTAACGAAAAAAACGAAGCCAACGATAAAAAGGGCACCAGAAAGGCAGAACTCACAAACAAAAACCTACATTTTGTCAGCAATTCAGCGCCTTATTACTATCTAGGCATCGACTGCAGCGCCTCTGTGTACTTGGCGGTCGGACGCGAAATCGCAACCACCAACTCTATGGCTGGTTCAAGTAGATACTTCGACAATAACCAAGTATCAATGCTAGGCGGTTTATCTATCTCAATGCGCAAAGTTGAGCTTAATCTACGCAGTAATAACACCTTAAAGAAAACTCAATCCATGACCAGAGACCTATATGAGGCAAATTACTCCAAATATCTAAAAACAACCTACAGCGAGCAAAAAATCTACAACAGTTATGCACTAGCAGTTCCTGGAGATATTATCGATAAATATGGCCACGTCAGGATAATATCAGGCAAAACACACGTAGTCTGCAAGAACGGCAACAAATCAACCGACAACTATACGCCTGGTTTTTGCAATAATAACGGCGGCATAAACCCCACAAAAAGTTACGTAATCACTACCGAAGTAGGCACCTATTATACTAAGGTCTATAATAGAGATTCAACACATATTGCATCCTCAAAGACGGGCTGGAAATACACGCTCAATTCGTCGCTAACTGATCTATCTAGCGTAGACGACCTTTACGATAGCAGCAAGAAACTAGATTCCATCTTTAAAGTAAACTTAAAATATACCTTCAAAAACCTCTATAACAGCGATTATTATGCTTTCCGATATAAGGATATTACAAACAACATATCCGCTAACAAAGTCGAGAAGCCAGCCGCTAAATACATATTAGATAAGACATATAGTAACTACAACCAGACTATTTACGACTATATGGCAAACAATAAAAAGCTAAAGGGCATCATCTCTACGAACTACTTAATCGACGCAGTCAAATTCGATATTAATGGGACCAAATACTACGTATATCCTGCTCAAACCGAACAATTCTCACTATATAAAGATATTTCAAACGCATCCGTCCTGAACGCAATTAAAGGACTAAATTACAAGAAGAAAAACGCCATCAAAATTAGCGTAAAATTCGGCCCAAATATTGCAGCCGTAAGAACCGCAGCAGGAGCTGATAGCGAAGGTTATATCAAGGTAATAGACACGTCTGGATTAACGGCGAATATCATCGTACCAACAACCGGGATAAAGCTAAATCACACAAGCGCAACCATCTACACCAATGACACTGTAACATTGACGTCAACGATTACACCGAGCAACGCCACTAACAAAAATGTCACCTGGACTAGTAGTAATACAAATGTCGCCACCGTAAGTTCAGCTGGCGTCGTTAAGGGCGTAGCAAATGGCACGGCAATCATCACTGTCAAAACTAAAGATACCAGCAAAGCGGCAACCGCGACCATTACCGTCAAAACCCATGTGTCCAGCGTCAAACTCCACAAAACCGCGACCACTATCAATAAAGGCAAAACCGAAAAAGTATCCGTAGAAGTATTGCCTGCAACAGCCTCAGATAAAACACTCACTTGGTCAAGTAACAACACTAAGATCGCAACCGTCGACACGAATGGCGCAATTACCGCCAAAGCCACCGGCACGGCAATCATCACTGTCAAAACTACCGATGGCGCAAAAACAGCAACTATAAAAGTAACTGTCGTCATACCGACCGTGCATGTTACTAAAGTCCAGCTCTCCAAAACCGCCACTAGCTTAGTTATCGGTTCTACGGAAAAGATTACCGCAACCGTCTCGCCATCGAATGCGACTAACAAAAGCGTAACCTGGCAAAGCAACAATACCGCTATTGCCAAAATAGACTCGGCTGGCACAATCACGGCGGTAGGCGTCGGCACGGCAACCATCACGGCAATCACAAGCGATAGCGCAAAGAAAGCAACTATAAAAGTTGTCGTAACTCCTATTAAAGTTCAGTCAGTTAAGTTCGATAAGACAAATATATCGATGGAAGTTGGCAATACCGATAAAATCACCGCAACAATCACCCCAAGCAACGCCACTGACAAGAAACTAACTTGGAGCAGTTCAAATGTAGCAATAGTCGCGGTCGATCAATATGGAAATCTGCTCGCCAAGTCTGCCGGATCCGCCACAATCGCTGTAATCACGAATGATGGCAACAAGGTTGCAACCGCAAAAGTAATTGTCGATGCAGTAGAAGAACCAGTCGTCAATACACCAGAAGAAGATGAGAAGAGCGAACCCGAGGATGACGATCTTAATACAATCCTAACTACTAGTGTCAAAATCAACCAATCCGACATGACTATCAAAGCTGGCCAAACAATTAATTTAACTGCCACCGTATTACCAAACAACGCTACTAACAAAAACCTCGATTGGACTAGCAGTAATACAAATGTCGCCACCGTAAGTTCAACTGGCGCTATTCAAGGCGTTTCCAAGGGTACAGCAACAATCACAGCAAGCACAAGAGACACCAGCAAAACAGCGAAAATTACCATAAAAGTAACCGGTTCGTCTTCTGGCCAATCTGGCAGGGGAAATAGCGGCAGCAACAATGGCGGTGGAAATAACAACCAAGGGAACAACAACCCCAGCACACCTACCAGCGACAACACTAATCCAGGCGGAGAAGGGGATAACCCTATTAATGAAAACCATAGCGACCCTGAATTAATTAGCGACGACCTCAGCACGGAAGAGCTCGACAGCGCAAACGCAATGTCTATAGTTATCAGAAACGTCGCAATCGCATTCGTATCCGTTGTAGTCGTAGGTGGCGGCATACTGTTCATCGCCAACCGAAAGATCCATTAAAGCAGATCGCCAAAACCCACCAGCCCAACTCTGGTGGGTTTTCATCGCATTATACAAAACCCCTTAAATCTAGCCAACTACATCATGCAATAAAAATATCCCCTGCAATAGCAGGGAATATTTTCAAATACTAAACGCAACTAATTACGCAGCGCCGTCACCCTCGCCACTAATCGTCATCTGAATGCCAAGCTTATCGATGCATTCTACGATAAACACCAACGCTTCGCCTTTTTCTTTCTCGTTCTCAATTAAACGTGCAGAATTATAAGCTGGCTCAATACAAGCTTTATCCTCGGTAAGATCAATGATATCTTTATAAATCATAAACTTCTTTTCAGGAGCAATATCAACTTTCTCAAGAATTGGGCGAAGATCGCTTAAAGCCATAGACTTCACCTTATCAAGATCCGGATCTCCATATTGAGCTTTTGTTGGCTCAATAGTGATTGCTGGTACAGCTGGAGCAGCTTCCGCAGGTGCCGGTGCCGGTGCCGGCGCAACCTGACTTTCAATCTGAGACACTACATCACTTGCACCACCAGCTTGCGCACCGCCGTTCGTAATACTATTTATCGCTTGTTGCAACTCATCCGGAGTTGCAGTGTTTCCTTGATCCATTTTTGACCCACCTTTTTTATATAATCTTAACCTTAATAATTATATTAACATACTAATGCTTCATGCGCAATTAAAACTAAATTCGCAAAAAACGTACTAATTTATCTAATAAATCTAATTTAACCGGCTCCATTGGCAAACGCGCCCCAAACACGTCAACAATCTGCTCACCCTCCGTTTCAGGAAAATATACCGTCACGCGTGGTGCGAAACGTTTTTTCGGAATCAGAACAATTGAATAATGATTATCTTCATTTAGGACACCAAAAGAGCGAAAATCGCTAAACACATACATATTATTGCCCTCGGATAGCCCATTTTCCGTTAGGCTATAATGCAATAATCTTGGACTACGAGAAGTATAAGTAAGCAAAGCAATTACGGCAACAATAACTAATAACAAAAAAGTCCACTGCTGCAACAAAACCGCAATCAGACATAAACATACCGTGACGATAGCCAAGCCAATATACCATTTAATATTTTTCTTATGTTCAATATATTCGCGAGCTTCCCAGTTCACTAGTATCTTCTTTGCCATATTGAAATTATACCATAAGTGCAAACTATACAATATACAACAAAAAACGCTCAATTTCTTGAGCATCTTTTGGCGGAGGGTGAGAGATTCGAACTCTCGCACCAGCTTTCGCCAGTCTAACGATTTAGCAAACCGTCCCCTTCAACCACTTGGGTAACCCTCCAATACAGATTATTCTAACACATTAACAATTAATTTGCACATATTTGCCGTATCTTTAATAATAATGTATAATTTACTCATCTTTAAGGGTAAAATAGAGCACAACATATGAAAAAATTAATCGAAAAAACAGGGCAAGTTCTCACTGGTGCTGCAACTACCGCGACGCTTTTTGCAGGTCGCGCAATGGCTACCATGAATTACGATAATCCAGCTCAAGCTGGTGCCGACGCTGCTCGCGGCAATGGCATGCCGGCTGAACTAATCGGAGCTTCCGGTGTCTTTACCCGCATTACAAACACCATTCTTTTCGCTGTAGGTATCATATCTGTCGTAATGCTCATCTATGGCGGTCTACGCTATATCATCTCTGGAGGCGACAGTAAAAAAGTTACCGACGCCAAAAACACTATTATGTATGCCATCATCGGCCTAATCATCGCCATCCTTTCATACGCAATAGTCAACTTCGTAATCAGCGCCGTTGGCGGCTCTACTTCTGTTTAATTTTACTCACTTTTAGCAAGCAAAACTACCGAAATTTTTTCCACTCCAGCTTTTTGAAGTTCCGAACATGCAGCCATCATACTACTGCCAGTAGTCCATATGTCGTCAATTAAGACATATCGTGCATCAAAATTAACCCTATTAGTAACACTATATGCGCCTAATGCTTGTTTTTTACGCGTCATCTCATCTGCGCCAACCTGTACGGTATTGCAAACTCGCTTTAATACTTTTTCGCACTTACCGCCACAAACGTATGCAATCCTTCTTGCCAAAAACGCCATATGATCAAAGCCACGTTCGCGAATATGTTTATTAATTGTAGGTAAAGGTACTATAATTTTTCCTTCAAGGAACAGACCGTATTTTTCTCTTAGTAAATAAGCAAAAGTCTCCGCACAGGCGCGTACTGATTTATACTTATATATATTTATTAAATCTTTTAACAATCCCGTCCTTTTTCCTAAACAAAATTGGCCACAAAAAGGAAGCACGCAGCGTTCGCATTGATTATTCTTCAGATTACCACCGCAACATAAACATTTTCAATAATCATTCGACATGATGTATTTTTTACAACAATCACATAGTATTCCACCAACTTTTCCACAGGAAATACAGGAATGAGGACACAATATATCACCAATTGATACACATATTGTATTTTTCACAACAAAACCTCCATTTTTCTTGATTTTAAGAATAAACATACATATAATAAAGCTTAAGAGTGTAAATTAGTGGAGGTTATATAAAACAATGGCTCGCAAACAAGACGAAATGAGCTTAGATGATGAGCTCACAGCTGCCTTTTTAGAGGGCGATAACTCTGGACTAGTTGCAGAAGAGGAACCGGTGGAAACTCCAGTCAACACTCCAGTTGAAGAAACTGCCATCGTCGAAGAAGAATATGTTGACGACGGCGACGGTTGGGATGATAGCGCAGACGATATTCCAGGTCAGCTAGCTGTAGATGTTTACGAAACAAACGACAAATTAATCATCAAAGCTCGCACCGCCGGCATTGAACGCAAAGATCTTGACGTTTCAATTTCCGACAATATCCTTACCATTTCTGGCGTTCTTAACGGCGGGGAAGACGATAAAGCTACCCAATGGCATATTCAAGAATGTTATTGGGGAGAATTTAGTCGCACTATCGCCCTCCCAGTACAAGTTAAAGAAGATGGCGTAGAGGCAGTCCTAAAGGATGGCGTCCTTACTATCTCCTTCGAAAAGGAAAAGACTGAAGCTCCAAAACGCATTACGATTAATTAAATAATCACCAAAAAAATCGCCCAAAACGGCGATTTTTTGATTCTCACAAAAATAATAATTAACCCAACAAGCTACTTAATACAAAGTTTACAATTGCAAAAGCAGACAGGACAATTATTAAACCCACTATACCGTACAGAATTGTATTTTTACCTTTCTGTACTCTCTCTGGCGATCCTTGCGATGTTAAATAGTAGAAACCACCAATAATCATCATAACTACCGCTATAACACCTACGACTCCAAACGTAGTATTTAGCAAGTTTTTTATTATCGTCATCAAATCCGGCCCATCCGGAACCACGATTGAACTTGCTCCTTCGCGCGCATAATAACTCGGCGTTTCAGCAAAAGCATTACTGCAAATCAACAAATTACTAATCATTAAGCCGAAACAAAAGACAATTTTATTAATTCTTTTGTTTTTTATACCCATACATTTATCATAGCATACAAAAAAATACCTCCCACTAAAAAAGGGAGGCATAATTATTTTTGTTATCTTTTATCCGCCAATAAGACCATTAAGGACAAAACTCACTATTGCAAATGAGAGCAATACAACCACTAAACCGATGATACCGTACATAATTGTATTTTTCGCTTTTTGCAACTTAGCGCTATCGCCCTGTGACGTAGTGTAATGTACACCGCCAACTATAATCATAATTACCGCAATAATACCGATGATACTAAAAACGACATTCAAAATCGTCTGAATCATTGACATTAAGTCTGTATTTGCGCCTGGGTTTACATTAGAAACACCAGCACGCGCATTCTCGCCCGCTGAGCCAGCTCCCCCATTGCCTCCGCCGCCATCAGAACCGCCAGCAGTGTTTCCGTCAGCAAATACACTAACGCCTTGCGTAGAAATGGTCAACGCCGCGATAGTTAAAGCTGCACCTGCCTCTTTCGCGATTTCCTTTATTTTGCTCATTATATAATAATCTCCTTATCTATAAATCATAATAACATAAATTGCCCCAAAAAAGCACCCCTAGAAGAGGCGCTTTAAGAGAAGTTGTTTTTTCGTATATTAACCGTTGGTAAGAGCGGCAAGTATGAAGTTAACGATAGCGTAAGCCAAAATGGCGATTACAAGACCGATAATACCATAAAGAATCGTGTCTTTACCTTTCTTGACCTTCGTAGTGTCACCTTGGGAAGTAGCATAGCTGACGCCACCAAGAATCACCATAATAACAGCGACCATACCTACAACGAAGATAATAGTATTAATTATTACTTTAACCATGTTATTAAGGTCGTCACCATTGCAGCTATCTGGATCAGATGCTAACGTACCAGCCTGTGCACAGTCAGCCGATGTCTTGCCATAGATGGAAATATATTCATCGCCAACCTTAACGCGTTGACAATATATGCCCTCGCTAGTAGACAGATTTGGATATTTCTTACCCTCACCTATACATTCATCTATAGCGAAAATTGGACCACCGAGCAATACGACGCTAAAGATCGCCAAAACCGCCACCTTTATTATTTTATTAATTGTTTTCATTCGTATTTCTCCTTTATTAATAACGAAAAAACTTTAGTTTAATTTTATCACACCACTATGCTTATTTGTAAATAAATTTAGAACGAATTAAGCACAAACGACACAATAGCGAATGCTAAAAGAGTAACAATCAGGCCAATAATACCGTACATTATAGTATTTTTACCTTTCTTTATTTTTTCAGCATCACCGTTCGATGTAATGTAATAAACACCACCAATAATAATTACAATAACTGCGATTACGCCCACCAACGTAAATACTACTGACAATACATTATTGACCGTAGCTTGTAAGTTTGTGCCACCACCGTCAACCTGCGTCACTTGTTTGGCTGGGTCGGTAGGGGCGTTGCCTGTTATTAGAAAAAATATCTTATCCATCATTGCCTCTTTAATTAATTATAACATTCCTCCTTAGCTATTGACTTCAATGCACTTAAAGAGTTTTTCTCAGACGAAGAGAAGTTTCCAGGAATATATGTAATAGTCGTCGGATCAATTTTAAACATTTTCGAAACAATACAGGCTGCTGCCGTGTAGGCTCCCATTTTACTCTGATGCCGTTCATCTTTAAAAGCTTTACGCCCGCTCGCTTTAAGTTTATATAGAGCATCACCATCATCAGTCGTATCCGAAAAAACTCCAGCGTTTAAAGCAATTTTACGAGCTACGTTTGTTGCTATTTTGTTTACAGTATCTCTAGTGCTGGTACTAGAATCACTTAAATACCAAACTTTACGCACGTATACTTTTACGTCGCTATTTTTTGCCTTTACTGCCTTAGCTATTTTAAAAGCCCCATCATAAAATTGACTCTCACTTTTAGCGGATCCAGTCCGCTCCTGCAAAACGACATAGTCGTAGTATTTCTTAATATTCGTTCCTTGATTCGTATAATTCCACTTCAAAGATTTTCCGCCTTTAGTTACTCTTGTTGTATTAATGCTATAGCCGCGCCCCTTCAGCATTTCGGCCGCTTTCTTATCGATATCTTCCACGTAAGTCTTACTATTCCCAACCCATAGTATCTTTATTTCCCGCACCGTAATTTTCTTAGTTAGCGCGACACTATTGCTCTTTGCATCTAAAGTCTTAGCCGTCAAAGTAGCAGTCCCAGGCTTTTTACCTGTAACTACGCCATTAGAGTTTACCGTCATCACCGCATTATTACTTGATGACCATCTTACGACACCACTATTACCAGTAACCTTCGCTGTAGTCGTTTGCTCATCTAGAATCGACGTAGAACCCACAGTTAGTGTTACTTTCGTTGAGCCACTAGGATTACTAGGCGTGCTCGGTGTCGACGGGGTACTAGGAGTCCCCGTTCCAGATTCTTCCTTTTTTGCCGGATCATTTACGGTTACTAAAGCCTTATCGGCGACACCGTTTCTGCTGGTTGCTGAAATAGTCGCTTTACCGCTACTTTTTGCCACAATTTTGCCACCTTGATCAACGGTTGCCACTTTTTCATTATCCGACGACCATGTTATAGAAGTATCCACCGCGTTTTTCGGATAAACTTCTGCTTTCAGCGTTTCCGTATCGCCAATATCCATTACTAAAGTTCGCTTCGACAAGCTAACCGCACTAATTTGCCATTGTTCCTCAGTCGACGGTCGTGGAGTAGCCGGAACGGTATTTTGACCAGACCCACCCCCTCCGCCAGCTGGGGCTTGTCCATCAAGCGCGCCTATTACCAAATTCGTAATAGCAAACGCCGCCAAAGCCACCACTAATCCGATAATGGCGTACATGATAGCATTTTTTGCGCCCGCTATCTTATTCGTATCACCAGCCGAAATCATGTAAAATATCCCGCCTATCACTATTACGATAACGGCAATGATACCAATCCAAAGATATACGGTATTTAAAATATTTCTTACTCTATTTTCCAGGGCAACCTCATTCGCCCCTTTTCCATAACCACAGACTAGCGGATCATTAAATCCAGCCACACCGCAAGCGGACTGATGTGCAAAAGTGACATTTTTAATGCCCAAACAAGATATTATCGACAATATAATAACAGCAAAAACGATAATTATTTTCTTCATCATTACCTCTAGCCACCATTAACGGCTGATACGACCAAATTAACAATCGCCGCCGCAAGCAGGGTAATAACAAGACCAATCGCTGCGTACATAATTGTGCTTTTTGCTTTTTGTACTTTTCCAGAGTCGCCGACACTCGTTACATACGAAATACCGCCAATCACCATCACTACTGCACAGACAATACCAGCCCACATAAATGCGTGATTAAATATTTCCGCAAAGAAGTTCGCATCGTTTGCTGCACCTGAAGCAATATCTACAATCGCCCCAGATATTAATGAAGCAGTCACACAGATTACAATACCAATCAGAGCATTAGTAATCGTTTTCTTACCATTAGCAACCTTTCCGCTATCACCTCGCGCTAACATATACTGATAACCGCCCCATATCACAAAACCAACACAAACATAGCCTGCAATCTGGAGCACCATCGTTGCGATATTTAGCACAATCATCCAGACAAGCTGACGGATTTCACCCTCGTTCGCCGGCTGCTCACCTCCACAAACTACCTTATTTAGAAGCTCGCCATCATACCAAGCACGCAGCCCCATAAAATGCGTTTCTGGGCATGTTGCATTCCCAAAACCCGTACCGCCAGAATTATTACCACTATCGCCACCACTATTACCGCCAGCATTACCCCCCTCGGCAATCGCGATAGGGGCAACTAGTAACTGAGCAAAAACCATGCTCAATCCCATCAGTAATATCAGTAACTTTTTCTTCATTTTATCTCCTTAATTTTTATAATAGCACCGCTATTTACATAACCAGGGGTTTCTTCATCCGGAATAAACAAGACGAGCAACAAAGCGCCCGCCGCCCACAATACGATACCTATTACTATCTCTACCATGCGTTTTTTCGCTTGAGCAACTTGCCCCTCATTCCCCTTTGCCGTCATGATCATATAGCCACAAATTATAAAACCAATTGTCGCCAATAACCCAATACCTACAGATAAAATCGATATGGCGAAAATAATAATATCTTTTATAGTAGCTTCGCCATCATTTTCCGCTTCATCACACCAAAAGCTCAAGACAGTTGCGCATTTTTTATTATTATCTGGAGCAATCTTTATATCTAAAAAGCCAAAATATTCACCACTATCTGCCCAAGCCGTACCTCCAACAAAAAAGACACTGGCTAATAAGGCTACCAACAATAGCCCAACTCTCACAACCGAACTCTTTCGTTTAGCCCTCATTAATCCAAACATATAATTAATACACACATTATAACATAAGCATTCGCAATTATTTATGAGGTAGTGTATAATTGGATTTCTAACTTAATAGACAGCATAATACTTGACTAAAAAGCTTATGTGTGATATAATTAAATAGCTATGGGTAGGTGGTTAAGAAGAATAGCCTTATCTTTGCTAATTACTGCTTTGAGCTTTAGCCTCATAAGTAGTCCCGTTTTTGCAACCGCTACAGATCCGGCCACTACAAACCCAGATACTTCCACTACAACTCCCGCAGACACTACAGACGACGAAAACACAGAAGAGAATACCGACGAAGCCGCCAATGACACCACGGCGGCAGAACAGACCACCGACAATCCAACCTGCTACGACCAAGTTGGCGGTGTCGGCTGGCTAGTCTGTCCAGGTACTGGGCTTCTCGCTAACATTATTGACGGAGCATACGGCGTTCTCGATAACCTATTATTAGTAGACCCTATACCAAACGACCCAACCTCGCCAATCCATGTCGTTTGGGATTATATTCGTAATATTACCAATCTTATTTTCGTGCTTTTCTTCTTGGCAATCATCTTCTCACAACTTACTGGCGTCGGCATAAACAACTATGGCATCAAACGTATGCTACCACGCTTAGTTATTGCCGCAATCTTAATTAATCTTAGTTACACCATCTGCACGGTAGCCGTAGACCTCAGCAATATCTTTGGCATATCTTTGCGCAATATCTTTGAAAATATTCAAGAGCAGGCGGTCCAAAAGGGCACAATTAGCCAAATCGCCGCCAATACCTCCGTCGCCAGCATAGTTGCCACCCTCTTAGGCATTGGAGCAGTGAGCGGCGCAGTCGCTCTAACTTTTGCCGGTGGCATTACTGGTATTATATGGCTCTTAATTCCTATTATCTTATCGGGCGCAATTGCCGTAATCTCAGCTATTATTACTATGGCCGCTCGTCAAGCACTCATATTCTTACTTGTCATGGTTTCGCCATTCGCCTTCGTTTGTTACCTTCTTCCAAATACCGAAAAATGGTTCCGTACTTGGTATCAATTATTTACTCGCATGATTATCTTTTATCCAATGTTTAGCGTATTATACGGCACAGCGCAACTCGCTGGTTTTATAACGATTACCTCCGCTACTAGTTGGCTCGGCGTCGTTCTTGGTATCGCAATCCAAGTCCTACCATTATTCATGTCTATACCACTCATGCTCATGGCTGGCACTGTCCTTGGCGGTATCGGCAACTTTATCCGCCGCACTACCGATCCTGCCACTGGCTTATTGCGTCGCCGTGCCGCTGAAGGGCAAGCGCTCGCCCGCGCACGTCAGCTCAACAGCACAAATAAGCTTCCACATAACCGCTTAGCTCGTTGGCTAGAACAACGTCGCACTAATCGCGAATTCGACCTCCAACAAACTACGGCTAACAATAAAGATACTTATATGACAAGAGCCGCTACTAGTATGATTAGTGGACGCGATCGTAAGCGACTAAACGGACGCGGCGCTCGCTACTTGGATATGCAGGCACGTAAAATGCAAAACGAAATTGCCCGTACTCAATTTGAAACTGATATGGATGAAGGTTTCGATAATGGCTCAGCAACCGGACTCCCGATTGTTCGCCATATGCGCAATGCGCGAATCGCCAACGCTAACCGCACCTTCGAAGATGCTATTATTGATGACCATATCGCAAAAACACGCCAACACAGTGTAGCGCGCAAAAATATGGAAAATCGCGCCAACCGCATACGCGATGCTCTTAGTGATGAAAATCAACGAGCCAACAATCATATACACAATCAAGTTACCGCCGCTTTTCGCCAAAATAATTCACCGGTTGCCGGCAGTGCAGAAGAATTAGCCGTCAAACGCGCAGTTAACGATGTTCTTGCTGATGCTATTTCACAAAAACGCCGCGTCGACTCCGAGATGAAGAGTAACTACCTAGAACTCTATGACGATTCACCAGCTGGCGGCTACGTCAAGAAACAGTTTATCGAGGCACTTAACACTAAAGACTACAACTCCGCTTCAGCTGCTATAACTATCATGGCAAAGCGCGGCGACCACGGCGACCTTATTCGCACTCTAGTTAATAATTCCGATCAAATATCTAACGATTTCGCCATGCAAAAAGCTATCGCAGACACTGGCTTAGGCCTCAAGAAAGAAAACTTATATCTCTGGGCATGGTCAAAAGCTAATATGATTCGTCGCGCCATGAGCGATGGCAATGATCCTAACCATCCAGAAAACAATATTGAATCTTACATCGACATGAAGACATTTCTTTCTGGCGGCAACATGCCAAACGATGGCTCTGCCGTAAGTAATAAACTTAAAAAAGCCTCACTTCAGCAAATCTTTAGCGATCTTAATGGCTGGTCAGCAGTCGCTTCCCAGGACCGCACGGTATTCAAGGAAATGTTCGAGTTAATCAAAGATGGCACTATCCCAACTCCAACGGGCGCTAGCGGGGAAGAGTTCCCACTCTTAATTCCAGAAAAATACATTCGCTCCGCCGCCGTATCTGGACTCATGGATGGCGAGCAACTCGGCACACTCAATACGCTTCTCACCGGTGGCTTTGATATGGGTAAGTTCAAGAATCACCAAAGACAGGATGCTTGGTTCTATGCTCACCAAGGCATGATTGAGAATCAAATTATGAGCTACGTCAACAATATGGTTGCTAGCCAGCTCGTCAGCTCTAAGAGCTCCACTCTAAAAGACATGAATGGCGCCCTACTAGAAATTCATCCTGACCAATACATAGAAAGAAACGTAAACGGGAACATCGTACGTGTCAGTACTCAACTTTACAACGCGTTCGATAGACAGCGCACTGCGCTAAATCAGAATAGTGCTATTAACCAACGCAACTCCATGAATAAAGAAGTTCGCGAAATGTTCGGCATAAACCTTGATTAAAACTCCACAAAATGCCTCTACACTGACCATAAAAATTAATGATTATGCTAAAATATAAGTATGGCTCAGTATAAGGTCCCCCAAGATGTAGAGGCCGACGATAAACTCCTCGGACCTTTTAGTTTTCGTCAATTTGTCTACCTTATGATAATAGGTGGTCTCATTGGCTTGGGCGTTTTATTATGGCAAGTTTTTCCACCTTTTATCGTCATCTTAATACCGCCAATCATTCTTCTTGGCGCGCTCGCTTTACCACTAAAGAAGGATCAGCCGATGGAAACCTACCTGTCCGCCGTTGTATCTTTTTATCTCAAGCCACATGTTCGCACATGGGAGCCAGGCGAGCCAGAGACGACTATTAAAATTACCGCTCCAAAGAAAACCGAAAAAGTCCGTACTAAAGATATCGACCAAGAAGAAGCCCTCCACCGCCTTTCATTCCTCGCCGACATTATCGATACTGAAGGTTACGCCATTAAGGGCACAACCCCTAATTCTGGCGTAAAAGAAGAAGTCTATGCCGAAGCTCACGATACTCCCGACATGTTCGAGAATACAACCGCCAGTAATAATCTAATCAATCAAACTCTCACGGATGGAGCGTCGGCACGCCATGATCTAGCTATTAGTCAAATGCGCGCAGCTATTGAAAATAGTACCCACAACCAAAACACAACCATCACCAATCATAACGGGCAGCTCGATCAACAAGTGCCACAACAAACTACACAGCCACAAACAATGCAACAGCCTCAGGCATATCCAATGCCTCAACCACCTGCATTACCAGATAACCCCATCATTAATAACTCGTCAATTCCAGCGCCGAAACCAATCATCCCAAGTAATCCGCTTAGTGATGAAGCCGTAAAATATAACGACACTATCATAAAGTCAGATTCAATGGTCGCCGGAATCGAAGCCGAAAGAGCAGAGCAAGAAAGAATCCAGCAGGAAGAGGCCGAAGAAAAGCGTCAGGCAGAAATGAAAGAAGTCGCCGAACAAACCGACCAAAATATGATTGATCTCGCCAATAACTCAGACTTCTCCATTGAAACCATCGCCCAACAAGCGAAACGTATTAAAGAAAAGAAAGACGACGAAGTTTATATTTCATTACATTAAGGAGTTAACGTGCAGCCAAATCAACCACAGCCACTACCAATGCAAAACCCGCAACCAATGAACGGTATTCCTCAGCCGCCTATTGGCCAACCTATCATAAACCAGCCAGTTGCCAATCAACCAGTTGCTGGCCAGCCAATCGTAAGTCAGCCAGTTGCAGGTCAACCAGTTGCGGGTCAACCGGTTGCAGGTCAGCCTACCACTATTCCACAGCAACAAGCTCCTAACGGCGATGCTACACCAAAAGAAAATCCCACTTCCACTCAAGCGTCATTAATTATTTCCGAGTTACGCGACTCAATGGTAATTATGAAAGACGGTTCCTTTAGGGCCGTGGTTGCCTGTAAATCTATTAACTTTGATCTCATGTCTGAGACTGAGCGTGAAGCGGTTGAATACTCTTATCAAAACTTCTTAAACTCCTTGAATTTTACCGTTCAAATCCTTATTCGTTCTCAACGCGTCGATATTGGACCTTATCTAGATCGCTTAACCGAACTCCGTCGTGACAACGATAATATGCTCCTCGGCATTCTTATGGATGATTATATTGGCTTTATCGACGAGTTGTCTCAGGAAGCAAACATTATGGATAAATCTTTCTTTATTGTAATTCCATACTATACTTCATCCGAAGCCGAAAAAGCCGTAACCCAAACAAAGAATTTCTTCAAATCATTCAGTCGTGCCAAAGGTCAAACAATTACTCGCATCGACCGCGCCACCTACGACAAGGCCGTGACAGAAATAAACAACCGCGTAGAAGCCGTTATTGCAGGCTTATTCCAAATCGGAATCCACTCCGTTCGCCTTAGCACAAAAGAGCTAGGCCAGCTCTATTACAACTTCAATAACCCAGACACCGCCGTTCGTGAGCCGCTAGGAGATTTCAATAAACTTGCCCACTTATATGTTAAAAAGGGTGAACCAGGTACTGAAGGGAGTCAAAAATAATGGCAAAGCAAAAACAAATCAGCGCAGCAGATATTGCCGCACAAGCTCAACTTCAAGAAGAAGTTGAAATTCAAAAAGCGTTCGAGACCGGTATCACCACACTTCGAGACCTTATTTCTCCATCAAGTATCGAGATTCACTCAGATTATTTCCGTCTTGGTACGAAATACGGTCGCACCATCTATGTGTATGGGTATCCACGTATGCTTTATACTGGTTGGCTAAGTTCCATTATTAATATTGACGAAGTTATTGATGTATCTATGTATATATACCCAGTCGACACCGACATAGTGATGAAGAACCTTACTAAAAAGGTTACTCAGCTCGAAGCTAGTATGAATATTAATAGTGAGAAAGGAAAAGTTCGCGACCCAGAGCTAGAAGCCGCTATATCCGATGCCGAAGATCTACGCGACCAGCTTCAGGTCGGTGCTGAAAAGTTTTTCCGCTACGGCCTATATGTTACCATTTACGCCGACTCGTTAGATGAACTACAGTTCGTCCAACATAAAATCGAAAATATCTTTGGGCAACAAATGGTATTCAGCAAAGTTGCTTCATCTCAGCAGGAGCAGGGCCTAAATAGCACAATGCCGCAATGCTCCGACCAGCTTCAGATTCGTCGTAATATGAACACGGGTGCAATTTCTACTAGTTTCCCATTCACATCCGCAGACCTTACTCAGGAAAAAGGCATCCTTTATGGTGTCAATATGCATAATAATGGTCTCGTCATATTCGACCGATTCTCGCTTGAGAATGCCAATATGGTCGTCTTTGCTAAGTCTGGTGCAGGTAAATCATTTACGGTCAAGCTTGAAGCGCTTCGCTCCATGATGGTCGGCACAGAAATTCTCATTATCGACCCAGAAAACGAGTATCAAAAACTTTGCGACGCCGTCGGCGGTGCCTATGTTCGTCTCAGCCTTAACTCCGACGTTCGCATCAATCCATTCGACCTTCCAAAAGTAGTCGACGCAGAAGATGCTAATGACGCACTTCGCGCTAACCTTGTCACACTCCATGGCCTCTTCCGTCTCATGTTGGGAAACGGCGCTGGCCTTTCGCCAACTGAAGAGGCTGACCTTGATCAGGCGCTCATTGATACCTATGCTCGCGCCGGCATCACAAATGACCCATTAACTCACACCGCCGTTCCACCGACTATCATGAACCTATTTGACACCCTACTGCATATGGGCGGTTCTGGCCCAAGCCTCGCACAGCGTCTACGTAAATATACAACTGGTAGCTTCGCGGGTATTTTCTCTCAACAATCAAATATCGACATCAATAATCAGATGGCTGTATTCAATATTCGCGATCTTGAAGATGAGCTTCGCCCAGTCGCTATGTATATCGTCCTCTCGCATATTTGGAACATTGTTCGCGCCGAACAAAAACGTCGCCTCCTCCTCGTAGATGAGGCTTGGCAGCTTATGAAATATGAAGACTCAGCCAACTTCCTATTCAGCCTTGCGAAACGTGCCCGTAAATATTATCTCGGTCTCACAACTATTACGCAGGACGTCGAGGATTTCATGTCATCAAAGATGGGTCGCGCCATCGTCGCAAACTCATCCATGCAGCTTCTATTAAAACAGTCTGCATCCGCCGTCGATGTTCTTTCTGACGTCTTCAAACTCACCGACGAGGAACGTAAACGTCTTTCAAATTTCCCAGTCGGACAAGGTCTCTTCTTTGCTGGTCAGAATCACGTACATATTCAAATAGTCGCATCAAATACCGAAGAAGACCTAATTACTACCAACCCAACTGAAACTAAAAAATAACCCTTTCATAATCCGCTGAACGATTCGACATTTTAAGAAAAATGTTGTAAAATATAATTATCTATGGTCTCCACACCAAAAAAAGAACAGTACCGCACACCCATTGATCCATACAATGGTATGGAGGAGCCGGATATTCGCCCATCGAATATTCTTAAAGAACTTTCTGATGGCGAAAAAAATGCCTCAAAGCCAATCCAGAACGATGGAGAAAAACCTAAAACTAAAAACCACAAAACACACGAGAGTAGTTCCGACGTTCTTCGTCGTCGCGAACGCAACCAAAGTAACGAAGCCTTTTCATCTCAAGGGCAACAATCATTTCACAATTCTGTTCGAGGCAAAAATCGAACGATAGGGAAGGGTGGGAGAACACGCGGTCTATTTAAAAAAGTCGCTCCGCTCGGTGCTATAACTACAGTACTTTTTGGGGGCGGTTTTTTCTTTTATGTTGCTCAATCTATGTTGGCCCCACATATATCTGCGCTCTATACACAAGCAACCGATCTCCAATTTACTTCTTACAGCCCTCGTAATGCTCGCATTATGGCTTACATGCTTGATGGTGGCGACCAGGTCGAAATTGGCTCCCTCTTTGCCCATAGATACAAATATTTCCCATCATATCTACAAGATCGCCTAGCCAAAAATGGCATCGAAATTGGACATATTAATACAGATAATCAATTCGAACCAGGACAAGCTCCTCTCGGCTATAAAACAGTCTTAAAATACGGCGACAAAACTATTAGTGCCGATAAATTTCAAGATGAGTTTGCATCGAATGCAAGTTTTCGCGAGGCGTATTATAACGCAAAACGTGGGCGCGTAGCTGGTTTTTTTGACGATTCATCAGAAGCATACTACAAAAAGAAAGGCGCTACGCGCGACATCTTTGACAATTATAAATCCACTGGCGACAAAAATGCCGACATGGATGAATTTCAATCCACCGTTTCCAGCCGCATCACTGGTAGCGATGGCTCAATTAACACAATTAGAACTGGTACAGACGAAGAAACTGGCGAAGAGATAAAGCAAAAAAACGGCGAAGATATCGACATTAATAATATTGATGGCGCCACGCCAGAATCAAAAGCGCATGCCATGGTTAATAGCATTGCCGGCAAAGTATCATCAGTCGGCGTTCCGGTCTGTTCGGCCCTCCGTATTGCAAATCTCATCAATGTTGCCGTATCTGCCTATCAAATCCAACAATCAATCGCTTACTTCCTTAGTTTTATGGAGTCAATCAGTAAAATGATGGCTGGAGAAGGAGAAGCTTCTGGAATCAACGAAGCACTAAACTTGATGACCCAACAAACTACTAGCGAAGTTCAATATGTCGGAGACGACGGAGAACCAATTACGCAAGCCTACACTGGTTCTATGTTAGAATCATCCGGCGCCAAAATCATCATGGGCAATACCTTATCTTCAGATTCCGAGATTCAACCTTTTTCCTTTGATAATATTAGAAAAGCCGCCACGCGCATCGTCTTGGTAAATGGCGGAACCAACGTTGTTTGTTCGGGCGTCATGGCTGCTTCTGCGATTGTTTCGCTAGCTTCTACTGCAATCCCAGGTGGCGCACTTGCAACTTTTGTAGTAGGCGCTATCGCACGGACCGTAGGTGGAATCGCGCTTACTGGCATTATTGCAGGGATTATAAATGCTATCGTACCATACGCTACAAAAATGTTTGCAAGTAATGTTTTTGAATCATATACAGGAATACCAGCCGGTAATCTCTTCTCGCAGGGAGCCGCCGCCGCCAATTTCTCGCTCGCCACACAAGGTAGTGCATATATGCCTTCTAGCGAAGAATCTATTAAAACTCAAAATCGTCAAATCACTCGCGTCATTGCACAAGAAGCGGAAATTGACCGATTAAGACGAAGCCCATTAGATACTTCTAGCCCAAACACTTTTCTTGGTTCAATCATGTCTAAATTCTCGTACCTTTCATACTCAAATTCACTGATTAATATAATGGCCAACGTCACCCGTGTCACCAGTAGTGCCACCCAATCACTCATTCCTACTGCCGCTGCATTAGATGACGATCTTAAATATACCTCACAATATAGTGAATGTACTAATCTTAGCGGCACCATGTGCGACATGTACGGTTATCCTATTGTTAGCGCAGATTACTCTACTGTCGACATGTCTCCAGACGATCCTAGTTATCTAGCCGCAATCGAACCAAATTTAAACGAAAACGGCGACATTAAAGACAATTCCGAACTCGCTAAATTTATAAATTTTTGCGTAAACCGCGAATCGCCATGGGGCGTAACTGACGCTAATATTTTGAACGCATTACAGACGGATGGAGGAATAGTTGTAAACAACCTTCCATTCGTAAATGACATCATTGACGTCGTAAATGCTGCAGAGGACGTTTATAACCAAGGATGGGCAACCGGTAAAAACTGCATAAATTCCAGCGATAACCCCCGTTGGGATTCCGAATTCAAATATTACCAACGCTATGTCGAAGATATGCGTATTTTATACGACATACAAGGTCAAGAAGACAATGAGACCAATCCTGTTCTTGCTTATCAAGAACAATACGAAAAAGCTCATCCTGTTGATAATAGTTTTAAAGGAACCCTTTCGCGTATTTCGGGACTAAGCACCGACGATGTTGCTTTTCTACTCGAATATATAGATTATTCCAATGAATTAGCGCAATATGACCCATCAACGCGTGATTCATTTGGTGATTATATTAAACCAGAAGTAAAACTATCTTTCACAAAAACTCCAATATCAAGTAATCATTATCTTTCCGTCATAACTGAACCGCTATTCGTCGATCGTAGGAACTATACTGTATGAAAAAAATCCGCATTATTCTAAAATCAGTTGCCTCTATCATTATTGCCGCAACATTGACTACTTCAACTTGCGCCGCTACCCCAAGCGAAGAAATACTAGATATGTTCAATAAGAATGGCATTTATTACTATAACCCGGACGGGAATGCGGATAAATGCAATACTAGCGCTACTACACTCGCAGGTAGCGATTCTGCAGAGAAAATATGGAACTTCTTTATCGAGCATGGTTTTAATGATGCCCAAACGGCTGGACTCCTTGGAAACGCCAAGGCCGAATCGGGCCTAGTCCCCACCAGATCTAGCAATGGCACATATTTTGGCATATTCCAGTGGGGCGGCGGCCGTAGAAATACACTTTTTAGAAGAATAGAAGATGCTGGACTTAGCAAGTATACTTCGTCTGAATATTGGGGAAGTGATGCAGAACAAAAAATACCAAAAGCCGACTACGACAAACTTCTACAAGTCGAACTTGAATTCACATTAGAAGAAAAAGATTTAAATTGGCAAGAAGAAATCAAGAAAGCCGACACCCCCGAAATGGCTGCGGAAATTTTCCTTGTCTTATTCGAACGCGCCGTAGGTGGAAGCTCTGAAATTCTTTATTATGCACCGTATGCTGGCCGCCTCTATCAAGCAGCTAAAGCTCGCCGCGATTACGCTAAAGAATTTTACAGCCAATACGCCGGAAAAGGTATACAAAATACTGGCTCCATGAATGGTAATGCCGAAAATGGTAAAAACATCACAATAATTGGCGACTCTATCACTGTAAGATCGCACAATGCCTTCAAAAAAAGATTCCCAGAACTTACCGATTCAGACATAAATGGACGTAGCGGTCGACCTTGGAGCGAAGGTATAAACGTAGCAAAATCTATAGAATTAAAGAATATCGTTGTTTTTGCTCTCGGAACAAACTCAGCCAATCTCACCGCTTCAAGTATTGAAGAAGCTATCACGACAATTGGCGCAAATAAAACTATCGTTTTTGTCACAAATTATCATGGTAAAAATAAAAATTTATTTACTTCAAACAATAATTTATTTAAAACTTTTTCCAAAAATAACCAAAATATTATAATTGCAGACTGGGCTACAACAGTAGATCAAAATCCAAACACATATTTAGATTCCGACATGTTCCACCCCAACGGTGCCGGCACCGAATTATTCGCGGAAATTATTTGGAAAGCTATCAACTCAAATACTAATGAAAATGGATGTAGCGTAAGCGGGGAATTCCAATCCCTAGTTCTTAGCTATGCTTGGCCGCAATATCATGAAGCGCCATGGCACGATCGCATGCCAGCCTACGCAGAAGCGGTTACTCGTTCAATCAGTGAAGGCCGATATGTTGGTGGATCTGTCGCCGGCGTACCAGGAATAGACTGTGGCGGTTTTGTAACTATTTTGGTTCAAAACTCCGGGCTTGAACCAGAATATAATGACGGAAAGGGGAATACAGACGCACAAGAGGCTTGGGCAAAATCACATGGCTGGCAACTTCTAAATAGCGCATCTAGTATTGCGGTCGATACGAGTATATTACAACCAGGCGACGTCGCATTTTCAAGCGGACATACTTTCATATATGTTGGCGAAATACCTGGATTTGATAGCGTAATAGCCTCAGCCTCATATTCTACAATCGGCGCAGGTCGTGCTCCAATGGCCGGAAGAGAAGATTTAATGCACGGCAATGGCGTGACTGTTAGATGGTATCGTAAACCAAATTATCGCATCGCTAAATATAATTATCAAACAAATATCGTTGCTAATAATATATCTAGTAATAATACTTTATTTAAGATTGCTTTTATAGATAATCGCCAACGTTATTTTATTAAAAATAATCTATCATAAGGGGAGGGGAATGAAAAAAACAACTCGTAGAATCGCCAATAATACACATCTACTATTTATATTATTTGGCATCATTTTACTCGTCGGGCTTGCAATTTTTATTGCGACTTTCACATTACGTATTAATAAGATTAAAACAACTATTCAGTATGCGCCATATATCGCAGAAGTTACACTTAATGATGAGCCAGTAAATAATAATTCAAATATCTGGCTAGAACCAGGGTCATATACCGTCAAAGTCAAATGCGACCACTTCAGTAGTATTGAACGCACTATAGAAATATCAAACAATTACCATTATATTGTCGGGATATTATCCGCCACCGACGACGAAGGTAGATCGTATGCAAATTTACATAAACAAGAATTCGCCAATGCGGAAGGTATTGTAGGAAGAGCCTTGAATGAAGAGGGTATTGCAATCAAAAAACAGTATCCAATTTTAAATTATTTGCCTATAAATAATAGTTTATTTTCTATTAGTTACACTTATTTAGAAGATAATATCCCATTAATTAAAATAAAAACCACACCAGAATTTCTCGATGATGCTGTCGCTAAAATGAAAACCTTCAAGAATGTCGAATTAACAGATTATCAAATATCTTTTAATCTAGAAAATCCCTTCGATACTTATAATGAATCCCCAAAATCCACACCGAAAGAGACTATAAGATCATCATTCAATCTTGGAAAATACACAATATCCGATGGTCAAAACCTCGTTGATAATTATTATGCTACAACTCTATATATTTACGATTTTGATCGTGATTTTTCATATAACCACTATCGTATTCTATTAAAGAAAGATGGAGAGAATTGGCATGTTATATCCAAACCCCAGCCACTGCTTACCAAAGATAATACACCCAACGTCCCGCAGGATATATTAAATTCGGCAAACTCCCTCGCTCCGTAATTTATAATTTCTTATCTACACGCATCTCGCTCGGTACTGCCGTACTCGTTATAATCATCTGATAGTTTTTAAAATTATCAATCAAATGTCTCTGACGCATTTCGTCTAATTCCGAAAATATATCATCTAATAATACAACTGGTTTTTTGCCAACTTCCTGCTCCAATATTTGCGCCTCAATAAATTTCAATGACAAAATCATACTACGATTTTCGCCACGCGAAGCCGATCCATCCGCCTTCTTTTTATTAAAAATAAATTCATAATCATCGCGATGAATTCCAAAGGTCGTATATCCCAACACGCAATCACGTTCAAAATTGTTTTCCAAATTCTTTAAATAATCATTCTCATCAACTTCAGCCCCAATATATTTAATTGAGCATTCATCGCCATTCTTCGCAATATTTCTATAAATATCCGTCATCTTTTCATTAATCTTTTTAAGATTATGCACACGCCGGCGAATAACCTCCGCACCATAATTTGCACACATCACATTCCACGAAAATAAATCATCTCTACTAACAATCTCATTCTTTAATAAATCGTTTCTTTGACGCAAAGCTTTATTATACTTACTTAAAGCAGCTCCATAATTCTCATTAATTTGCTTAAATAATTCATCAAAATAATCACGCCTTCGCGACGGGGAGGAACCAACTAAATAAATATCATCCGGCTCAAATAGCACTACCGGATAACGATTTTTCTTCGGTAGCCTTAGACTCTTTTTCCCATCAATCTCAAATTCTTTCTTTCGACCGTCAAAACGTATTATTATTTTTTGAGCATCCATCAATTCAATCTCGGCTCGATAAAAATCCGCCTCTCTTTTTAGGATTTCTTTATCCACACCTTTAAAACTTTTTCCACGTAGTGCAAGATAAATAGCCTCCAAAACCGAAGTTTTTCCACTTCCATTTTCGCCGATTATTAAAGTCGTCGGACGATTACAATCTAAATCAAATTCCTCGTGACAACGGAAGTTTTTTAAACTAACTTTTTTAACAATATTCATTAGCTTTTAAGTGGCATAATGATATGCGTATAATCATTATTTTTAGCATTTTTAATTATTACTGGAGCTAGTTTCCCACTCAAGCCAAAAGTTATCTTTCCTTCAATCGTCGAATTCAATGCATCTAATAAATATCGTGAATTAAGTACTACTTTTCCATCTTCAGAAACTACCGCCTCCATAGCTGAAGAGTTTTCCCCAAGTTCCGACGCAACCGCACTTACCGAAAAGCTTCCTTCTTCTTTTTTTGCTTCACAAACAATCGAACCGCCACTTTCGCGCGCAAATAACGCCGCAACCTTCGTCATTCTAATTAATTCCGCTTTATCTAACTCAATTATATTCGAACAATCTTTCGGAATTAATTGACGGTAATCTGGAAAACTTGCATCTATTAGTTTTGAAGTTATCTCAATTTCACCCATCCTAAAACGAATTTGGCTATCGTTGATTAAAACTTCTATTTCATCCATATTGTCCGAAATAGAACGGATCACCTCTTGCAAAGCATTTGTCGGAACAATAGCTTTTATTTCGCTCTTTACTTCATCCACAAACTTACGATCGGCTAAACGATAACCATCCGTTGCCGCAATATATAACGACCCATCGAAAGTATTAAAATAAACACCAGTCAAAGCCGGACGCGTCGCATCATTACTAGAAGCAATTATCACCTCATTAACCGCTTCTTTAAAGATGTCCACACTAATCTTAAAGATAACTGCTTCTTTTTCATCGATTTTTGGCAATTCCGGAAAATCATCCGCCAAAATACCATTAATTGTGGACTTATATTTGCCGGCCGAAACAGTCAACTTATCATCTTTCGTACTAATAACAACGTTATCTTTTGGTAAGTTAGAAACAAATTCTGCTAAAAGCTTTGCTGGTACCGTAATGATACCGTTCTTTTTTGCTTTCGCGTTAACGTATTGAACTATAGCCATCTCCATATTTGTGGCTGTTAATGTTAATTGATTCTCTTCAGCTCTCAAAAGGACATTACTTAAGATTGGCAACCCAGCTTTTGTGCTTGCAGCTACACGACTTACGGTATTTAGTGCTTTAGCGAGTCTGTCTTGTAATACTTCAATCTCCATTTTCTCCTCCAATTAAAAGTTTATTCCTTTTCCATTATTAATAAATTAGTAGTAGTAATAGTAGTTCTATGTGCAAAACTGGTAAAACTCATATTTAACAGGGGCGTAATTGATGAAAAAATTTGTGTAAAACCTGTCGAAAATATTTTGGAAAACTCGTGTAAAAGACGGGCTTTGTGTAAAAAGTTGGTCGATGAGTTTGGGTTATTCCACTTTTTATACTTTTTCACATTTAGCATCCACATCTTTTAAACCATCTTTTCTACAAGTTTATTCACGGCTTTTCCACATATCTCATCAACTTGTATAAATTTTTTGCCTCAAATCTGTTATTTGCTCGCGCAAATTGAAATCTGTTTTTAGATTAGTTTTTATTACTTTTATCCCGTGCATTATCGTCGTGTGATCTTTACTTAGTTCTCGACCAATTTCCACCGTACTAAGTCCTAACTCTTCCTTCATTAAATACATACCTATCTGGCGCGCCGTCTTGATATTTTTTATACGGCTTGTACCCAATAAATCTTTTGAGCTTAAGTCGTAATATTTAGCGACTTTATCAATCAACTGCTTTACCGATATAGTTTTGTGTTTCGCTCGTGCACTTGTCTGTGCGATATAGCTATCATCGATTAATTCGTAAGTTGGCACACCTCTTAATTCTGCCAAGGCTAATATTTGATTTAATTTCCCCTCAAGGTTACGGATATTATCTCGCACGTTTTCAGCAATGAATTCCACGGTTTTATCGTCGATTTCTGCTCCTAGCATCTCTGCTTTAGATTTTAAAATCGCACATCGTGTCTCAAAGTCTGGCATTTGAATATCGATAGGAACGCCCATCATTAAGCGAGACGCCAAGCGTTCGTCTATAGTAGCAATCTGAGCAGGGAGACGGTCACTCCCGATAATAATCTGTTTATCGTGCTGTTGTAGTTCATTGAATGTATGGAAAAATTCCTCTTGAGACTTTTCCTTGTTCACGATAAATTGAAAATCATCTACGATTAATACGTCTACTTTGCGATATTTTTCGGCAAAACCATCAATCTTTTTACGCATCGCCTCAACGAATTCGTGATAAAATTGTTCAATAGTAACATATAAAACGTGCATCTCTGGATTGCGTTCGAGAATTTCGTTGCCTATTGCTTGAATTAGATGTGTTTTACCTAGTCCTGGGCCACCATAGATAAAATATGGATTATAACGTAAACCCGGATTTTCAATCACGGCGTGTGCGGCACTAACAGCTAAATCATTATTACTACCAACAACATAATTACTTAGTCTAAATTTTGGATTAAGACCATTATTATCGGTCGAAAACCTCTTCGAGTCGCCGTATGTGATTACAGAACTAGTAGTGGTGAGCTTTGGTATATTTGTAACGGGTTTGTTGCTATCAAGGATTTCTACTGCACGTCTGACAGTTGTTTTATTCTCCTTGCCGTCGATAATAACTTTTAATTCGTCAAAGTTAATCTTTGCACTTTGAATAGCGTCGATTACCGTGCTATGAAATTTACCTTCGACTTGCGTTTTAATAAACACGTTTGGCACGGAGGTAGTTAAAATACCGTTTTCGTTTGAGACAAATTTAAACCGAACAAAATACGCCTCATAGGCCATTTCGGATACGTTGTTTTTTATCTCATCCAATACGGTCTGCCATTCGTTTGGCATATTATTACTTAACCTCCATTTCTATAAGATTCATTATACGACTTTTCCACAGGTTTTTACAGGTCGAAATAATATTTTCTAATAACTTTTAGCCCTAACAGATAAGAATTTTCCCCATTTTCTCACAAAACAGGGAAGCGAGTATGTGGAAAAGCTCTTGAAAAATGTGTAAAAAATCATTATAATAGACATAATTCTTTTAATAAAACAATAATTATACAGTCAGGAATAATTTTATGCCAAAACGTACTTATCAACCACATAAACGCCAACGTAAAGTTGAGCATGGTTTTCGTAAGCGCAATTCAACCGTAAATGGCCGCAAGGTTCTTGCTCGCCGTCGCATTAAAGGTCGCGCTCGTCTAACTGCTTAATATAAATGTTATCAAAGAAATATCGTTTTCATTCTAGAGGTGGGGTGCGATATACCTACCAAAATGGCAAAACAATCCGGGGATCGAAAATATCCCTGGTTTTTGCGAATAATAGCCGTAACAAACAGCGTTATGCGGTAGTTGTTAGTAAAAAAGTATTAAAGTCAGCCGTTGGGCGCAATCGCATACGCCGCCGCGTATATGAGGCTATCCGTATAGAGTTGCCTAAGATCGAGAAACCGGTTGACTGTATTTTTATTATCTATTCAAAAGAAATACTAGATATGGACTTTAAGGTAATTCAAAAAACCATCAGAGATTTACTTAAAGAGGCAAGTATCTTATAATTAAAAGAATCAAAGGAGTTATATGTTTGCTTTTCTAGATATGATTATTGTCCGTCCAATCGTAAACATCCTTTTTGTAATATATTCTTTAGTTGGCGATTTTGGTCTCGCCATTATTTTATTTACAATAATAGTTAAGCTTTTGACTTGGCCATTAATGAAGCGTCAACTTCACCAGACGAAGATTATGCGCGAAATTCAGCCAGAGCTCGCCGAAATTAAAAAGAACTGCAAGGGTAATCGTCAGCTTGAATCTCTTCAGAGGATGGATTTATATAAGCGCAAAAATGTTAAACCATTTCGCTCCATGTTGACGCTTCTTATTCAGCTTCCTATCTTTATAGGCTTATTTACTGCTATTAATGTTGCGGTTCGTCCATACATTAGAGATGATAGTGTTTATACAGTAGAACATTCCGCTTATTCCTTCGTAGAGCCTATGAATCATATTAATGACCTTATTACGCAGCAAGACATATATCTAGATAAAATTAAATCTGGCAACGAAAACGCTAAGTTAGGATTTGCGCCAAAACTATTCGGCACAATTGATCTCTCTACCACAGCCGGCTTCGGCTCGGTTAGCTCGATATTTATATTTATTCTTGCCATTCTTTCTGCGCTAATGCAGTTTATTATGTCTCGCCAGCAGGATCCTGCTCGCAAAAATGGCAAAAAAAGCCGTACTATGCGCGACATTATGAAAGAAGCGGCCGAAGGCAAGGAAGCTAGTCAAGATGAAATTAATATGATTGCGCAGAGTCAGATGACTTGGATGATGCCTTTCATGATGCTACTTATTATGATGAATCTCCCAGGCGCATTAGTGCTATACTACCTTCTTAATAACGCCATAACAGTATTCTTGCAAAAACGCATCCTAAATCAGGATTATACTGAAATGGAGGCTGCGGCGGATAAGAAGATTCTCAAAGAACTCAAAGAGGCGCAAGAAGCCGTCATCGTTGATGATCGTACTACTAACAATGATTTAAAAAAGACGCACTATGCGTCCGACAATAAACAAAATAAAAATGAAAAAGTACATATCACACGAATTAGGGCATCGGATAAAAAGAAAAGGAGATAATTATGAATACCGATGAATCAATTCGTTTTGCAACGAAATACCTAGAAGACCTTCTGTCTTTCTTTGGTATTAATGTGGCGGTTTATTCAACTATAGAGGATGATGTAATTCAATTATCAATCCCATCTACCAGTATGAATTCGTTATTGATAGGTAAAAATGCAAATAATCTCCGCGCATTACAGCATGTTCTTATGATGACTCTTATTGCGCGTAATGCAGAGGTGACTCGCGTTAATATTGATATAGCCGATTATAAACGTCAAAGAGCTGATAAAATTGAGCATCAAGCAGAGCGTTGGATTGATGAGGTGCGTCGTACTGGTCGCGAAAAAGTCCTTGATTTGAACGCTGCCGATCGACGCGTTGTGCATCGATATGCTGGTGACTATTCCGACATTGAGACATTTAGTACGGGTGAAGGTCGCGAGCGTCGTCTCCATATTGCAAAGAAAGAATCGTAAACCCATAACAAGATAGTTAGAGCCTCGCCTTAATGCGGGGCTTTTTGATGAGCAATTATAGAAGGGGATAGATAATAGTTTTCCACAGTATTTTGGTTGTTTTTTAGCTGTCAACTATAAGCTAACAGATTGGTGTAATATTTTCACAAAAAATCAATTATTATACATCAACAGGGGTGTTTAAAACTATTATGTTTTTGTGGGTAAAGCTAAACAATAATTCATAGATGGTTAATCATAGAAGATAGCGGTGTATGCTAATGGGTGTATTAATAGGTATTTAAAAGAATAAGAGGCTGTAAAACAATGCGCGCTTTTCGACATTTATCAATCACTTCAAAAAGCCTCCCATGCTTTTATGGGAGGCTTTCTATATCTAGTACACTATATTCTATCTAATTGTCGTAGCCGTTTCCTAGGATGATTATAAAGTCACAATCATAAATCTTTAATGATTCGGGTATTTCCGTAATCATTTCGGCCTTATAGCGCTTTTTAAGGGCCGCTGCGGTCTTTTTAGCATTTGCATCGACCTGATAGATCTTAATGCCATCAAAGTCTGATAATCCTTTTTCGTCTGGAGAATTTGCTATCTGACTAACCGTAAAACCTTCATCTTCGAGATCATTCTTCTCATTCGAAGCTATACCCGAGGCATCGGTTCCATTTAATACCACTATGCTTGCGTTCTCGGTGATATAATCTTCGCCGCGCATTATAGTTTTTAGGTAACTCTTTATATTATTGTACTCATAAGTACCCATAGCTGGCACAACGTAAGAAATACCGTTGATATATGATGTGGTTAAAAGATTTGCCTCTGTGAGAGAAATTGTTTCAAGATGCTCGGTATTTAAGGTTGTTACTAACTTTACTAGCGTTTTCAGCTCGGTATCCTTGAAGTTTGTTCGTATATTATCGCCCATGGTTTGTTTTAGCTTTAAAACAGTTTCAATTGTGATTTTCTTTTCTTTGGCTTTTCTCGCAGTTGCTTCAATAATGCGCTGTTGGAAGTATTCTCGGCTAAAATTCCCATTCGAAGCACCGTAACCGCCACTAGCGTTTCTAGCGCGCGCTACCTCTAGCGCCTGGTAGCCAACCAGGTGATACTTCTTATTAGTCTCATAGGCAAAATATATTTTGTTGTAGCTTTGTTCAGATAGACCTCTTTCGTCGGACACTTCAATTGCAGTAACATCTTCTGGGCATTTATTATTCTGATAGTAGAAACAAACATCTACGCCATCAAGTGCATTTATAGTGTCTATTAATACTGCCCAGTTCACATGTACACGGTAATGTACTTTCAAACCAGTAACTTCTTCGAATTTTTTAGCGAGAGCTGTACCGCCTTCGTCTTCTTTCTGCTTCTTTAAATCGTTTGTTTTATTTGGGCTATCGAGATAGTCGAGATATTCGCACCAATAGACTTCGTTCATCTTCATTGTAGCGGTGCAAGTTTGCTGCATCTTTAAATCGCGCGGCAAACTGACGGCTTTCACGTCACCACTATCCTGATTGATACTAAGAATCATCATTGCGTCAGTAAGGAAGCCTCCGTCATAATTTGGATCGTCCATAGCATACCCCTCTGTGCCGAAAACTAGGATATTTGTACGGCCATTTTCGTCTTTTTCAAGAGGAGTATCTGGATCGGAAAAAATAACATTAAGAATATTGCCATTATCGGTTACTGTTGATACAAAATCGTTTAGGTAGAAATATAAAGCACCAATCCCTACAACGAGTATTAATACTGCCGCTATGGCGACACGTTTCGCAATTTTATGTTTCTTTTTTGGTTTATCTGCTTTTTTATTTTTTAATTTATCCTTATACCATGCCTTAGATTTTTCTTTTCTAGGTACTTCCACTAGGTCGGTGGGGTCTATATCTTGTATAGCAGACAGATACTCCTTCACCGATTCATCATTTTGTACTGATGTTTTTCTTTCTCTATCTAATCTTTCGTTTTCGGCAATTACTTTTTTTAAGTCCTTTTTACCATCCGTAATGCCGATCGTTTTTCTCTTGGTGACTTTTTTATTAACACCAAGAGAGCTATTAGTTTTTACCGTAGCGCGCTTCTTGGAGGCAGCACTATTTATTCTCGCAGTTTTTGTCCCACTCCTCCGTTGAAGTCCATCAATAGACTTGTTGTTCATTACATTATTTTACCATATACAGATATGATAGAATATAAATATGAATAAAATCTTAGCAACTGGTGGTACTGGATATATTGGTTCTCATACTGTCGTAGAGTTGATTAAGGCCGGATACGAGGTGGATATTGTTGATAATTTATTTAATAGTAAAAGCACGGTTATTAACAAGATAGAAGAGATTACTGGCAAAAAACCAAATTTCTACAAAGTCGATTTACTAGATAACGAAGAGCTTGAAAAAGTATTCGACCAAAACGAATATGACGCTGTTTTACATTTCGCGGGGCTCAAGGCTGTGGGTGAATCTGTTGAAAAACCCCTTCTTTATTTTCATAATAATATTACTGGCACCATAAATCTGCTAAAAGCTATGCAAAATCACCATGTAAATAAACTGATTTTCTCATCGTCGGCTACTGTTTATGGTGTTCAAGATTCGCCAGAGTATATTGAGACTATGCAGACCGGAGTTGGTATTTCTAATCCATATGGTCGTACTAAATACTTTATTGAAGAAATAATTAAGGATTATGCAACTTCTAACCCAGATTTTGAAGCGATTCTTTTGAGATATTTCAATCCAGTTGGCGCTCATCCATCTGGTCTACTTGGCGAGGATCCTAATGGAATCCCAAACAATCTTATGCCTATTATAATGCGCGTATGGGATGGTAGAATTGATCAACTCTCAGTTTATGGGGACGATTATCCGACCGCGGATGGTACTTGTCGCCGTGATTATATTCATGTGGTTGATCTAGCAAAAGGGCACGTAATTTGCCTAAATCATCTTAAGAAGGGCGTAGAAGTGTATAATTTAGGCACCGGCGAGCCATCTTCGGTTATGGAGATTATTAACGCATTTGAAAAAGCTAGCAATGAAAAGTTGCCATATAAAATCATCGAGCGTCGAGCTGGCGATTTACCAGAATTCTGGGCTGATGCTCATAAAGCTAACTCCGAACTTGGTTGGCATACGGAACTAACTATTGATGATGCTATGCGCGATACAATTAATTATCTAAAGAAGAATAAGGATTAATCAAATGATTAAAAATTCAGAAAACAAATTTACCTTTAAAAACTACCTAAAATATCTTCGAAAATATTGGGTTTTAATAGTTGTATTTGCCGTAATAGGTCTAATTGGCAGTTATATATATATTAGTAATTCAAAGGTCACCTATTCGGCAAACCTTAAGGTAATGGTATATAACGCGGAAGTAGATCAAGGCGCAGCCGTTTCGCCATACGTTCAATTTAAAGAAATTCTAACTAGCGACATACTTATCGAAGAAAGAATAGGCCTTAAAGATATTGCTAGCCATATAGAAGTGAAAGAATCAAATCGAGGCGTCTTTACAATTACCAACACTGAAAGCGATGCGGATACCGCTGTAGAAAATATTAAAAAAATAAGCGAAAATATCCGTTCATTAGTTGATGGCGTATATAGTGATGCTGACAAATATGAAATTACTATTCTTCAAATCGATCAGCAAGCCGCTGCAAGCACAAACTTAAAAAAAGACATATTCATGGGCATTGTTGCTACTTTTGCGATGGTTGCACTAGCTGCCGTGATTATCTTCATTAAATTTGATTTCAGTACGGAGAAATAATGTCCGAAAAAATACTATCCGTTTCGGTAGCGGCTTATAATCTTGGTGAAATGATTGAAGATAATCTAAAATCATTTTGCGATTCCGACGTTATTGATGATGTGGAGATTCTGGTTATAAATGACGGGTCGACGGATGATACTGCCGAAAGAGCAGAGAAATATGCAAAAAAATATCCAAAGTCCATTAAAGTCATTACACAGAAAAATGCTGGTCCTGGTGCAACTGTTAATAATGGTATTAAAAACGCTACGGGTAAATATTTCCGTATGGTCGATGGGGATGATTGGGTAAACCCTAAAGATTTCACTAAATTGGTTAAAAAACTGAAAAAGATAGATGTAGATGTAGTATTTGCAAACTATACGCCATTTCATCAGCGTAAACAAAAATATTATCCTACCATCAAAACCGACATGACCCCAAATGAGGTTTTTGACTTTAGTGATTATGAATATCATTGGAGCCCACCACTTCGTATGCATCACACTATATTTCGTACGGAAATCATGAAAAAACATGTCAAGTTAGACAAAGGCTTTTATACGGATGCTGAGTATATGTTTTTCCCTACGCCATATCTTAAAAAAGCAATATATTTTGACTTAGACATTTACCAATATCGTGTTGGTATGCCAGGGCAGAGTACGAGTCCGGAAAAACTTCGCAAAAACCGCGTTAACCATCGCATAATACTTGACAAAATGTTGGATTTTTATGAGGATATAGAAGACCAACTCCAGCCAAACGTAAACTATTATTTAGCGCGTCAAATAACTGGCTTAATAATTAATCATCTCGACATTTTGCTATTAATTCATGATGAAAACATGACGCAAGATATTAAAACCCTTTATACGGATATAGAAAAAACACATCCAAAAATATATGAAGTTCTCAAAAAAGATATAAAATCGCGTATTGTTGCTGGCAGTAATTATTTACTAACGCGCCCATTGTCGTTTTATTTGCGCGAGAGGTATAAGCATATCTAATTATGACCCAAAAAAGTGTCAAGAAAAATTATATATATAATCTCGCCTACCAAGTATTATTGGTAATTGTACCTTTTGTTACGATACCATATTTGTCACGTATTTTAGGCGTCGAAAATATTGGTATTAATAGTTTTGTTTTGTCGATTGTTTCATACTTTGTATTATTGGCAAATATCGGCGTAGGAAGCCTCGGTCAGCGCGAAATTGCCCTTCATCAAGATGATCGTAAAACATATTCTAAAATTTTTTGGGATCTTTTCTTTTATCAGGCCATTGTAGGAACTATCTCTTTTTTGGCATACGTTATTTACGTCACGTTTTTTAGTAGTTACCCTGGCGTTCAATGGATAATGGCTATTAATATTGTGGCGGCAGTTGCTGATATGGCTTGGCTATATCGTGGGCTAGAAGAGTATCGATATATTTCTGTCCGCAATATCTTTATAAAATTATGTAGCGTAGTGGCAATATTTGTATTTGTGCATACTAGTAATGATTTACCGATATATGTGTTAATTAATAGTATTTCGCTCTTGCTATCGTCAATATTATTATGGTTTAAACTCCCTAAAATTGTTAATAAGCCAGTTCTAAAAGATATCCGCATCTTTAAATATTGGAAAGATTCAATCATTTATTTTCTTCCGCAAATTGCGACGTCTATATATACAGTTCTAGACAAAACTATGCTCGGTTTCATCACTGGCTCCGAAGCGGAAAACGGTTATTATGAACAAACTTATAAAATAATTCAACTTTGTTTAATAATAATTACATCATTAAATGCTGTTATTGCGCCACGCATGGCTTTTTTATATGGAAAAGGAAAAAAGAAAGAGATACAAGATCGCATGAAAGCATCATTTCATTTTATTTATATGATCACGTGTCCTATGATGTTTGGGCTTATTGCAGTTGGGTCAGCCTTTTCTTTGATATTTTTTGGCGAAGGTTACGAGAAAGTTCAAACCTTGTTGCCGCTTTTTGCGCCAATTATACTCATTATAGCGATAAGCAACTGTATTAGCGGGCAATTTCTAATTCCAATCGGTAAACGCTTACGCACAGCTGTTTATTTATGGGTGGGTGCCGCCGTTAATATTGTTTGTAACTTAATTTTGATACCGATTTTAGCAAGTTATGGCGCCGCTATCGGCTCTCTGATTGCAGAGATTGTAATCACCGTTATGCATGTTTTGCTATTGAGGAAATATATGCCGCTCAAAATCGTATTTAAGCCTATGATTAACTATTTTATTTCCGGCGTAGTTATGTTCTTGGTTCTTTTCCTTCTGGATAATCTATTGTCGTCACCTACGATTATTGTTGTTGCTGCGAAAATCGTATGCGGTGCGGTTGTGTACTATATTGTTCTAAGATTTATGCTTCATGACCATTTTCTAGACTATGAGATACAAAAAGTTAAAGATAAAATAGTTAGACGCTAGATACCTCTTTTGATATAATACGACTATGAATGTAAAGAGAGAAAAAAGAGTAAAAAAGCTCTCTTTAAAATCTGAAGTTAGGGATGGTTACTTAGTCTCGAAGGAGATGAAAGAAATCTGGCAAGTTCAGCTGGATTTATTTGAGCAATTTGCAAAAGTTTGTGACCGCCACAATATTAACTATACGCTCGATGGCGGGTCCTTATTAGGCGCAATTCGCCATAAAGGCTATGTGCCGTGGGATGATGATATCGATGTAGCGTTGATGCGCGATCAGTATGAGAAATTTTTAAAATATGCCAAAAAAGAACTAAAACCACCTTATTTTATTCAGAATGAACGTACTGAACCGGAATATTATCGACAATATACTCAATTGCGCCACTCTGACACTACGGCTATAATTAAAGTCGATCTTCAATATAATTATAATTGCGGGATTTCAATTGATATTTTTCCTCTCGATAAAGTTCCAGACAATCTCACAAAACGCAAAAAATTTCTAGACAAAATTAGTTTTATACGTCGCCTATTCCTCCATGATGATGGGAATATGGCAAAAAAAATGTTTCAGTTTATTATTAAACCTAGATATTTAATTAAATATTGCGCCAAACTAATTCAAAAATATAATAACGAAGACACGATGGAGTGTGGCAAACTTGGTTTCAGGCCATATACTAAGTTAAGAAAAACATCTTGGCTGAAAAAAGGAAACTTTATCAAAGTGCCATTTGAATATCTAGAAGCAAAAATAACTAAAAATTACGATGAGTATTTAACAAGACTTTATGGAGACTATATGACTCCGCCGAAATTAAAAACTGTCGGTATAGGCACCGGGCATGGAAAAACGTTTTTCGATACGAGGCATAGCTATTTATACTACAAAGATAAGAAAGAGGAGGTCGCGCAGAAATTATGAAAAGCAGTAAGAGTGCAGCGTTTAAAATTACCAAAGAGCGTCGCGACGTGTGGAAAATTGAATTACAAATGCTTGAAGAGTTTAAGCGAGTTTGCAAAAAATATCACCTTAAATATTTTGCATTTGGCGGCACTATGCTTGGCGCAATTCGCCATAAAGGCTATATTCCGTGGGATGATGATATTGATTTAGCTATGTCGCGATCAGATTACGATAAGCTTCGTGAAATTGCTGATTCGGAATTTAAAGAACCATACTTTTTTCAAACGGATTATAACGACAGGCTATTCCGCGGTCATGCTCAATTGCGCAATTCTGACACTACTGGCGTAATGATTAGTGACATAAACCGCGACTATAACCAAGGTATTTTTATAGACATTTTTCCACTAGATGAATATCCAGCCGACGATAAATTACGCAAAAGCCAACAGCGCCAGTTATTTATGATCGGCGGAACGTTGCGGAATTATTATCGCGATACCAATAAAGCTTCAGAAAAGATACGCCGTCTTCTTGCTGGTATTATTGTTTGGGCTCATGGCGGGCCAAGTAAATATTTTGCAAAATATGAAAAAATAGCACGTAAATATAATGGTTGCGGCAATGGTATAGTCGGCGCATTAAGTGTGAATTATGGCAAAGAGGTAGACTATATGAGAGAAAAAGGTCTACATAAATTCAAAGAAGTACCTTTTGAGGATACTACAATCAGTATGCCATTAACTTATGATGAAATTTTAACTCAGCATTTTGGTGATTATATGAAGCCATCCCGCGCACCGAACACGCATGGCGACGTGTATTTTTCGTCCAAAATTCCATACAAAGAATTTATTAAAAAGGTTAAGTCAAAAGAAATTAACGCAAACGATTATACGTTATAAAGGAGTAGCATGTTATATACATTACTATTAGCTGGTGGGAAGGGGACACGTATGGGAAATACTGGTGTTCCTAAACAATTTATCAGTATTAAAGGCCAACCAATCATAATTCGTACTCTGAAGAAACTTCTTGAGCAAGAGAAGATAGATAAAATAGTAATCGTATGCAATAAGAGTTATTGCGTTTATTTGGCTGACTTGCTTTCGGAGTATGAGCTTAATAAAAATATTTATATCACCGAAGGTGGCGATAATCGCTTTGACTCAATCCTTGGCGGGATTAACTTCATTAATGATAATTTCCATCCTGGAGAATCTGACAGTTTTATGATTCATGATTCGGTTAGGCCATTTATCGATGAGATGGTTTTAAAAAATGCCATAGAATCATCCGAAAAATATCCAGCCATCTCCGTCGCGAATCCTCTCGCAATAAACATTATCTCTTCTGATGATGATGGCAATATTAAAAAGATATTTCCTCGCGAAAAGCTATATACTGATGAATCTCCGCAAATTTTTAATATTCAAATTTTTATGGAATGTATCAAAAAATATAAGGCCGAAGAGCTGGCGAAGATATCTGATTTATCGTCAATCTTTGTTAATAACAATCATACAGTGCATATAATTGAAGGCAATACTGACAATATTAAAATTACAACTAGTAAAGACATAGCTATTGCGGAAAAATTGATAACTGAGGAGGATGAATAATGACTAAATACGACTATCTAATTGTTGGCGCTGGCCTATTTGGCGCCACGGTCGCATGTCGAGCGAAACAGGCTGGTAAAAAGGTACTAGTAATTGACAAGCGCGATCATATCGCGGGTAATGTTTATACTGAAACAATCGAAGGAATTAATGTTCATAAATATGGGGCCCATATCTTTCATACGGACTACAAAGATGTGTGGGAGTTTGTAAACTCTTTCGTAGAGTTTAATCGCTACACTAACTCGCCCGTAGCTCGCATTGGCAACGAAATCTATAATATGCCATTTAATATGAATACATTCGCTAAAATTTGGGACGATGTTTTTACGCCAGAAGACGCAAAGCGTCGCATCGAAGAGGAGCGCAAAGAAATGGCTGACAAAGACCCGCAAAACCTTGAAGAACAGGCGATTTCGCTAGTTGGGCGCAGCATTTATGAAAAGCTAATTAAAGGTTATACAGAAAAACAATGGCACCGCGATTGTACTGAACTGCCAGCCGATATTATTAAACGTCTTCCTGTGCGTTTTATTTACGACAATAATTACTTTAATGATCGATACCAAGGAATACCAATTGGTGGATACACTAAACTTGTCGAGGGTATGTTAGATGGGGTTGAGATAAGATTAAATACTAACTTCTTTGATAATAGGGCAGAATATAAAGATATAGCAAAGAAGATTATCTATACGGGTATGATTGATGAGTATTTTGATTTCAAACTAGGGCGTCTTGAATATCGTTCGCTACGCTTTGATACGCAAATACTCGATGAAGAAAACCATCAAGGGAATGCGGTAGTTAATTATACCGGACATGAAGTGGAATATACGCGCGTTATTGAACATAAACATTTTGAATCAACCGAGTCACCAAAAACCGTAATTACATATGAGTATCCAGACGATTGGGATGATCCTGAAAAAGAAGCTTACTATGTTATTAATGATAAAAAGAATAATGAGCTAGCCGAGAAATATCGTGATTTAGCGAAAAAAGAGGAAAATGTTATATTTGGTGGACGCCTTGCTGAATATAAATATTATGACATGGATGATGTTATTAAGAAGGCATTAGATATAGATATTTAAAAAGAATAGCCCCTCATCTAGAGGGGTTATTTTTTATTCCATTTCAATTTTTGGGTTAAAGAATCTACCAGCTATTTTACCTTTCGTATAATACCAAATTCGTTTAGCTTTATGATTTTTTGAAAAACGCAATACACTCAATACGTTTAATATATAGTTATAGCGAAAGTTGAAATGGTCGCGCATCGGGATATGTTTGCGCAAAATATAACCTTCATTTCTGTATTGCATATATAGACGATTAATCTTATTTTCGTCGCAATAGGTCACTGAAGAGCTTTGATTGGTTGGAGATTTATGAATCATAATACTATCAATATCAATGTATGACGGCTTAATCTTATTTAATCGAAGCGAATATTCGTTGTCATCGAAATAAATGAAGAAATCTTTAATCGGTAGGCCGACTTCTTTAACGACTTGCATATTAGCAAAAAATGAAACGAAAGAAGCGGTTTTTACCGGAATCAAACCATGGTTTATTTTATCAAAATTTACATCCCAAGCACCGTCTAGCGTTTGTTTATTTAGCTGGCATATCTTTCCATCGGTCCACTTTACAATGCTTGAAAGGAAAGAGAAGTTATCCTCAAGGAAAGCGGCTTTATCGACTAGGGATTTTAGAGCGTTCTTATCTTCGGCAATAGAATCGTCGTCCATTAGCCACGCGTAATCTACCTTATTTTTTAGCGCTTCACGTACGCCATAATTAAAGCCTCCAGCGCCACCAGAGTTCTTGCCGGTATTGTAATAAAATACTTTCTTGTTATCTATATATTTTTTTATATAATCTTTTGTTCCATCCGTACTGGCATTATCAATAATGTATATTTGCTGCTTTTTGTATGTTTGCTTCAATAAAGCTTCAATGCATTCTTTAAGCATTTTCTTGCGATTATATGTCACTACAATCGTCGCAACTGTTTTATTGTCCATTTATCCTCCTATAATATCGTATGGTATTAATTGATTTGTTCCCATTATTACGAAAGCCAACAAGAAGTATGCCGCAGCTATTGCATAGATTATCGCTATTTTAGTTAAAGGAGGTTCTTTTGTCTCGGATATTATTTGCCAAAGCATAAATATTGCAAAGGGCCAGAAAAAATCAGCTAATCGCCCAAGATATCCTGAATAAAAACCAATTGCCGAGTAGGCTGCACCTGTCATAATGATTGGTAACATATGCTCGTTTACTGGGTTAGCGTTTTTATGGTGTCGATAATGTAACGCGCCAATAAGGGCTAATGATCCGCATATTAAGAAATTGAAATTCAATAATGATCCGCTTGTATCTACGAATGTGTAGTAATGTTTTTGTGACACAATGCGCACGGTAGTTAATATTAATAAAGCGGGCTTATAGAGCGTGACGATAAAAATCGCCAAGAACCCGAATACGTAAAAAGCTTTATGATATCCGAACTTATTAACAATATAAGGAACTAATAATATAGGCAATAAGGCTATGGATGAGTAATGTAATGAAATTGCAAATAGTGAAAATAAAACTATTTTCGTAACATGTACTCTCTGTTTCTTAATTACGGAATCGATAATACTGCTTAGCAAATAAGAAAGCACACTCATTGCTGCCATTTGCCTCATTGTATTTAAACTATTAGGGAAAGCCATTATCAACAATACACCATATAAAGCCCAATAGTATTTTTTGTCTAATTTTTGCGAGGTCTTATAAGAGAAAAATACAGTGATTAGTGCAAAAATACCGAACATAAACCACGCATCAAGGCCTAAAAATCCGCCGACTGTAGCAGTTAATAGAATGAACGGCTCTATTTCGCCGCTCATTAAGCGAACCATACTTCGTTCAATGGTAGAAGTTGAAACTTGCTCATAAAAAGTCCGATATGTTGCCGTGTCGGTACCAGCTTCAAGTCTGATTGCCGAGAAAATAACAATAATTAATAAACTAAGAATGGTTAGTGTTTTTAGCTTTTTCTTACTACCTATATACATCAATACTGTAGACATTGAAAAAACCAAGAAATAAATAATTACACTAGTGAATGCATTAAATGTCATATATTTCTTCCAGTTTCTTTACTGTCATTTTTATATTGTATGCCTGAATTAATTTGTCTTGAAGATTATTGCGATATTTAATGCCTTTTGGCTTCTTTTTCAATTCTTTTACCCAAATATCCTGATCAAGCGGTAAAAATAGATTATTTTCAGATACGGATACTTCTTTTGCGACTCTATCGCTAAAAATACACTTTAAGCCATTTGCTTGTGCTTCTATTCCGACCGTCGGAACGCCCTCGAAAAGCGAAGGTAGCACGAAAAAGTCGGCCATCGAGTAATACTCGTTCACGTCGTCGCGCGCTGGTAATAAATATACTCGATTGGATAAGCTGGAATTATTGATTTGATTTTGTAGGCTGTCGTGTAATGATCCGTTTCCGATGATAAAAAGTATTTCGTTCGAATCAATGAAGTGATCTTTTAGTAAATCTATCAGAAATTCTTGATTCTTCACTTCTTCTAAGCGACCTATAGTTAGCCATACGGAGGTGCTTTTATCAATCTCATATTGATCTCGCAATTTATTACGTAAAGATTCGCTAAATTTGTATCTTTCAATATCTATTCCGTTAGGCACGACAGTGAAAGGGTTGTTGCCGAATAGAAATTCTCCTGCCGCCTGTCCGCACCCGATTCTTTGTGTAGCTAGTTTGTTTAATTTACGTTTTAGAAAAATAGAAATAAACTTCTTAATAGGTGATTTCATTTTAGTATTATTTGTACTATGGCTATGGGCGATTAGTTTTTCTGCGCCACCACGCTTTGCTCCAGCCAAAGTTAGAGCAGACATAAAATCTATATGACTATGTACAATATTAATCCCTCGTCTTCGAACAAGTAGCTCTATTTGTTTTTCAAAGTCCCTTGGATTAGAAAAACGAGTATCGCGCAAACGTACTATTTCAACACCTAATGTTTCTAACTCATCTTGATATGCATATCTGTCTCCGTTCGACGGCGCTATAAAGGTCGCAATAATAAAGCGATATTTTTTGCGGTCAATATTGCGCAATGTATTCATAATATAGGCTTCAGCACCTCCGCGATCTAAACCGCCAACTATATGTAAGACATTTTTCATCCTAATAATTCCTCATATATTTCTCTCATGGCCGTTAGGGAAGAGCGCAAGGAAAACTTTTCCGAAAACTTTATATTATATTCTTCTGGGTTCTTGATCGCTTTTATTATTTTCTTTTCTAACGCATTATTATCGCCTAGTTCGAATAGGTATTTTTTATTACCATCCACTATATCCCGATGTCCACGATTGTTAGATATTAATACGCTACAGCCGCATAGAATAGCCTCTAAAACACCTAGACCTAAGCCTTCTCGAATACTCGTGGAGACGCATAAATCGCAACACTGTAATACTTCGTGCACGTCGTTTCGATATCCTAGAAACAAGACCTGATTATCAATGCCGAGCTTTTTTGCTAAAACTCTCATTGCATTAAACATCTTGCCAACTCCGAGCAGCACTAATTTTAGATTTTTATTTTTGTGCATAGGGCCGGCGATGCTCTCTAGTAACATTTTGTGATTTTTGTTTTTCGTAAACTCCGCCACATACACAACGGTAAAATCGTCATCTTTTAATCCTATCTCTTTTCTGAGAGATGATTTCTTAGATTCACTTAGTTTAGTATTAAACTTCGTTGTGTCGATACCGACGCCGTTAATTAATTTAACTGGGCAAGAAAAATGCTTTTTTGCGCATTTGTAGTCTTCGGTATTGATTGTGATTAGTAAATCCGTATACCTCGCCATCATTTTTTCAATACTGTAATAAATCAGCCAATTTAGCTTCGGCGCGCCTTTATAAAAATGAAACCCATGGCAAGTGTAGATAACTTTTAAATTACCTTTTTTGCGCAATGATTTTGCAGCCAAACGAGTAATTACTGATCCGACTGGCGTATGAGTGTGAATCGCATCGTAATTATTCTCGCGTAACATGGTTTTTAGCTGAGAATAGGATTTTATGAGCTTATGAATCTGTAATGGATTGCGCGCAAAATCCACCTCAAAAACACGATTAACGTCATATACTTTTTCCTCATTAGCACTTGCGTAATCTACGCTCCATCCACCTATGTTAAGGTCATCATATGGGGCTTCGAGTTTTCCGCGCAGCATTCGCATGGGAGCTCGGTTGAACTTATGAAAATTAGCCGTATGAGAAGTAAATAGTATTTTACGCTTTAATGTAGGCATTTCCTTCATATTTTAACAGACATAGCCTATATTTCGCCATTAGGAAGCATGGAATATAAACTGAGTAGTTCACCAAGTGTATTTTTTGGTTTTAGTATTATAATATAAAACACCATTTTGATATTGCTGATACTGATAATTACCACTTGTTCTTACGTTGCTTGTTGGGAAGCCCATCTTTCCGCTCTCGAAGCCGCTTCTGCGCCAATATTCGCGTAACGCGCCGGTAGACTCATAGAATCCAACTTTATCATTCCCAACAATATAGCCGTTTTGATATTGCTGCCAGGTCATATTCGTCGCCGTATTAGTTCTTATGTCATCTACTGGGAATCCAAACTTACCACCCTCAAAACCGAAGCTTCTCCAAACTTCACGTATTTTACCAGTAGATTCATGATAGCCATATTTGTCGTTTCCTAGTATGAAGCCGTTCTCGTACTCCTGGAAATAAATCCCAGTTTTAGTATTAGTACTAATGTTACTAATAGGGAAGCCCATCTTTCCGTTTTCGAAATTAAATCTACGCCAGTAATCGCGTATTTTACCAGTTGACTCATAATAACCAAGATCATCCTTACCGACAATGTAGCCCTTCTGGTATTGCTGGTAAATGATGCCAGACTTTTCGTTAGTTCTTATGTCATCTACTGGGAATCCAAACTTACCACCCTCGAAACCAAAGCTCTTCCAAACCTGGCGGATTGGACCTGATGATTCATAAAAGCCATACTTTGCATTGCCCAAAACGTAACCTTTCTCGTATTCCTGCCAGTAGATTCCAGTATTCTTATTACTTCTCAATATATCTATTGGTTTACCGAGATCGAGACTTAGCCATTTCTTATAGATGCCACCACTAATAATGAACCCATCACTAGTAAATAGGGCGGCTTGTAAAGTTAATTGTTTATTAGTTTCGTCTTCAGACGGTAGGCCGTACTCTGACGGGTTCTTTAACCACTTTTGAAGATATTCTTCACTGATAGTATAATAGCCAGTCTTGGCTGATCCTATCACGACTCCATGCTCGTAGAGCTGATATTCTCCGCCAGTAGTCCTTTCGGATTTAATACTACTAATTGGGAAACCTAATTTACCTTTTTCGTAATTATTCGCTTTCCAGTATTCATATATACCGCCCATCGACTCGTAATAGCCGAGTTCTTCGTTGCCTAGAATATACCCGTTCTGATATTGCTGGTAAGTTATACCAGTTTCTTCATTTGTTAGTATTTCGCCAATTGGGAAGCCCATTTTTCCTCCCTCAAAACCAAAGCTTCGCCATACTTCACGTATCTTGCCGGATGATTCGTGGAAGCCGTATGTTGAGTTGCCTAAGACATATCCGTTCTCGTACTGTTGCCAATATATGCCAGTAGCCTTATTAGTACTAATCGTCCCTATTTTAGCGCCAAATTTTTCTTCTCCACCTAATAACTCATAGGCTTCCTCTATTTTTTCATATTCACTCGGAAGCAACGGATTGCCGAACCATTCGCTAAAATACATAAAGAAATTTCGATTACCATATGAACCACAAGTTGCTGTGCCGGGGTAATTTCTAAGAGCTGCATCGTTTGGGGTGTAAGGAGTATAAATATAGAGGGAAGCGGTGGCGTAATTTTCTATATAGACCGATTTTTGACCACAAGAATATGTCGGTGAATAGTATATTTTGTTCGTAGTGAACGGGTGATAATTGTAGCTATAAATATGCTCTTTGTAATAGTTTAATTGCCAGGCTGCCCTAGTTACCTGATTATAAAAACCATAATATTTCGTGTCGCAAGCCGCATTATCTGGGCAGGCATAGCCCATTATAGTATCGAACTCATTTTTAGTTGGCCAATCGTCGCCCCAAGCGTAGCTTTCTTTCTTCAGCATCACTAATAGAACTTGCGGATTAATATTAAATTCTTTTGCTGCATTATAAATAATCTGTGCGGCTGAAAGCATCCCTTCTTCGGCTACGCCTCTAGTAGCGAAGTTGTTTTTATGCGTAGTTGGGTTTTCGTAGTACTTATTAATACAAACATATGGTGCATCATGATAGCGACTATCGCCACCTTCGGTGCGCATCTTTCTGGCATATTCTGCGCGAGTAATATTTGGATCTACCGCTTTACCTTTTATGTAATAACCGTAACCGATTTTTTGAGTGCCCCACATATCGCAAGTCGGCAAGTGGCTATCCATAAAATTTTGAATATCCGCTACCGACATGCTGCCAGAGTTATAAAAAACGCCATCATCAATAATGCGCCCAGCCTTAAAATCTGTAGCCTTAATAGCGGTAGAGTCTGGTGTATTTTTAACAGCAAGCCCAAAGAATACTACCAAAAATACTACTACGGCTATTAATTTACTGAATTGTAAAAGTTTGTGTTTCACTCACGCCCTCCGATAAATTAGATTTATATTCAAGCCTTACTTTCCATTCTCCTGAACTGAGTGATCCTTTTTCAAGCACTACCGCTTCGCACACAGTGTTTTTTGCATTAGGTAATACTGAAGTCATCTTCGTTACGGACTGAGTATCTTTTGTGAATATATAGCTACAGGTTCCCTCGGTTTCGACAATATTCGTGATAGTACTACTAATTACTGTTTTTTCTCCTACGACATAAGGATCGTGCAATAATACATTTGCTTTCTTTAGACCAGACTCATTTCTTTCTACTTGTTGGTGTTGTCTTTTTTCGAGTTCGTCATTTTTTGCCTTCGCTTCGTTTCCTGGGGTGGTGTAATTTTTGTCAATATCCGATTCGGGAGTTGGCTGTTTTTGTTCCTTTTCTGTATTTGCGGTATTAATATCGCTTTCTTCAATTACTACTTTTTCGTCCTTGCTTGCCATTTTTATGCCAGCTAAAGCGCCAAAACAAAGCACCGCAACAAGAAAAACTCCACCAATTATCATCATGGCGGTGTGTTTATTTGACCTTGTTGTTTGAATTTTTGTTTTTGCCATAATATAGCACTCCTATTTAAATCTAATCATCATCTAATAAAAAAAGCAAGTGCTTATTAGATATTTACAAATTGTTTATGCTATAATTGGGATAATTATGGATAATGGTGGTCATTATGGTGATTATACCGGTCACGGTATAGACAAGGTTGAGGACTCCGGAAACGTCGATTTTGGCGATGGGGCAAACCACCGGATTTATGACTACGAGCATAACCCCCGAAGAAACAATAATGACAATCAGGAATCCGGAAAAGAAAGAGATACTCTTGATGCGGGCGAACGAAATCAACAATCTGACAAAGATGGCTCTAGCCGAAATGACGCTACGTGGACTAATCGCACAGGCCAGACGGCTAAAATGGTTGCAGCTTCTGTATCGGGGAATGCTTTCACTTTTATAAGAAATGTAAGAAAAAACGGTGGCTTAATGAATACCGCTAAGGTTGTTGGACCGGCCGGCATGATTCTCATCATATTAGCGATGTGTATGAGTGTTTTCTTTAGTAGCCAAAGCGCCATGCTAGCTGGCGTAGTAAGTAACCTACAGAGCGCATTTGACCCAGTTGAAATTGCTTCCAAAGTACGTAGTAGAGTTCTAATCAAGGGGATTATGAGCGGCACAAATACGAAGGGCGGCGTATGGAGTAAATTCTCGGACTATATGAAAGTTAAGCTCTCGCAAGCCGGTGTCGATGTTAGAGGCGAAGGCGACAAGGATAGCCTGTATTTCAAAAACGAGGTTGGCGAGGAAGTTAAAGTTGATGCCGATAATATGGATTCTGTAGTTGCAACAAATACAAAGATTGCAGCAGATTTGGATGCTGGCATGAAGACCGTCGGCAGTAGCGTGCCAGTAGCGTACGGAGAAACGGGCACCAAGGTATATAAGGGGAGAGTTGGAGCTACGCGGAATGAGCTTAACCAAGAAGATAACAATGGTAAAGATTTCGATGAAACGAAAGAAAAAATAGATACTAACTCTCAAGAAGCGTTGGATAAATCCACTCATAAGATGAGTGGCGAAGTTGAAAGTGGTAGAACAGAGGAAAGAGATGCTGTCGATAAAGACGGCGAAGTTCGAGTTGACGATGATGGCAATCCAATAAAGGAGGAGTACCTAGAGAGCGGTCGTACTCGTACAGATATAGACTCCCCGGATGATGTTGAGGTAAAAGTTAGCGATATGGTTGAACAAGAAGTTGGTAAGGGGATGGATTTTAGTATTGTAGGGACTCTGGTTAACGGAGGATGTCAGCTCTATACTGTTGCTACGACTATAAATAGCATGATAAAAAATATGGAAATGGCGCAAGTTGCCGTGATGGCGCTACGTTTCTTGGAGGCTGTTCAGCGAATGCAAGCCGGTGATGGTGGATTTGATTTGATAGCGGATGTATATGCAGACTATGCTACTAAGTCCGAGAAAAAAATATTGAAATTTGGCGAGGGCGATGAGGTTGAAGTAGAGGGTTCTATGATGAGTAGTTCACCTATGGCTGCCGTTTTTGGCGGCTCAAAGCTTACTAGTGAGGATCCAATCGTTAAGTCTTTTATTACTAGTCCGAGTCAATTTCGTCGAATCATGAGCACTATCGATGGCGGCACTGGCTACAAAGCTTGTACGGGTGCTAAGATTGCTGCTGGTGTTGTTGATGCGGTTGGCGATGTGGTAACTCTTGGCGGAACAAAATTACTAGGTCTCCTAGCCGGCGTTGCCTTAGGAACATCTATCTCACTCATAGTTGGTGCCGTAGTAGACGTTTTAGTACCAAAAGCCGTAAATGCAATGACTAGAGATTTTTCGTCATTCATGATGGGGCCTGAATCTAGTGCCGTGTTAATGTGGGGCTCAGAAATAATTATGGGGGAATTAGCTAGGCATGTTGCTATGCAGCCTGCGACTCCCGAGACTCTACTCGCATACAATCTTGCAAAACAAGAAGTCATCGCCGAACAGGCGCGAATTGATAGGTATACGCTTAGCCCGTTCGATGTCTCGTCTGAGCATACATTTATGGGTTCTCTTGCGCGCTCTTTTGGTAACCTTTCGTTTAGCACACAGAGTGTCATGGGGAAGGTTGCTGTGCTCATGTCGACTGCAGGAAAGTCGCTAATTTCACTGACGCCGGCTAGTCATGCGTATTCTTTAGATACTTTAATATCCGAAGGAGACTGCCCAGAAATAAACTACCTAAATGATGATTTTAAATACGCATCCGCATTTTGTATGCCTAAATATGTGGGAGATTTCTCAACGATAGGCATGAATACTGAGAAAATGATGAAAAGACTAGAGGAAAAAGGCGTATTCGATAACTATGACCCCGTAAATAATCCCAATCCACCGATTAAAAAAGATAATGACAACTTTATTGCGAAATGCGATGTGGAATACGCTAATCGTGGCGCAGAATTGGGTTATCCGGATCCGGCAATCGAAGCAAATTATAGCCCTGGGGATACTGGATCTGTGGTTGGCGATGCACTTCTAGGTGTTACCCCAGTTATTGGCGGCGCTATTGATACTATTAATAATATAACCAAGGCTATGAATATAACTAGAATCTTAGGGTCTTACTATACCGAGGATACCGAAGAAAACCATTTATGCGAACGCTATATGCTTGATCAAGAACTCGGCGTGGCTATGGGGGTGTATGAAAAAAATCAAGCCGTTGCATATATGGAAGATTACCGAAAAGAGCATCCGCTAGACAATTCGATGCTTGGCTTCATCGCTCGTCGTACTGGGCAGACCAAAGAACAAGCTCGCACGGTTCTAGCTCAAATGAACGCACTCATATTTATAGCGAATTATGAACCAGAAGGTCTCGGCCCTCTCTTCTATCAAGAACCAAAAGTTGAACTAACCATTGAATCGACCGAAAACTTTACGCATGTAATTGGCATCATACATATTAACTCTTTCGTGAGTGATAAGAAGAACCAAAAAATCACAGCATGAAAAAGCCTCGCATCTGTAGCGAGGCTAATATGGTTGCGTTGTTCCTAGCGGTTACGGCTACCAACGTCGAGCGTCTTTGCTACCGTAATTGCTTACAAACGAGATATCCGCAAAAATATCCCGTCTAGGGTTGGTTTCCGCCTGCTCGAGCCCGTACAAAATAAGTACTGCTAAGTCTAAATGCATATACGACTCACCGACTTTTATATCGTGCTCGTCGTCGGGAAGCCAGTTTGCCTGCATTGAGCAGTCGAACATCTTTACGATGGAGTAAGCTGCAAAATTGTCGGCGTCTCTTACCTCAATAGTAATTGCGTGCGCCAGATTCTTTTTGTCGAACTCTGAGAATTCGACTCCGCCGCCCTCAAAATCGAAACCAGCTGCCCCTTCGAGCTCGCCAGAGCCAAAGATGTCGTAGCACATTCTTCCGACATCAAGAATAAACTCGTGTTTAGGAACTATAACCCCATCTCTCTTCACGCGATACTCATTTTTCTCGATATAGTCCTCGATCCTATGTTCGGTTTGTACTTCGGTGCCGTCACTCAGGATATAAGTGCCGTTTCCAGAGTATGCCTGTTCTTCCTGCTGGCGCTCCTCTTCTTCGCGCTGCCTTTCGGCTTCTTCCTGCTGGCGTTCCAGCTCTTCCCGAGCTTCCTTGTCTTTTTCGGCTCTGCTGTTGTCCGGAGATTCGATACCGACGTCGCCTTCATGCTCAGGCTCTTTTTCAGGATAAAGCTCTTCCCGAGCTTCCTTGTCTTTTTCGGCTCTGCTGTTGTCCGGAGATTCGATACCGACGCTGCTCACGTTGTCTTCGGGCTGAGCTTCAGCTGCCGGCTGACTTACGGTCTGCTGCTGCTGCTGATTCGGTTTTGTTGCCCCTGCGCATGCAGTCAGTGACGCGCAGAGTAGTGTTAATGCAATGGAAAGGATCTTTGTTGTTCTCACGCATAATCACCACCTTTCTTTAAAATAGTGAGAAAAACAATTGTTAAATCAGTTATATAACACTTTACAAAAAATGTCAATATGAACTAATATATAATAATATGGATTTTTGGAAAAAATTTAAACCAGGTTTTACGATATTAGCACCAATGGAGGGTGTTACGGATATTGCTTTTCGTCAAGTTGTCGCAAAAGCTGCAAGGCCAGATATTTTTTATACCGAGTTTACAAATGTGAATAGTTATACGAGCGAGAAAGGGCGACACAACGCATTAGAACGTTTTCGAATCGAAGAATCTGAGCAGCCAATCGTACCTCAAATATGGGGGACAAAGCCAGAAATGTTCGTGGAAACTGCAGTGGCGCTGAAGGAAATGGATTTTTCAGCAGTAGATATTAATATGGGCTGCCCAGACCGTCACGTTGTTGCGACTGGTGGCGGATCAGGGCTTATCCGTAATCCAGAACTAGCGCGACAAATAATTCGCGCAACAAAAACAGCTGGCTTACCAGTATCTATAAAAACTCGCCTTGGCTATACGCATGTTGATGAATGGAAAGGATGGCTATCAGCTCTTTTAGCGGAAGAGCCCGCTGCGCTTACTGTGCATTTACGTACCAAAAAAGAAATGTCTAAAGTTGGTGCACACTATGAACTTATTCCAGATATTATTGCGCTAAAAAACCAAATATCGCCAGGGACTGTATTAATCATTAATGGCGATATCGAAAAACCGAGCGATGCACAAAAATATATCGATATGGGCGTAGACGGAATAATGATTGGTCGCGGCGTATTCCATAATCCTTTTTGTTTTGAAAAGAATCCTCGTGACCATAGCAGGGGAGAACTAATCGAGCTTATGAAGTGCCATTTAGATTTATATGAAAAATATAATTTATCGCCATACGATCCGCTCAAGCGCTTTTTTAAGATTTATATAAATAATTTTCCAGGTGCATCCGAAATACGCGATCAGTTAATGCAAACCAAAACCATATCCGAGGCGCGCCAAATACTGGAAAGTTTATGAGAAAAACTATCTTACTCATTCATGGTATGCGCGGTACGCATCATGGATTAATTGAAGTTGCGAGCTTATTGTCTAGTAAATATAAAATAATAAATCCAGATTTGCCCGGATCGGGAACCCGCTTGGAGCTAGATAACAAAACTCTTGATGGATACGCTGAGTGGCTTCACGACTATATTCAATCGCTAAAATTAAAAACAAAACCATATATTGCTGAACATTCCATGGGTTCAATAATCGTATCTAACTATGTCGAAAAATACCCAAACGACGTGAACCGAAAAGTAGTATTAATGTCACCAATCTTTCGAACTCATACCGGCCAAATAGTCAGCAATATAATATGCGCTGTGTTGATTTTTCTTTTGCGGTTGTTACCAAATAAACTTCGCTACAATTTACTGAAGAGTAGAGTAGTATCTTTTTGTATATCACACTATCTAACATGCGACAAAAATAAACAAGAACAAATTGACGAGTTACATTATCGATACTCTGGGCGCTTCTCGTCGGCAAATTCTATTATGGCGGATATAAAGATGTCCATGCATTCGCAGACGATTATTTCGTCAAAGAAGGACAATTTATTAATAATTGGCGACAAAGATAAGTTAACTTCGTTAGAATTGATTCGGCGCATGTCTGATGATAATATGTGTAAAATTAAGATTATTCCCAACTCTGGACATTTGATTAATTACGAAAAACCTCAACAAATTGCCGATGCGATATCTAACTTCATTAGTTAGCTTCATTACTTAGAATGGCTCTGTAATACATTGTTATATATTTTTTCAAAGCGCGAAAGCGTGTAGTTAATATCATGTTTAGTAATCATTTTTAGTGCATTTTTTGACATTTTTTCGCGAAGCTCTTTATCGGAGATGATAGTATTAATACCTGACGCTATTCCAGCCGTATCGTCCGGCTCAAGGATAAAACCATTTTCTCCATCTTCTACTAGCTCCGTAACGGCGCCCGCATTGACGGCTATCGCGGGTAGGCCAGAAGCCATCGCTTCCATCAAAACAATACTTTGGGTTTCCGTTTTAGACGTGATTACGAATACCGTACCGGTACGATATATTTGCGGCAAATCATCGCCGATAACTCGCCCAATAAAATGAGTCTGACTACTAGTTTTCTCCCTCTTAATTATTTTTTCGAGTTTCTCGCGAGCAGTTCCGTCACCTACCATAACTAAGTGAGCTTTTGGCGTCTTTTTTATTAGTTTTTTGAACGAATTGACTAATATTTCGAGACTTTTTTCGGGATCTATTCGTCCCACATACAGTACTATTGGCACATTTCTCGGTATAGCATATTTTTTGTATATCTCTTCGCTTGCTGGACCTTTCGTGAAGCGCGATAAATCAATCCCATTACTTAGAGCCTCAACGGGAACCTTAAAAGAATGATGATTTTTTGGCAGTAGGTCCGTAATTGCCTGTTTTGTTGGCAAAGTTGCATATTTACTTCGTCGTAGAAAACTCATAAAATACGCATTCATTGCGGCATTTATGGGCTTTTTGGCAAACTTAGGTAACTTTACTTGTTGTGTGAGATTATCGGGGTAGGTATGGTCGGTCATTACGATTGGAATATTACATTTTTTTGCGTATCTAAATATTGCCAAAGCGAGCGGGCCAGACGTTTGATTGTGAATAATATCCGGCTTGAAATCCTCTAAAACGCGCTTAATGTCTGAGTATGGGTTATAACTTACGTGTAGGCCATTTTTGTATAAAAACTGTGGTATTTTTATGCCTAATATTTTTTTATCATTTGGGATTTTTTCGATTTGGTCTGGGTACAAGTACATTCTAGTAGATTTAAGGCGAACTACTGTAAAGTTGCAATTGGGGTCTTTTTCGACCGAGAATTTGCCGGAAATGCTTGGCGTAAGAACCATCACCTGATGGCCGCGCTTTTTTAAGCCAGTTGCTAGATTTTTCGAAAATACCGCTACGCCGTTAATCATTGGATAATACACGTCCGTAGAGATTACTATTTTCATGATATGATTTTATCATATGGCAATCCCTAAAAAGATTCACTACATCTGGGTTGGCACGGCGCCGATACCAAAACAAGACAAAAAATATATTGAACAATGGCAAAAGTTGCATCCAGACTTCGAGATTAGGTGTTGGACGGAAAAAGATATTGACCTAGATAAATATCCACTAGTCGCAAAAGCAATGAAAGAGAAGCGTTGGGCGCTTGCCGCGGATATTATTCGGATGTACGTGGTTTATAATGAGGGCGGTTTCTATATGGATACCGACGTTGAACTTCTGCGCCCCCTAGATGACCTGCTTAAATACGATGGCGTAGCTTGTTGGGAGTCTAAATATTGGTTTACTACTTCTTTTTTTGGCGCCAAGAAGCACTCCGCCTGGATTGCAAAAACACTCCGCCGCTACGAGGGGCTTCTGCCGAAGAAAATAACCAACGAAACATTCATGTGCACGGTACATAGTCCTTCAATCTATGCAGAGGATATTTATGGGCTAAAACTTGATGGAAGAACTCATGTGTATGATGAAAAATTTGCCGTATTTGCGCCTGAATATTTCAACCCAAAGCATTACAGTACTGGCATAATGCGTCAAACCGAAAACACGCGTGCAATTCACCATTATGCATCTACGTGGCATTCAAAGTTCGAAAAAACGATGCAAAATTTAGGAACTTTTTTCATCCGGCTAATTGGGCCAAAAATATATAGCTTTTTTGAATTCTGTTATCATGAATATCTCACGTTTAAGATTCGTCGTCAGAGCAAATAAGTGTTAAAATACAAATATGAAAAAAGTCAAAAAGCCTGCCGCCGTTGTTAATCGCCGCGCACACTACGATTACAATTTGTCCGATAAAATCGAGACAGGCATGGTTTTGACTGGTGCCCAAGTTCGCCTTATTCGCGATCGCCATGCCCAGTTAAAAGGAACCTATGTTACTATTCGTAATCATGAACTTTGGCTTTTAAACCTAACTCTTGGCTCCGAGACGTCCGAAAATATTAAACTACTCGCAACTAAGAAACAGATTGTTGCACTAGAGCGTGCTAAAGTTGATGGTTCTACGATTGTTCCAGTCGAACTTCATCCGTTTAAACGTCATATTAAACTAACAATTGCGGTTGGGCAGGGCAAGAAGAAATATGACAAGCGTCAAACCATTAAATCGCGCGACTTAGATCGTGAACGCTCTCGCTATTAATACTCCTGAGGATGGCGTAGCTTGACATATCTAAGCGAATATATTTGAATAACAGTTATTCAGGTTGCACATTAAAAGACGGTTTTTGAAGTTAGGGGGGTAATAATGCAAGTTATAGACAATGATGATCAAGACTTCTTTGAGCTCATTAGCGAATGTGTAGTATTTGATATTTGTGATCGCATTTTCGGGTTAGAGGATGGCAAGCTTTATGAGAAAGCGATAGCAGAGTATTTACGCTCTGCTTATACTGAATGCATTGGGGCTAATGTTAATACTAAACATTTCGCTCGTGCAATATATCATCTAAATAAGCTTCGCCAAATCATTGGGCGTTTATCGCGTACTACTATCCGACTCCAGGACGGTTATAAACAATTATCTATGGACGTGTATGATATGTCTAAGATTCTTAATGGTAGCGACGTCGAAATAATATTGTCCGCAGATTCTCAATTGACGTACAGGAAGCTAATGACGAATTTAGGGCAGGTAATTGACAAGAATGACGATTCCGAAGACGGAATTCAGAAACAATTAATATGTCTGCATCAATGCCTAGTTGAACTCCAGCGCATCAATAATGACATAAATCCTAATGCAGAGATAGTGTATTTACTCTCTATCATTAAAAAGTTTGAGCTGAAGTTTCAAGGCGATTTTCGCAAGTTTGTCATGGGCACTCGCGGCAGAGTTGGTAGTAGATTAATTGCGCGTTCCTTTAACCTCGGAACTTATGCAAATCTAAATGGCAATGAGCAAAATTTTGCTCATTATGTGGAACGATTCATCTCCTTTTACATTATGCTTCGCGAAAACCGTTGATGGGCCAAATTATGTCGCAGTGTTACGCTGCGACTTTTTATATAAGAGACGGGTTCGGCCACGCTCTCGCTATTGGCGTTTAAATATGGTATAATTTTTAAAAGTATGGCTCGCATGCGCAAGTCTTTATTAATCATAGAAAATAATGGAGTAACCTATATGAGAGCATTAGCGAAAGATCTCACTGTCAAATCTGGTAAAGTCGAGCTTGCTGGTTGGGTAAATTCCCGTCGCGATCATGGTGGATTAATTTTCATCGATCTGCGCGACCACACTGGCATCATTCAGCTCGTGGTTGATCCAAATACTACCGACGCTTTCAAACTTGCCGAATCCGTCCGTGACGAATTTGTCATTCGCGCCACTGGAACTGTTCGCAAACGTGGCGAGGGCCTCGAAAACCCAAACATTCCAACTGGCGACATCGAGGTTGTTGTCGACCAGCTCGAGCTCCTCAACCGCTCCGAGCCACTTCCGGTCAATACGCACGACGAAGGCGTCGAAACCGGCGAAGATCTCCGTCTTAAGTACCGCTATCTCGACCTTCGCCGCCCTAGTATGCAAAAGCGCCTCGCACGTCGTGCTAAATACTACAGGTTTATGCGCAACTATATGGAAGAAAACGATTTTATCGAGGTTGCGACCCCGATTCTCGCTAACTCTTCGCCAGAAGGCGCACGTGACTTCCTCGTTCCTTCGCGTCTACACCCAGGTCAGTTCTATGCACTCCCACAAGCTCCGCAACAGTTCAAGCAGCTACTAATGGTTGGTGGCATATCGCGCTATTACCAAATTGCTACCTGCTTCCGCGACGAAGATCCGCGTGCTGATCGTCTCTATGGCGATTTCTATCAGCTCGACCTCGAGATGTCTTTCGTTGACAGCGGCGAAGAAGTTCGCAAAACGGTCGAGCCACTCATTGTCAAACTAATGACTGATTTTGGTGGCAAAAAACTTCTGACCGACCCAAACAGTATCCCACGCATCCCATATGTCGAAGCGATGGAGAAATATGGCGTCGACAATCCGGACCTCCGCTATGGCATGGAGCTAGTTGATTTGACTGATGATCTCAAGGAAACTAAATTTACTGTTTTTGCTAAGGCTGAATGTGTCAAAGCCATCTGCGTTAAGAATGGCGCCGACCTAAGCCGTTCGCAGATTGACGGTTTCACCGAACGAGCTCGCAAGCTAGGTGCTGGCGGTCTCGCTTATCTTACCTATACACCAGACGGCATCAAATCCCCAATCGCCAAGTTCTTAAGCGAAAAAGAATTGGATGTCATTACTAAGAAGACTGGCGCCAAAGCTGGCGACGCTGTTTTCTTTGGTGCTGACAAGCGCGAAAAGGTCAATAAAGTGCTCGGTCAACTCCGCATTTCTTTTGCTGACCACTTTGAACTCAAAAACCCTGACGAGGTTGCCTTGTGTTGGGTTGTTGATTTTCCATTTTACGAATGGGATGACGGCGCTAATAAGCTCGATTTTGGCCACAACCCATTCTCTATGCCAAAAGGCGGCATCGAGGCACTCGAGTCTGCCAAGACAATCAAAGAAAAGCTCGACATTGTTGCCGACCAATATGATATGGTGGCTAATGGCTATGAAATTTGCTCCGGCGCCGTCCGCAATCATAATCCAGAAATTATGTACAAGGTTTTCGGCATCCTCGGTTACGACGAAAAATACGTCGAACAACGCTTTGGTGGTATGCTTTCAGCCTTCAAGTTTGGTGCACCTCCTCATGCTGGTTGCGCCTTTGGTATTGATCGTATTTTCATGATTCTCGAAAATACCGAAAATATCCGCGATATTGTAGCTTTTCCAAAGAACGGTTCTGGCGTAGATCTTATGATGAGTTCGCCATCGGTAGTTGACGAGTATCAGATTTCCGATTGCCATCTCGCCATTGTTGAGCCAGAAGAATAGTCTCGTGCTACAATAATAGATATGCAGAAAAGAATTAACTACAGTCTAGTGTTCGCCGCAATGATTGTAGTTTTTTCATCTACTTCAGCTACGGCGATTAAACTTAACGATAATCGCATTGGCGCTATCTCGCAAAACTGCTCGATTATAAAAGAGCGTTTACGCCGAATTGAAAGTGTAGGCGCAAAAAGTCGCGTCTATCTTGGTACGCAATATGAGTCTATCTATTCTGGATTAATGTCAAACTTTAGCCTTCGCTTAATGAGAAATGGGATTGCAAAGCAGGATATAGCCAACCAGCAAGCGGCATTTCAAAGCGAGCGTGAGCGATTTCGCAATGATTTTATTGGGTATTCTCAAGAATTACAATCGCTAATTGATATGGACTGTAAAAATGAGCCAATTAAATTCTATCGACAACTCGAAAAAACTCGCAAGAAGCGCGCAGACATAACGAAGAGTATGGAGCGCATGGATGAGATAATTTCCAAGCATCGCCAATCAGTTTTAGTTATTCGGGACGACTTATCGAAGGAAGATACCGATGAGTAAAAAAGAAGATAAAGACAAAAAGACCATTCATGGCGGCCGTAATCTCATAATACTTTGTTTGGGGTCTATTGCGATTGCCTTAATTACGACATCGGTAAGCTTATATTTCTACAGCAAAGGTGATATTTATATTGATCGCTCGCGGCCAGGGTATATTTCGGAAGACGAAAAACACAATACAGATGACGACATTCAAGAAAAATACTCCAATGAAGGCGCCATTACCGAAAAAAACCTAACAGAGTATATCGAAGAGCTCGACCGAGTATCTGAACGTATTAATGCCTCAAAAAACGATTTTGGACCAGATCCACTTTCGGACGATAATCTTATGATTACGTCGAATGACGAAGAGGAGTGATTTTACTCCGCAAACTGTTTACGCAACCAGCCGTCAGCTGGACCAGCGGTCATCAACACGATTAGCCAATTATTGTCATGCAGATGATGAAGCTTCTGTGCTAGGTCATCATCTAGTTCTACGACCTCAGTTTGCTCTTTTGTTTCAGTATTATCGGATAACTCGTTCGGCGTTAAGATTGGCAAATCTGGGTTTTCGCGAGTTAGATATGTAGGAAGCCAAAAGACTTTATCGGCGCCAACGAAGGCGTATTTGTATTGATCTTTTACTTCGTGTTGGCGAGTATTTTGATGCGGCTGATAGATTATCGCTAGGCCAGCATATCTGTCGCGTTCTTTCAGTTCAACCGCCATCTTTATTGTTGATGAAATTTCATTTGGGTGGTGTGCATAATCTGTATATATGCCACGCGTTATTCTTTCAAAACGCCTACCAGCGCCAGGGAAGTCATTTAGAACTTTGACTATTCTGTGAAAATCTATATTCGGCGCAATCTTTTGAATTACTTCTAGTGCAATACTAGCGTCTTGTCTTCGTAAACCACCAACAAGTGTGATGGCGCTATTAACTGTTGTGTTTTTAACAACGATTTCACTCTGAGCCATAAATTTGTCAAAAGCGGCGCGATAGTCTTCGATCGTAGGATAAATGTCTGGATGGTCGTAATCTATGCAAGTAATTGCCGATAAATATGGATGATAGGCCAGAAAATTCCTATCATATTCATCAGCTTCATAGATAAAATATTGAGAGCTATTATCATAATGGCCACCATTACCCCAACTAATAGTCGTTCCGATTAAGTAACTAACGGGAATTTCTAATTGCGATAGCGCCCATACTAGCATTGCAGTAGTTGTAGTTTTGCCATGTGTGCCGGCAACGGCTATCATTTTTAATCCTTTTTGCTCGACCAAATCGGCCAAAAAAGCATCTCTTTTTGTGCATTTTATTCCTTTTTCACGCGCAGCTTTTAATTCTGGATGATCTTCAGGTATAGCTGAAGAGTAAACTAGCCAATTCACGCCTCTTTCTTGATTGATCTTTTTGAAGAAAGTGCCATCCTGTAAACCGTATTCTACTTCAATTCCGCGATTATCTAATTCATCGCTAATAGCTCCACGCTTTAAGTCGGATCCGAATATTGTCAAACCCATATCTTGAGCTAGTTCTGCTAATGGGCCAAGCCCTGTGCCGCTTATACCTGAAAAATAAACATTCATATTTGTAGTATACCATCATCTAAGATATTGCGTTTCTCGATGGCGGGTTGACACCTAGCGTCTCCTGGCTAGCTGAATTGTGGTATAATTTAGCTAGTTATGGGTGGAGTGTCGAAAAAGAAGAAGTCTAAGAAGGCTCTGTCTAAAATCTTCCACATCAGTACCTGGAAGCTGATCCTGGTTCTAATTTTGTTAATCTTTTTGGGCGCAACTTTTCTACGTTTTGACCATATAAAAATGAGCGAATTGCGAGAGGCCGTGCTTGCGGCGGACGAAAAAGAGGATAACGAGAAAATTCTAGCCTCCTTAAACGAGCTACGCAATTTTACATTAAAGCATATTATCTTTAATATCCTAGAAGAGAACGGCCGACGGTCGGTTATATTTGGTACGGGGCCTTTTTATCTCGAAAATCTTTACATCCACGATGCAAAAGAGGCTATAGCTAAGCAACAAGCCGAAATAGAAGAAAAAGGCATCACAGACCAAAATCCTAACGGAAATATTTTTGCAAAAGTTGCAAAAATATGCGATGACAGAGCGCGCACTTACGGCTGGCCGTATTACGATAGGCGCTATCTTGACTGTTACACTAATGAGTTAGCTAAATATCCATCTTCGGCTTCATTAACAACGGAACTTGAGGCGGTTTTGCCAAATACTGAAAATTACCGTTATGATATAGCCTCTCCCATTTGGTATCCATGTCTTTCTGGCGCGGTGATATTAATCGCGGCCATTCTTGCATTCTGGATAGTCTGTCGAATCATCTTTTGGGTCATTAGCACTATTGCATTATTTATCCTTAATCATTAATAGTATTAAAAACGGTAAAAAATAAGCTTTAAACCCCTTGACAGCATTAAACAGGGGTCATAAGATAAGAGTATCAACTAACGGAGGAAAGCTTAAAAATGGCTTATAAACATACTAACTCAAAGGGCGTCACTTACTACCTTCACAAGTCCGAAGTAACCCTTCGCGGCGGCAAGCCACAGACCATTTATTTCTTCACCAAGACTGAGAAGAACGAAAAAGGTACTCCATGTGACCTCCCTGAGGATCGCGAAGTTAACGAAAACCCACGCAACGGTTTCTTGACTGTTTCTCGCAAAAAATAATTCATTTTTATGATAGTTTTAGCCGCAAACCTTCTGGTTTGCGGCTTTTTAGTGCAAAAAGCTAGGTATGTGGAAAAAGACATAAAAAATGTGGAAAAATATCTACAAAATGTACACAAATATGTGGAAAACATGCGTAAAAAGCCGTGATAGAATTATTATATGAAGCATCCGACGAAAAAACAGACGATTTTGCTAAAATTCATCGATCAATATACCGAAGAACACGACTACTCGCCGTCATACAGGGAAATAATGCGCGCAATGAACCTAAGCTCCGTATCGGCGGTAGCAGAGCATATTAATAACTGCGTATCGGCTGGTTTTTTAAAAAAAGTGCCAAATGCAGCCCGCTCACTGAAAGTAATTCCAATTCAAGATTACAAAGAAACCAAGACGCTATTTCGGCAAAAAATAACTGAGCTAGAAGCTAAAATGAAGCCGTCTGAAAATGAAGAGGGTGACATTGTGGAACTATCCGACAGTAAACGGCGAAGCCTAGAAGATGATTTGCGCACACTGAAGGCAGCCGCTAACCTACTCGACCTCGACCTCTGACAATGATATAATTATCGAAAATGAGAAAAGAACCAGGTTTTTCCTACCGCATCTGCCTGATTATAGGTGACGCATTGGCAATCGTCTTTTCTTTTGCATTTTCCTATTATTACCGCACTCATATTGACTCTCGACCATACTATTTCACTTCCGAGATTCGCGATTTTATTTTAACGAACGTTCTCTTATTGCCAATCTGGCTAGTTATTCTTACGAGCCTTGGGCTTTATTCGCGCCGCATTCTTAGGCGTCGCGGCTTAGAGTATTGGCGCCTTTTTCTTGCGTCCATTATTGGCGTCATGACGATAATTACTTACGATTTCTTTGCCACCGCATATGTTACGCGCGGCTCACTATTTCCTGTACGTACGATCGCGATTTATGCAATTGTTTTTAATTTTATTGTTTTAATTATTACGCGCACGATTATCCGGGCTATTCGCCAATTCTTATTGCGTCGAAATATGGGTCTTATTCGTACGGTAATTGTTGGCAATAGCGATAATACTACGCAATTACTCCAAGGAATTACGGCCGACAGCGGATTTAAAGTGGTTGGTGTAGTAGCTAGCGATAAATATGTGCCAGAAGAGTGGCGAAAACGTCAATATGATAACCTTGATATTGCTCTAGCACGACTACGTCCGCATGCGATTATTCATACTGGGTCAAAAGATATTGAGGCAACCAATAAGGCGGCCATAGACCATCACGCACTCTATTATTATTCTCCTGCTGAGGATTCGATAATTGTGCAAAGTGGCAATGTTGAATTCGTCGCCGCAGTGCCAATTATTTTAATTCGCGCCACTCCGCTTAGTGGTGGGGCAAAAATTTACAAACGTGCGATGGACATAATTTTTGGGCTAATTCTAACTATGCTAGCTGCGATACCTATGCTGGTTATTTATATCATTCAAAAGATAATTGAACCAAAATCGCCCGCAATCTATAAAGATACGCGACTTACGCGCTACAATCAAGAATTCCCACTCCTAAAATTCCGAAGTATGAAACAAGAATATTGCGGTCTTACGGCGGAACAAGCTTTTAATAAAATGGGGAAGCCGGAATTATCTGAAAAATATCGCAAACAAGGCGACTATATTAAGAATGATCCTCGATATACTAAATTTGGCACATGGCTACGTAAGACTTCGCTAGACGAAATACCGCAATTTATCAACGTCTTAAAGGGGGACATATCCTTAATTGGCCCACGCGCCCTGCAGCCCGTAGAATTAAAAAACTACGGCGATCGTGGCTTATTATTGTCGGTTAAATCTGGCCTAACTGGGCTAGCGCAAGTGTCTGGACGTCGTAATATATCATTTAATGAGCGCCGCGCTCTTGATATTTATTATGTTCAAAACTGGACGCCGGCTTTAGATGTTCAGATATTCTTTAGGACTATTGCTTCCGTTCTTCATCATGATGGCGCAAAGTAGTCTTTGTCTTATCTTCTTTGCCACGGAAGACTAATTTATAACCGAAATAATTTGTAATCATACCACAAATCGAACCAAAAGCTTTTCCGATTAGTTTCGTTACGCCGTTTTCTTGAAATATCCAAGTAACGAGATTTATGGCTAAATTTTGCACTACCCAAGCGCTAAACAACGAGACGATTAGAAAACCTGGCGCTGTTTGATATAAATTCTTTTTCGACTTCCAGACAAATTTATAATTTAATATAAAGCTAATTGTAATGCAGATAGATGTCGAGATAATGTTTGCGGCTTCTTTTGGGAAACTGAGCAGATTTGTTAGTAGGCCAAATAGGCAGAAATCGAAGACCGTATTGAAGCCTCCAACTAGCACGAACCTTATTTTTTCGGCGTGTTTCTTAATTAGAGGTTGATTCTTTAGCTTTTTTAGCTTTTCTCTCATTTAAATACCTCGAGTTCTTATGGTCAATTATATATAATGGGCGTCCTTGTGCTTCTGCATGGATGTGTGAAATATATAATGCGATAATGGATTGCGATATAAGAACTAAACCAATCAAGAAAGTAATAAAAATGCTTAAACAAGTCGTGCCCGTCCATTTGAGTTGCATCGGGTCTCCCATAATAAATTCCTCTATGATCACGAAAATCCCCAATATCAAAGAGGCAACTGTAATAAAAGCACCAATCCATGCGAATATGATTAGCGGGGCGGAGCTCAAGCTCACAAAACTGTCTATTGCTAATTGAAAAAGCTTTTTAAAATTATAGCTAGGCTTTCCAGCCAGGCGATTCCCGTAGATATAATCGATGTATACTTTTTTGAAGCCCATCCAGTCCATCAAGCCTCGCGTAATGCGCCCATGCTCGGTTAACCTATTATACTCATCTGCGACACATCTATCGATAATACGAAAATCTGTGCTGCCAGGTACGGTGTCTTTTACGCCCATCATGCCAAGAATCTTATAGAACAATTTTGATCCTATTTTTGCAATGAGGCCGTGTTTTTCGTATCTACCTCTAACTCCGATAACAATTTCGCCACCTTCTTCCCATTTTTTAATAAATTCATGGATTAATTTCGGCGGTTGTTGGCCATCTGCGTCCATTGTTAATATTGCATCTCCCGTCGCCTCGCGAATTCCAGCCGTCAGCGCGACCTCTTTGCCAAAATTGCGCGAAAAACATAGCACCTTGACATGGTTGTCTTTCTCGGAAATCTTTTGAATAATCTGTAGACTTTTGTCAGTGCTTCCGTCATTAACTAAGATTAACTCATAATCGTAGTTGAGCTTTTTTAGCTCCGGCAACAACATTTTTTCATAGAATTGGCTGAAGCCTTTTTCCTCATTATATACCGGTATTACAAAAGATATTTTCATCTTGATTTATTATATCATAGAAAAGGATAATGACTGGCGGAAACTCGACTTTATGGCATAATATCAAGTATAAAATCCCTCCTAAGTACTCCTTTGGGTTTTGTTTCGATGGCGCTATGGGCAAGGCTGTTGTAAAATATAGCTAATGGTTTATTCTGAGCCTATCAATAAAGCTATCAAAATCGCCACCAGGCTGCATGATGGTCAATTTCGTCGTGGGTCAACTATCCCATATATTGCTCATCCTTTTGCAGTAGCGCTTATGACTCAAATATATATCGATAGTGAGGAAGTATTTATTGGCGGAATTTTACATGATGTATTGGAGGATGTACCCGAACGTGTCTATTCCTCGAATGATTTAGCTAATGATTTTGGCTACGAAATTCTGAACCTCGTCGAGACGGTTTCCGAACCAGATATTCGTACGCCAACTCAAGAGGCTTGGCGAGCGCGGAAATATGCTTATCTTAATAATATTGAAAATACCAACGATATTCGTCCACTCATTATTTCGGCATGCGATAAAATGCATAATATGGGCGAATTGGCCTACGGATATGAAGAGCTTGGCAAGAGTATTTGGACTTATTTCGCCGCCAAACGCGAGCGCGAGATATGGTTCTACGAGGCGGTGCTTGGTGTATTAAGGACGAAGATATTGCCGGCGGAATTATTCGAAGAGTACGAAAAACGACTAAATAAACTTAAAACTCTACAATAGGGAATAACATGAAAGATAATAGGCATCGCACTATCGTCGTTGCAAGTATCATTGGCATTCTAGCAAATTTATTACTGGTAATTTTTAAAGCCATCGTGGGTCTGTTGTCGAATTCAATTGCAATAATCTTAGATGCTGTCAATAACTTTAGCGACATGCTCTCTTCATTGGTCACGATAGCTGGTTCGCATTTTGCAAATCTATCCCCAGATCGTGAGCATCCAATGGGGCATGGCCGTTCCGAATATCTGAGCGCTGCTGTCGTGGCTGTTATTATTATGTATATTGGTTTTACGGCTTTTATTGAATCAATAAAGAAAATTATCAACCCCGAGTCTCCAGATTATTCATTAATTACCGCGGCAGTCATGGCAGTAGCAATTATCGTCAAGATTGTTCTTGGCATATATGTATATAGGGTAGGGCGGAAAGTGGATTCCGATTCTCTAGTAGGGTCGGGAAAAGATGCATTATTTGATTCATTAATATCATTAACGACGCTAGTTGCTGCCGGGATATTTGTACTGACCGGCTTTAGCGTTGAGGCATATCTAGCGGTTGGCATTTCCTTATTTATTACTTACTCGGGTTTTAAAATGCTCCGCGAAACCTTCAGTGTTATTTTGGGAGAGCGGGCAGATTCTGATTTGTCTCGAAAGATTCGAGAAGAGGTCCGTCAGGTTGATGGCGTCGAGGGCGCATACGATTTGGTCATGCACGATTACGGTCCGAATATTACATTTGCGTCAATTAATATTGAACTTCCAGACACAATGACTGCACTAGAGATAGACGACATATCCCGAGAAATTCGTCGTCGTGTCCATCGAAAATGTCATGTTTTGATTAATTCCGTTGGCGTCTATTCTGTTAATAAGAAGGGCGGGAGAGCTGCAGAGCTACGTGATCAAGTATATGAAATAGTATCTGGATTTGAACACGTTATCCAAATGCACGGTTTTCATGTTGACGAAAAGAATAAAGAAATTAGTCTTGATATTGTCGTTGGCTTTGATGTGAGAAATCGCAGTTCGTATTTTCGGCGGATACATAGTGCACTCCAAAAAGAGATACCAGATTATACTTTTGAAATAGCTCTGGATTCAGATTTTAGCGACTAAGCTCAATTAATGTCGCTGAACGCGGCAACAAAAAGCACCCCATCAAAAGGGGTGCTTTCAGAATAATACTAACGGCGTTTTGCGCGGAAGATGAAGAACGCTAGAGCGCTCAGAATTCCACCTACGCTTGCTATTGCAGGAGTATTAATATCGGCAGTTTTAGGATTCTTTATGTTAACGTCTTTTGGTTCGGTTGGCTCAGTAGGAGCTACTGGATCGTTGTTTGTTCCCCCTAGTACGGTAACTGTAATATTTGCCGACACATTGCTATTTGCCATAGCGGTAATGGTGGCCGTGCCAGCCTTAACGGCTATTATTTTACCAGTGCTAGACACTGTCGCAACACTACTATCGCTACTGCTCCAAGTAATCGTATCGGTTGAATTTGTAGGAGTAAGCGTTACGGTTGGGGTTGCTTCCTCGCCGACGTTAATACTGACAGAAACAGGATTAATGCTTATGTCTGTTGCTGGAACCGTCGTTGTAGTAGCTTTTACGGTTATAATAGCGGTGTTCCAGACATTGTCGTTCGCCTTGGCGGTAATGGTCGCTGTTCCTGCTTTTATCCCTTTTACGACGCCATTCGCATCAACTGTCGCAACACTACTATCGCTACTGCTCCAAGTAATCGTATCGGTTGAATTTGTAGGAGTGACGGTGGCGGTCAAGCTTAGCGTAGCTCCTACGTTGACGTTTGCGGTTGCGGGGCTGACAGCAATACTAGTCGCCGGAACTGACGGATCGCTCGCTGCTCTAGTGGCAAAGTAAATTGTTTCAGAATCTTTAGCGTTGCCCGCAACATCATAGACGGTCGCATATGCTGCGTATCGGGAGGATTCATTGAGCCCAGTTAGAACTAGGCTCTTAGTTGTTGCGGAAGTCTCACCAGTACTCGAGCTAGCATACGTTTCGGTCTTGTCTGTATAGCTGCTTGCATAGTTTTCTTTATAGTGCCAGACGATTCGACCGAGACCACTTGCGCTATCTGTTACTCCAATATTTAAAGTTGCCCCATTAGCCGTAACACTGCTTGCTGAGAGGGCGGTGCTAATTACCGGTGCGGTTTTATCAATATTATTTACCGTAACGGTCTTCGAGGCGGTCTCGTTGTTGCTATTCTTGAACCAAAGCGTATATGTTCCGTTTGCGGAGACAGTTTGCGAAAGGTTGTATGATTTACTGGACGAAGAAATGGTTGACCAAGAGCTCGGAGTAGCGGTTGTGGTATTGCCATTGTCTACTTTGTACTTATTAATATTGTACGCGTTACTGCTCGCAGTAGCTTTAATGGTGGCATTACTATTTGTCCAGTTAGTTGCCGCTGTTACGGCTGGCGTCGAAATACTTAAATCCGCGTATTTGTTAACATGGAAGCTTACGCTGCCCCAACCATAGTACTCATCTTTGCCAGCTGCGCCTAAGTCTTCAGCATCGAGTTTAAGGGCGTTATAGACCTGGTTGTAGTTATAGTTTGGGTGTTCGGTTAAGATATTTGCTATTGCTGCAGAAATGTAAGGTGCAGAGAAAGATGTACCACCAATTAGGGTTAATGTATTATCCGCGCCAGTACTTGATGTTGGCAGGAGAAGCTCCTCGCCAGGTGCCGCGAAATCGATTTCTGCGCCATGTTGAGAAAACGACGACGAGAATGATTTAGCATTATTGACGGAAGATACGGCGATGGTATAGTCACTAGACGCTGGATAAGAAACCCAGCCAGCGCTACCATTGCCGGCCGAGGCCACTATAATAGTGCCAGCCTCTTTAGCTTCCCTAAAAGCAGGTTCGATTGTGGTCTGAAACTCTTCTGGTAGCGGATTTGGTAATTGTTCTACGAGGCCGAGACTTAAGTTGATTACGTCAACCTTACCCTTTAACTCAGAAACAGCTATTACTACCTTCGTAAGATCAATGCTTTTACCGCCGGAAATGCGGATGGGAACAATTTTTACACTCGCCGGAGTGGCCTGGGTGATTGTTCCTGCAACAGATGTGCCATGCGTTACTCTTGAGGCGCCAGCACTTACGTTAGTGCATGTTTGAGTAGTGATATTGCAAGTTGCTGTCATGCTGTCGTTGGCGTCGTTTCCACTATCGTCGGGATTTGTGTCGTTATCGTAATAATCGTGAGCATAGGTCATATCGAGGCGGTCGCCTACGGTTGTCTTCTTGAATGCCCAGTGAGACGCGCGGACGCCACTATCAATCACAGCAACGGTAACTTTTTGGCCAGAAGTTAGACTTTTCGCATAGGTGTCTAGTTTCATGGCGGAAGTTCCCCAGCCCAAGCACTGGTCTGGTATGCTAGTACCATTTGTGTATGTTGTAGCAGAGCGATTAGTGCATCGGTTTATTTCCTCGTAATTATATATCGCATTCGATTCTGCATCGTCGTCAAGTTTTAACTGCATATTTAAAAGAACGCCAGAATTGTTATCTTTTTCTTTTATATCAAGATAGTTTGCGGATGTGGTGTTATAATCTGCGAACTCGACTACGTATACCTTTTCGGCTATTTTTGTATACTTTATGGCGTCTGGATGGCTTTCTTTAAATTCATCTAGGTTTGGAATGTTGACTATTAGCTCATGGGTTTTCAGAGCAGTCTCCACGCCTTTAGCTGAAATTCCGCTTTCTTTGCTGATTTCCTGAATTACTGCGTTTGCTGTATTTGATATAGCGACCTCATCGCTACTCGCTTGCGTTTTTGGGGCAATCATGAACAACCCGCCGGCGACTAAACCCGCAGATGCTAATGATGCCGAAAAAAGCAAAGACTTTTTTCTCCTAACCATATAGGTAACCTTTCTTTTTATTTGACCTTTTTATTTGACCTTTTTATTTGACCTTTTTATAAACGTATTTAAGCATAAACGAATCGTAAAAACAAGTACTTTTGAATATTTTTATAAAAACAACAAAAAAAGACCTCTTCATTGCTTACGAGCGTCTCTTTATTTGAATATATATCTGTATATTAAACCTGGCTCCCCCTGGCTGACACATTACTAACAAATACTCCTAAGTATGGCTGGCATATAGGTAAAAACTATCGAAAAACTAACCAGACTTGCTAAAGATGGAGAAATAAAGGTGGCCGCAGAGCCATAACAATCAATAGGCCTCCGTTTAGAACGGGGATCTTTTCACGGTATAATAATGTTATGGTTAAAAACGAAAAAAGTTTGAAATTTCGCAAAATCTTGAAAGTCTCTGGCATCATAGCGGGTATATTGCTAGGATGTATGTTTTTGTTTGTCCTGGGTGTTTTTATTAACCATAAGATACAGATAGGGCGAGAATGGGAGTTGCTAAAATCTTATGACATTGGTAGAACGGTGATGGTGGATGGGCAAGAGGTTAATTACAAAGTTTTTAATTCTGAAAAAACCGAGCATACTTTAGTTTTGATGCCAGGGCTAAATGTGCAGAACGCCGCACTTTCGTTCACGCCGTTAGCCGAGAAGGTGAACGCGCGAGTAATACTGATAAATCGTCCTGGATATGCTTTATCCGAGGATACTGGTATAGACGCGACTTCGGACTTTATCGTTGAGTTTTATCGCAAAACGCTGAAAGAAATAGGGGTGGAAACCTCTGTAATTTTGATGCCTCATTCCATTGCTGGACAGTATGCAATGTATTGGGCGGAAAAATATCCTGAGGAAGTAAGCGGGATGATAGCACTTGATATTGGCTCTCCGGAAAATGCCATAGAGGAAAAATATAATCATTATGATTGGTTTTCTACTCACCTCTACAATATTGCCGCAAAATTAGGATTACACCGCTTGTTTATGCTGGATGAAGCAACGAGAGATGCTGAGGCTGAGCAATTAGTGAAAACAGGATATTTTACGGAGGATTTAGCAAGAGCAAGCAAAATTCTAGGGATGGAAAATGCCTTTCCAGATTTCGTAGTAAGTGAGTCGGAACTAGAAAAAGCTAACGCTGAAAATACAATAAAGATTAGGGGTGAAAATTATCGTAAATTAGCAAAATTGTTTATCGCTGCTAACCAGTTCGATAAAGACTATTATGAAAAATATTTCAAGGAGACGGCACTTAGCAGTTTTGGAGGAGATAAAAAAGCGATGGAGGAATATATTAATTTTTATAAAGGATACAAGGACGATAATCAAAAGGCTTTACAGGATGAAAATGCGGCGTTCATTGAGGTGCCAGGTCCACATGAAATATGGGAGTACCCTACTGACAAATTAGCAGGTGCAATAAATACCTTTTTGCAGCAAGCTAGTTAGTAAATTTTGGTTCCCGGGGCCGGGCAACGGGTGCATTACTGTGGATGAGTATGACAAAATTGCGACAAAGATAGAAGCCGAAATCAACGAAAAGGATAGCAAGTTAATGGAACTGACAAACAATGACAAAAGTTTCGATATAAGCCGCTCTTGTCTGTTAGAACTAGCGTCAAAGGCACGAACTATATTTGAAAATTCGAAACCAGAGCAGCAGAACAAGATTTTGAAACTATTATTTTCGAACCTTAAAATCAATCAAAAAAGACTCCAATTTAATCTGTTAGAGCCTTTCAAATCGTTATCAAATTGTGCGAATAGTCAAAAATGGCTCCCGTTGGCGGACACATTTCGAACCGCTCTCTTTTCCTATGACTCGGAAAAACTTGAGGAAGTCAAAGTAATTTTATATCAACAGAACAATTATATCAATGCTTCGCAAGATGTGGCAAACAGCGAAAGTGTAGAAAAATGTTATAATATTAATAATACAGACAACATTGCCAAGCATACGCCTTAAGGATAAAAGATGAACGTGCAGAACGATACAAAGATTTGTACAAAGTGCGGTAAGACTAAGCCTCTAACCGAGTTTATTTTTAGGCGAGATACGGGCAAATATCGCAATGAGTGCAAGGCTTGCCGATACCAAGCAAGGCAAGATTACTACCGAGAGAATAAGCAAAAGTTAAGCGATTACAATAAAAAATACAGAGAGCAAAACGCCGACTATATTAAAGAAAAAGGCAAAGAGTATTACGAGAAAAACAAAGAGCGTGTACTAGAAAGGCAAAAAACTTATTATAGGGCTAATACCGACGCCGTGATAGCCTATCAACAGGCTTACAGAGCCACACACCAAGACGAGATTAGCGAGTGGCATAAAAAGTATTGGCAAGAGCATATAGATGAGAGAAAAGCCTACAAAGCCAACTATTACAAAGAGAACCACGACGAGATTTTGGCAAAGAAAAAAGATGAGTATTATGCCGACCACGAAAAGTATTTAGAAAAGAACCGAGCCAACTACCATAAACATAAAGAAAAGCGAGCCGAGTGGCGACAAGCATATTACCAAGCAAACAAGGTAGAGATACAGAAAAAGCACACGGCATACGCTATTAAAAGACTAGCCAACGACCCGATATTAAAATTAAAAGAGCAAACCCGCAACCTTATACGCAACTCTTTTAACCGCACGGGATATAAGAAAGGTACTAAGACCGAGCAAATACTAGGTTGTGATTTTAATACCTTTGTCGATTATTTATTAGGCACTTGGCAAGCAAATTACGGCACAGAGTGGAACGGCGAGCCTTACCATATAGACCATATTATACCGTTAGCCACCGCTAAGACTGAGCAAGATGTCATAGAGTTGTGCCACTATACTAACTTGCAATTACTAAAGCCCGAAGATAATCAAGCCAAAAGTGATAACCTCGAATGGCAATTGACGAAAGAGGAAGACAATAATGGATAATATCAACGATAGCACAACCAAAAAAGAGTTAGCATACTGGATGAAACAGTTTTCATCTATAAAAGAGGCGGATTTTAACGACCTTGATATGAGCGATTTCACGATAGTGCAAAGAATAGCGCATAACTATGTCGAACAAGCAAAAACAGACACAAAAATAGCCGAAAAAGTAATTAGTCTAATCCAATGGTATGAAGTCGACTCGAAGTGGTCGATTAATTAATATTCGTTCGCCTTTTAACTCACATCTCAACTTGTTTTGTTGGGTGAATTTTTTCTATTAAACTTCGGTCGTGGCTTGCTAAAATAACACTACCGCTAAAACTTGTCAACAATTCCTCTAGTGCTTCCAAGGCTTCAATGTCGAGGTGGTTCGTCGGCTCATCTAGTAAAAGCGTGTTAACTCCATTCAGAGCAAATCTTGCCAACATTACTCTAGTGCGTTCCCCTGGACTTAAATCTCGATATAATTTATTTCGGTTTTCGTAGGGGAAGTTAAAACGTTTCATTACTGTAAACACGGTTGTTTTGTCTCTATCATCACCAAGCAGATATTCGCTCACTGTCTTCTCGGTATCCATTTTCGTGTCTTGAGAGATATATCCTATCCTAATTCCAGTCCCTATGCTTATATCGCCAGATAACTGAGGAATTTCCCCAGAGATTGTCTTAATTAAGGTAGATTTTCCAGTCCCGTTTTTACCTAGAATAACTACTCGCTCTCCAAATTGACAGTCAAAAGTAATAGGTTTAGTTTGAAATCCATCATTATACCCACACACCAAGTCTGTTAGACGGATTAGAGTTGAACCTTTAATCTTTGTTTCATCAATCTCAATTTTAAGAGGCTGTTTTAAGTCTGGGCGGTCAACTTTCTCTAGTTGTCCGATTTTTCTTTCCAAACTTTTCGCTGATTTCGTTAAACTCTTTGAGCGGTCTCGCATAAATCCCTTATCGAATTTGTCATTATCTTTTGGAATATACCTCTGACCCTTCATTGCCCACTGCTTCTTCTGCCTAATGTCTGCTTCTAGACTGGCTACCTTTGTTTGGTATTGTTCGTACGCTGAAATCGAATGTTCCAATTCTAGCCTTTTCATTTCGTGATAGAAATCATAATTGCCAGCATACTCCTTGATTTTTCTTGTCGCTTCGTCAATTTCTAGTATTTTAGTAGTGATTTTATTCAAAAATCTACGGTCGTGCGAAACAATAATCATAGGCGTAGTAGTGCCAATGAGGTAGTTTTCGAGCCACATTATCGCATCCAGGTCTAGATTGTTAGTTGGTTCGTCTAGTAGTAATATATCTTCTCCATCCAACAATGCCAAAGCCAATAACAATTTGCTTTTTTGTCCACCACTTAAATCGGAAATACGACTATTCCTTAATGGTTGCGGGAAGTCTAATCCGTCAAGAATGATGTCGACTTTGTATAAGTTTTGCGAGGGTATATTTGATGCTGTAATGTAGTCCTCAACGAGTTGTGCTTCTTCGACTAAACTAAACTCCTGTCGCAAAAAACCAATCGTACCAGTTTTGCCAGTTTCAATTTTTCCATCATCTGCCTTTTCAATTCCTGCAATGATTTTGAGTAAGGTCGATTTACCTGCTCCGTTCACACCGACAAGCCCCACTTTTTCACCAAAATCCACCGTCAGAGATACACCCCCAAGTACCAAATCCTCACCGTAATATTTAACAAGGTTTTTAACTGTTAGCATACCGTTTTTTTATACCCCATAATCTCACGCTCGATATGTTTTAATGCTTCTATATCAACCTTTGTTCGACATAATTATCAATATCTACTTTTCGGTAGCGACGGATTTTTTTGGCTCCAATTCGTACCGCCTTCAGCGTTCCATTGTTGTCCCACGCCCTTAAGGTATTGGGATGAACTTTTAGCATTTGGCTTACCTCTTGCAGGGTAAGATACTCAGGTAATTCTTTCTCACTTTTCATACTTTTATTATACAATATTTAATAGAACTACGGGAAAAAGTAATGACAGATTTGAAAGATGTAAAACCACATCCTGAGCAGTTAACGGCTATACCTAGCCTTTATAATTTGAGCGGAATTTCGGAAATATTGACCGCCCGAACCTCAGGACTCCAAAACGCTATTCAAAGTGTAGCCGACCAGCAAAACAGACTTTTTGCAAATGCCACATTTGTCTCAAGTTTAGATGAATTTGTCCAGTCTGTCCAAAGAGCCTTTGCTCCGACCCAGGAACTAATAAACAGTTTCTTAAGTGCTACAAGTAGTTTACGAATAGACATTACGCCGTCGCAGGCTATCGGCAAGGATATTACATTATCGCTCAAAGCGATTAACTCAATCTCAGAAGTCTACGAAGAAGCCACAAAAAGCGTTTCAAAGATAGACGAAATACAGAGTGGCTCGTCCTGTCTAGTATCGATGTCTGCTGAGATAGAAGAAAAATATAACGATAATGGTATTGTCTATAAGAATTCGGCAGATTTACAGTTTGTTGCAGGAATATCAGACATAAAAGAAAGTCAAAAGTTAATTCTTGCAAAAATAGCCACACTAGAAGAAAGAACAGAAAAATATTCTATCCCTGCAACGATTGCTGACATAGGTTTTGTAAATAATAGCCATTCTACATTAGAAATTAACGGTAAGACTATCCAATTTAAGGGCGGAATAGCATCAGTTCTACTTCATATCTTCTTTGGTCGAAAAAACTTCAGTAAAACTAGGTCATACGAGCCAGTAGATTTCTACGAAAAATGCGAAAACAGAGATTGGTTTAGCGAAAGCAATGAAGAACACGCAAAATTTCAAAGGAAGGTGTATCAGTCTATTCGCAACATAAATAACCGATTTATGCTGGCAACGGGTCTTGGCGAAAAACTAATTATCCAGGACGGCAATAATACATATATTTTGAACCCAAAGTTGTTCAAATAATTTAAAAACCGTCAATTTTCTCTCTGTAAACTCTGTATGAAATTGTACAGAGTCATTTTTTGTATAGTCGGGCTATGAATAATAAATCCGAATTAACCACAGAGCAAAAAGAAAGGCTAGTCGCCTTCATCGACGCTTTAATGGAAGCGGATTTTGACAATGAAAACAGTAAGCAGGCAAAGGAATATGAAGATAAGTGAAGTAAAAATATGCCCCGTAAAGCCACAGGATGGTCTTGTAGCGTTTGCGAGCGTAGTAATCGATGACAACATATATCTCGGCTCAATCGCCGTGTATACACGCCTAGACGGCTCATACAGGATACTTTATCCAACAAAAAGAATAGGAACGAAATATCTGAACGTTTTCCATCCAATCAACTCGGAATGCGGTAAGCAATTAGAAAACTTAATCATTAAAAAATGTAATGAACTGTTCGAAAGAAGTAATGATGATAGACACGGTAAAACTGACTATGAACTTATCTAGACCGTTGCGTAAAAGCGACCTGGACTTCCAACTCTTTAAAGAGCAAGAAAAGGGTGTTATCCAAGGCATATACAACCCAACAGTGATGATGAAAAAGACTGGAAAGTATTATCCGAGGCTGACGTATACCGAAAGACCAGCAAGAGGCGGTAAAACATATCAACTCGCCATAGAACTATCTGTTCCGAAATTGGTATTCAATAATAATTTCGATGAGTTGACTGACGATGATTTCCCAACCGTCCTAAAGGCTCTGTCTGACGTACTAAGAGAAATGAAATCTTTGTGGCTATTTAAGTTCCAACTTGAGAACTTAGAAGTATCAAAAATTGATTACTCGAAAAACATTGTCTTGGATAACGGTATGCCAGTTTCCTACATTACTGGTATCGTAAGACGTGCTGACATATCTAAAGTGTATGACGTGGAAAAAGATACATTTCGTAATGGCGGACACATTTTTCATATCCACACAAACGCACTAGACGTGGCACTTTACGACAAGGTTGAAGATTTAAAACAAAGTATCAAAAGCCCGAAAAGAGCATACGAAAGCGATAGTCTGGTGCAACAAAATTTAATCGATGCCTTCAATAAAAACAGAAACATCTCGGTTCTTCGTGTTGAGGTTAGACTTAACGGCAAGAAGCAAATACGCTCTATGCTCGAAAAGATTGGTCTGCCATCAGACGACCTAACATTCGGCAGATTATTCTCATCCGATATTTCGAGCAAAGTCGTAAATTACCATTGGCAAAGAATTTTGAGCAAGGTTCCAAAGGCTCAATTAGATTTTCAAACTCCTGACAACATCCTTGTAAAACTGCTCACTAATGACAATGTCCGACCGATGAACCTCTTGGCAAGTTTAGGGTACTACTCACTTATGGCTAGTTCGGATGATAGCAGGAATGCTAGAAGCCTCATCGAAAAGAAGTTAGGAAGCAAAGCCTGGTATCGATTATCAAAGAGTATTTTGCCTTTGCCAGAAGATGATAATTTGAAAGTTCTAACGAAGATAAGCGACGTAATAAGAAGAAAGAAGCCGACAAGGATGAAAAACTACTTTTTATTGCTATAATTTTGGTACATATTGTTAAGTAATGTTATATAATATAAAGTAAACGAAAGGATAATTATGAATTTTAATACGAAAACTAACTATGAAGGGATGAAGGCATTTTTAATTGCACGGGTATCCGACCCAAGCCAGGTCGATGCACTACCTGCTCAGGAATTAAGGCTAAAAAATTATGCTGAGCAGTTAGGGCTAAGAGCCACTTTACACAGTTTTGATGAAACGGCTTACAAAGAAGACCGTCGAAAATTCCAAGAGATAGTAATGGATATTGCTCATTGCGAAGAAAAGGCAGTTGTAGTGTTCGATAAAATCGACCGCTTTACTCGTGATGCTACATCTGAAGTAGTAAGAATTTTGAAAGATAGAGTTAGAGATGGGAAACTGGAATTACACTTTCCGTCAGACGGTCTAGTCTTTCATAAAAACTCGCCAGCCTGCGATAAAACCCGTCTAGGTATCGGTATGGTATTCGGCGAATACTATTCATCCGCAATTTCCGACAACGTAAAGCGTAGGATTGAACAGAAACTTCACGATGGCGAATTCCCTGGAAAAGCACCAATAGGCTACATAAACATTAACTTACCGAACGGCAAGAAAGGTATTATCCCTGACCCAGCCAGACGACAATATATCGAAAAGATTTTCGACTTGAGGCTAAAAGGCGAAACGTTCAGAAGTATTGCTAATACTATGCGAAGCGAGGGTATGACAAGCAACACTAAACGCCCAAAGCCTATCTCAAAGAGTGTCATCGAAGGTGTACTAAGTAATCCGTTTTATTATGGTGTTATGCGATACGACGGCAACTTATACCCGCATAAATACGAGCCAATTATCGACAAAAGAACCTTCGACAGAGCCCAACTAATAAGAACTAATGAAGGATGTAAGAAAAATAAGGTCGACACGAAATATCACTTTGCTCTGAACGGCATATTGAAATGTGGTGTCTGTGGATGCAGTATGAGTTCCTATTACAAGAAAGGTCATATTTACGTAAAGTGCTCACAAGCAAAGGGTAAATGCGGAAACCACGCTTCGGAAGAAGAAATTTTGTCGCAAGTATGTTCGGTGCTTGATAAAATCAGTATCAGCCAAACTCTAGTAGATGAAATAGTAGCAGACTTGAAGGAAAAACACGACAATATCCAACTTTACTACCGTAATGCGATTAAAGAAGTCCGTGATGGTATAGAAAAGGCTACAAAGAAAAAAGAGATATTGTATGAAGATAGGCTAAACGGTCGTATTACTGTGGATGAGTATGACAAAATTGCGACAAAGATAGAAGCCGAAATCAACGAAAAGGATAGCAAGTTAATGGAACTGACAAACAATGACAAAAGTTTCGATGTAAGCCGTTCTTATCTGTTAGAACTAGCCTCAAAGGCACGAACAATATTTGAAAGTTCGAAACCAGAGCAAAAGAACAAGATTTTGAAACTTTTATTTTCGAACCTTAAAATCGACCAAAAAAGGCTCAACTGTAATCTGTTAGAGCCCTTTAATACGTTATCATCAATGTCAAAAACTCAATCTTGGCTCCCCCGGCCAGACTCGAACTGGCAACCTCGAAGTTAACAGCTTCTTGCTCCACCATTGAGCTACAGGGGAAGGTAATCTAAGTGTACAAAGATACGGTGGAAAAGTCAAGTTCCATTTATTGTGATAAAAAAGCACTTGCATTTTGGTCACTCAAATGTTACTATAAGTTTACAAAAGGTCAAAAACAAAAATAAAAGAGAAAAATATGAAAAAACTCCACACTTCGGCTATGCTGGCTGTGACTGCAGCTTTTATAGCTTCGCCAATTTTTGGCGTTGCGGATGCGAGCGCGGCATCAACAATAGCATATAAAGACTACAGTGAATTAAATCGGAATACGTTAAATAATACGTTTTCTTATTCAAAAATATATTACACGGAAAACACAAAGGTCACATCCGTCAAAGTTGGCGCTGGCGAGACTAAGGGCAAAAGCATAACCACCACTGACACTCAGATGCTTTCGTCTGGTCTCATTAACGGTGGAGAGTCGTACACTGCGCTAATTGAAAATAGCACGGCGGTTGATCCTAGTGGCCATCCGCTAGACGTTTTATATAAGGTTTCGAATGTAAATCAGTGGACTAATGAACTAAATGATGACGGTACGACAAAATCGCATGCAACTTTAACGGTCATGAAGGGCATTAGCGGTTCTAGCGCAAGTATCCATCCGGAAGAGAACGAACAAGAGGTGCAGATTATTAAGGCTGGTGACCCTATCGTAGCCTGGATAAATGCTTCGCGTGCTGACGCTATATTTACCGTAGAATTTTGCAAGAAGGGTACTTATGTTGAATCATCGGATAGCTGTACGCTTTCTACGAATATGAAGAGTATTAGTAGTGCCATGTGGGACTTTGACGTCCCAAACGGCGGACGCAACACCGATAGCAATGGCGACCCTATTATTAATACGGACGGATGGTATGACTACAAGGAAGATGGCGATAAGTACTTCCATGGTAACGAAGGTATCGCACCTCTATCTGGCACAAATACGGTTTACATGAATAAAAACTCAGCCATTCAGGGAATGACCTTATCAACGGAGCAGAACGGCATTTCTGTAAAAGATATGAATGGCGCTGCCTTTGATGGCATTTGGTACGGCAACTCTATTATGACCACGGCGACTGGATTAGGTGGTTCTTGGTCTTTCCGTTATAGTGGTCGTGGTTGTGGTGTCGGCTTTATCTTTGGCTCTGCGGTGCCTTACGCTATGCCAAAACCCAAAAAGACAGTAGATAAAACCCGGGCAAGGGTTGGCGATACTGTTACGTATCGTATCTCTCAAGAAGTGCCAAATAACTATTCTGGCGAGGCGGATATTGTAACGTTTATGAATTTATAGAGTAGGTATGACGCTATTCCTCAAAATAAGGGCTACAGCGCGCTCAAAATAAGCGACAGCTTTAATAATAGCCTTACATTACCAGCGGCTAGCACTATTAAAATCGTCGACGAAAATAATAATGACGTTACTTCTCAATTTACGGTTGCAATTAGTGGGCAAAGTGTCACAGCTACCGCCAAGAATGCAACCAGTATCGGTTTCTATGGCCATACCTATACAATGACTGTCAAGGCTACTGTAAAATCAACAATCACTGGATCTCCAGTTCAAAACTTGGCGCAGACTAGCTACACTCCAGTAGACGGTAGTGAAACGACCCTTCCTTCCGACCCAGTAGAAACAAAAATATATCATACGGTCGTTACGAAACACATTAATGACGAAACTGGAGAAGAAATTGCCGATCCGACCTCCGAAGATTATGAACATGGCAAATCGTACGATACTGACGAATCGGACGACGTCCCTGAAAAATTCGTCCTTGTTAAAATTCCAGACAACGCTTCTGGCACCGTGAATCAGGATATCGAAGTAATATATCGCTATCTTCCACCAAAAAAGGTCACTGCTCGTTACATTGATGATGAAACCGGAAAGCCAATTAGTGATCCTATCAGTGGCGAATACCCGCAGGGCGATGATTATGAAACTATCCCTCTCCCAGACGATCCAAAAGGCTATAAGCTTGTAAAAATGCCAGATAATGCTAAAGGCGTGATGGGTAACAAAGATATTGAAGTTATCTATCGTTATCGAAAAGTTAAGAATCCAAACACGGCAGATGTTAGCACAAAAGCATTTATCGGTGTAATCATTACTAGTGTTATGGGCGGAGGATTATTCTTCGGGCTCAAGCGACGTCGCTAGAGGACAAAAAAGTATTTTTTCTCAATATTTATACAGCCGCAAAATGTGGCTGTATTTTTGACACCTATCAGACAAAAAGATATACTAAACTCAAGAAAAAAGAGGAGTTATTATGTGTGGAATTGTGGGATATGTTGGTAAACGAACTGCACAAAATGTGCTATTAAATGGACTTAAGCGTCTCGAGTATCGTGGGTACGATTCTGCCGGTATTGCTACTCTAGATGATAATAATGATCCGCATGTTGCGCGCTCCGTAGGGAAGATTGCTGAGCTAGAGAACGTTCTACTCGCAAAGCCGCACGATGGCCATCTTGGCATTGGTCATACTCGCTGGGCTACGCATGGTGGAGTAACTGTTACGAATGCTCATCCGCATCATGTTGGAAACGTCTATCTTGTCCACAATGGTATTATTGAGAATTACAAAGAGCTCAAGAAGGGTCTGTCTAGCTATAAATTTCAATCCGATACGGACACGGAAGTATTTGCTGCGCTAATCGATAGTTACTATAAAGATGGAGTATCCCTAAAGGATGCGGTCGCAAAAGCTGCCAAGAAGGTTCGTGGCACTTATGGCATTGCAGTTTTCTCGCCAAATGAACCAGGCTCTATCGTGGTTGCTCGACTTGGTTCGCCGCTTATTATTGGTATCGGCCACGGCGAAACTGTCATTGCTTCTGATGCATCGGCGTTATTGGGTTATACCCGTGAGGCTATTTATCTCAACGATGGCGAATTGGCTGTCTGCACGGAAAATGGCGCGGAAGTATTCAATCTCAATCTCAAACATCTCAATGCTAGCCCAGAAACGATCGAGGGCGATGTTGAGCAAATTCAAAAGGGCGGCTATGACCATTTTCTTCTCAAAGAAATCATGGAGCAGGCCACTACTCTCCATAACACACTTTCTGGCCGTATAGATCTTAAAAATGGCAAGATGCACCTAGGTGGGCCAAACCTTTCCGAAGAGGAGATGCGCAATATTCACCATGTAGTTATTGTTGGTTGTGGAACCGCTTATTATGCAGGCTTGCTCGCATCGTACTATATGGAGCAACTTGTTCCAGACTTAACTACCGAAGTCGTAATTGCGTCAGAATATCGCTATCGCTCGTTCCATTTGCCAAAAGACTCAGTTGCCCTAATTGTCTCTCAGTCGGGTGAGACCGCCGATACGCTTGCGTGTTTGCGCGAAATAAAGAAACGTGGCATAAAGACGCTTGGTATCGTGAATGTGATCGGCTCCACGATTGCTCGCGAAGTTAACGGTGGCACCTACGTGCATGCCGGTCCGGAAATTTCCGTTGCTTCCACGAAAGCATTTACGGCCCAGGTGGTAACAATGATAATGTTCGCCGGCATGCTTGCGGAATATCACGGCGGCAACGCTGAATTAATCGCTAAAATTACCAAAGAACTATCCATACTGCCGAAAGAGATTGAAAAGACTCTCAAGAATCATCGCGACGAAATAAAGACTTTAGCTAAAAAATATATTAAATATAATAATGCTCTATATCTTGGACGCGATACGGCCTACCCAATCGCGCTAGAGGGGGCTTTGAAGCTAAAAGAGATTTCATATACGCACGCTGAAGGTTATGCGTCTGGCGAGCTTAAGCATGGACCTATTGCGCTTGTTGACGAGACTTTCTTCGAGATATTCGACATTCTAGATAACTGGCTGTTTGATAAGTCTATTGGCGGCCTTCATGAAGTCCGCGCTCGCGGCGGTAAGGCGATTGTGTTTACTAATAGCAAAGCCGAAATCGAAGCCGATGATATTGTTCGCATTAACAGCAAGATTAAGATTCTTGCGCCTCTACTTCTCAACACTCTCCAGCAATTGTTTGCATATTATATTGCAGTCGGTCGTGGTAATGATGTGGATCAGCCACGCAACTTAGCTAAATCGGTTACTGTGGAGTAGTATGCCTTCTCGCGCTCGCTCAAAAGATTCAAATAAAGCCAGCCGACGCGCTCAAAGAAAAGCGCGTAAGGCTGACGAGCGCAAACGTCCAGAATATCCGCGGATCGATTTTAAGTCAATCCTATATTGTATGAAAATTTACCGAAAGGCAGTTGGTCCGCGTAGGTATTTTTTCTGGTTCTATCGTGTCGTATCGTCGGTTACTCCTGCCTTGACGGCGGTTATCGCTGGTTATGTTGTGACCTGTATTTCGGACGCAGTAGTCTCCCCAACGCATGACCTAACCTCTTTTATTGTCGCCGTGGCGATACTGCTGTCAGTGCAGTTTATTACGATAGTTCTGTATGCTATTTATCGTCTTCTTTCGATTTCTGCAAGCCAAGAGACATATATTTACGTAAGTGAACTTGTGGCGACGAAATACATTCAAATTCCGCTCGCCATGCGTGAAACGCAAGAATTCGCCGATAAATTTGAACGCGTGCGCGAATTTGGCCTATCAATCGACTATGTTTCAACGAGCGCTATTACCGTGGCTTCTTCGGTGATTAGTTTAATATCAATTATTGTCGCAACATTAGTAGTCTCGCCGTTTATTACGGTGGCAATACTAATAGCCGCAATTCCATCTTCAATATTGAGCCTTCGTATAGCCGCTCGCGAGCGGCGTAATTGGCGCGAGTTTACAAAAGATCGTCGCATTGCTTCGGCTATTGAGCGCAAAATTACCAATTCTGACTCTGCGCTAGAAATCGAGTTAAATGGTCTGTCGAAACACCTCGTTTTACAGATGATAAAAGCCCGCCGACGCAGCCAAGAACAAGATATTGCCGATAATAAAGCCTTCTTTTTGCCACGTTTCGGCGCGGACATTTTACAGGATGTAGTCGGATATATCGTTTTAATAATTGTAGCAATTCAAATTATTCATGGCCGTTTGGCAATTGGTCAATTTCTTACCGTGCGAACTTTATTATCTCAATTAAATAACAATATTAGTAGCTTCTTTGAAAGCATAACGGCCATCAATACTAGCTTAGTTAATGCAACGGATTTTATGGAGTTTATGGAAACGCCCGCTCAGCATTCCGGCGATATAGGAGTCAATCATTTGCCGAAAATCGAATTCAAGCATGTCAGCTTTATGTATCCGCATTCTGATCATTTCGCCATTGAAGATGTAAGCTTTACACTTAATCCAGGCGACAGTCTTGCGATTGTTGGCGAAAATGGTGCAGGGAAAACTACATTGATAAAACTTCTAATTGGTGCATATATGCCACAAGAAGGCATGATTTATGTAGATGATCATCCTATCTCCGAAATTGATCGCGAATCATACCTTGGCCAGATTGGAGCACTTTTTCAAGATTACTCCCGCTACGATTTTGCTACATTGGGAGAGAATGTTTGGTTTGGCAATGTAGAGAAGCCATATAGTCGTAAAGCTATCATGGAAGCGCTCGACGATGCGGGCTTAGGTAATCTAGCTATTGATTATAAGAACGGCCTTAATCAGCTTTTGTCCAAGGATATAGATGCTAAAAATGCCACCAATATATCGGGCGGGCAATGGCAACGTCTCGGTATTGCACGCGCCTTTTTCCGCTCGCCTAATATCTTAATTCTTGACGAGCCGACATCCTCAGTCGACGCAAAATCGGAATACGAAATATTTCGCAGCATCATCAAAAAACAGCAAGGGAAGAGTACTGTTATTATTTCGCATCGTTTTTCGACTGTGCGTCGCGCGGAAAAGATAATTGTGCTCGACCATGGCAAAATAATTGAACAGGGTACGCATAGTGAATTAATTGCGCAAGACGGAGTTTATAAAGAAATGTTTGAACTTCAAGCTGAAGGTTATGCTTAAAAGTAGTAAAATATAGTTATGAGTAAGTCACGAAAAACAATGTTTTTTATAACTATCAGTATAGCCGTGATAATTTTTCTCGGCCTTGTCACTTTAATTCTTTCGCCAAAGACCTTAGCTGATACGGCCTATGATGGCGTTATTCTATTAGTGTCTGTAATTAGTATCGCAATTGCGATCTATTCTGAGATTGAGCTAAATACCGAATCGCGTCGCGTTGAAAAAATGGTTCACGAAATCAATCGAATGCGTGAGAACCTCGCTAACGATGTAGCAATCGATAAAAACGCGCGCTACAAGCTTGATAAGATTATTGCGCTAGACGAAGAGATATATAAAAAGGTCGGCGGTCGCAAGAAAACGGCTGATTTAGTAAAGGATAAAAAACAAACGACCCAGAAAGCATAGGGTGGCATTACCAAGGCGTAATGGCTATATTGCTTATGTTAGAATAAGGATATATGGACATAAATCTATTAGATTTTTATTCGAGATTAGGTACAATTGCGATTATTCTTTTACTAGGTTTTATTCTTGGTAAATTGAAACTCATATCGTCTAAGACGAATAAAGACCTCGTCAATTTGCTCCTTACCGTTTTTATGCCAGCTTCGCTGTTTATGGCTTTTCCAGCGGCATATAGTGAAGAGACATCGGAGATTTTTCTTGCGGGCCTTATTGGTGGTTTTGTTGTAATGTTTGCAATTATTTTATTGTCGCTTCTTATTTTTAATAAGAAATGGTACAAGGGCAAGCTTCGCTACGAATCGCAATTTGCCCTTATTTTTAACAATGCGACCTTCTTGGGATACCCGATAATATCTAGCACATTTGGCGCTCAGAGCTCGGCCGTCATTGCGTATTGTGGTTTCATAATCGCATTTAATATTGCACTATTCTCGTATGGAGTCTATCTATTTAAGCATAGAGTTGATAGTAAACTGATCCTAAATGTCATTACGAACCCAAACATTATTGCAGTTATATTAGGAGTATTAGTGTTCTTGACTAGCTTCAAAATACCCCCATTTCTTGATGATGCGGTAAGATTTACGAGCAACGCCACCACGGCCTTGTCGATCATTTGTGTAGGTTTTATGTTAAGTATGGCAAAGTTTTTTGAGCTATTCAAGAAATGGAAGCTGGCGCTTACTGCACTAATACAGTTAATTGTTGGGCCACTTGCCACCTACGGCTTACTCGTTGCACTACAATACGTCGCGCGGAGCGCGGGCTTCTTCTTTCCAGACGAAGTTGTGGTGGTTTGTACGCTTATTCAGGCTTTACCGACCGCTACTAGTCTCGGGCTCTTCGCATCAAAATATGGTGGCGACGAAAAAGAGGCTTCGCAACTTGTCACGATGTCTACGGTTTTCTCGATTATTACTATGCCGATAATGGTCGGTTTATTATTAATTCATTAAATTACAAAAAATAACTTATCGGTACTTGAGCCAACTATTTGCTGGCCACCACGGTGGTGATGATTGGTTTTGTTGAATCAATCGCGAGAGTGCTTTTCACGGTAACGGTGGCAGTCGCCGCTATGCCATTATGAGTTTTTGCCGTAATTGTGGCCTTCCCAATTTTCTTACCAGTCACCGTACCGCCCGTAACGGTTGCGATATTTGTATTGCTACTTGACCAAGTTACGGTATTGTTTGTGACATTACTCGGCGAGACGGTTGCTGTTAGGCGATAAGAGCTTCCGACCTTAATTGTAATTGCGGAAGAGTTTAGTTTAATGCCCGTAGCTGAGATTGTGGTTGTTGCGGGGGTGACGGTCAGTGTAGCAGATACTTCTTTGCCATTAATTGAGCGAGCTTTTATTGTGACGGTGCCAGCTTTCTTGCCGGTCACTTTGCCGCCCGTAACGGTTGCGATATTTGTATTACTACTCGACCAAGTTATATTTTTATTAGTTGCATTGCTTGGAAGCACGCTCGCAGAAAAAGTTATAGTGCCGCCAACTTTTATCGATGCGCTGGATGGCGAGATTTTTACTCCAGTTACTTCAATCACGCTTGGTGTTTTTGAGAGAACAGTAATGGTTGCAGAAGCGGTCTTGCCATTGTGTGACCGTGCGGTTATCATGGCGGTTCCAACATTCTTGCCCGTAATAACACCGCCGCTCACGGCAACAATATTTGCGTTACTGCTCGACCAAGTGATTGTTTTGTTCGTAGCATTACTCGGTTGGATGATAGCGCTTAGTCGATAAGCATCGCCGACTTCTATGCTCACATTTGTCGTATTTAATCGTATGCTTGACACGCTTATCGTATTGGGTGTAGTTGGCTTCGGCTGTTGTGGTTGGGTTTGAGGTTGCGTCGGCTGTTCGGATTGCTTTGCTTTTACGGTAATTGAAGCAGATGCTTTGGTATTTTCGTTTGCTTCTGCAAAAATGTAAGCAATACCTTCCTTAACGCCAGTAACGACCCCGTTTTCGTTCACTTTTATGATATCCTCATTACTGCTAGACCAGGTCACCTTATCGGTCGAATCGGCGGGCGTTATTACGGCTACTAGGGTAGTCGACTCTCCTATCGCAATCGTGGCAGAGTCAGGATTTATATAAATTTCGGTAACATGGATATCCGAAGAATCGCCAGGTAGCGTAGTGCCGTCATCGCTAGCCGGAACGTCATCTTGAGTGCTACCATCTCCTGAACTTGTTTGCGGTCGTTGCTCTGCGCTTTGTTGAGGGTTATTTTTGGTGGGGGTAGGCTTTGGCGAGACGAGATTCGCGATAAATGCAATCACTCCAAAAATCAAAATAGATATCGCCGCAAAACCGCATATCACCGCTATGATGAAATTTCTTTTTTGATTTGGACCATCGAAATACATCTTGCCTCTTTTGAAAATTATAGCACAAGCGTAAACACTTCAGTCGTCACAAGTCTTAATAGTTGCATAATGATTGAGCATTTAATAAATCATCTAACGTTGTAGCTTTATCTATTGTAGAATATTTCGCAAACCGCTCTTCGGTTTTTGCTATATCTTTCAGCTGCTCAAAATCGACTTCTTCGACTTCTATTTGTTCTCCGCCGTCTAGTTTTTGCGGTTCTTGTGATATAAAACTAGTCGCAATAAAAGTGTAGACTAACCAATCAATCTTCATGAATGGTTGATGTACTTCTACTAATTTCCAAGTGCGAAAAGACATGCCGGTCTCTTCTAGCATTTCGCGTTTTGCGGCGTCTAATTCTGTTTCTGCTGGATTATCATTTCGTCCGCCCGGTAGATCGTAGAACCAATCTTTTCGTGGCTGTTTTTGGCGCGTAATTATGATTTTATTATCTTTTATGGCTATTATTTTTACTGTATCTGTTCGGCTTAGCATCTCGAATGTTTCGGTCGTACCATCAAAAAGCTTCTGCGGCCATTGATACACGTTAAAAATCTTCCCTGAAAAAACCAATTCTGCTTTTTCTGGAACTGTTAATATTCCATTGGGTATATATTTGCGCATATCATTATTTTATCATTCTCAATAATATATTTGAGCAATGCGGAGAAATATCACAGGGAAGTCTTGATTGATATTACTGCAAAAATATGTTAAAATATTAACATGTAGCACATTAAATTGCCAACGGGTAGTAATGTAGGAGGGTTACTTTATGACAAGTATTGTTGGCGGTCCCAGTAAGGCCGAACTAGTCTTTAACTTGGGATTCTTTGATCTCGAGGGCAGAATGCCAATCCAGTTTACTCTAGGCGACGGCAGAAAGCTCGAAGGCTTCATCTCCGCTCTCAAACAGCTGCGGAATAAGGAAGGTAAAGTAGTGACGAAGTATATGCTCCAGGGATTTTTGGGGAAGATTGTTATACTGGGTGCTATGATTACACTAATCGCACCGGCTGGATTGAAAAGGGCGAAGTTCCTTTTTAAAAGTAGTAAAAAACTATGCTACCACCCGCATCAACGATGCGGGTTTTTCTTTTATCGCGGAGTTTTCTTTTAAGGCATGAAAAAGCCGCCCAGGCAAGCCGGGCGGCGGAAAGGAATCGATGGGGCAGTAACGCCAGTTATTCCGGGCGGGTCAGTATAGCATATCCAGTATGATCCACTGTGTCGTAGAACATTCTGAATTTAATGCCGTGAACACCGTGGGCAAAGCATCTCCCCTCCAGGTTCAGGCGGCGGCCGGAGCCGTCTTCGTGCGAAAGGTTGTAGAGCTCCGTAACTTCGATGGCTGTGCCTTTTGCGGAAGGGGTCTGGGCTGCAAACTTCATCGTTACCTGCACATCTTTGTCGTAGACGTACTCATAAGCGGTGAAAATTGTGCCCCTTTCGGGGCCACCGAGAATCTCGTACCGTACATCCATACGTAGAGACCTCCTTTCATAATGTACTCCCAATCTTGCGACTGGGGTGAAATGTTGTCTCACAATTGAGCCAATAGTAGTATGTATACTACATTAGAGACTATCTGTCAATAGTATCGTATTAACTCAGCACCTTTGCAACATTTGCGCAGGCGTCATATACTTCAGTCCTAAATGTATACGCTTGTTGTTGTAGTAGTCAAGATAATCAGAGATGCGCATATTGAGCGCGTCTAACGATTCACTTTCTAAATAGTATGAACCAGTGCACTCTTCCTGAATGGTGCGGTTAAAGCGTTCAATATGCGCATTGTCGTTAGGACGGTGTAGCCTAGTATGGCGGATTACTGTGCCTTTAGCCTGCAGCCTCTCAGCGAAGTGTTTGCCGAACTCTGGTCCGTTGTCTGCTTGAACGGTTTTAAACTTAAAACCAAGCTTTGCTTGTGCCTCGAGAATGGTTTGTATAGAAAGTCCAGGCCGGAGTTCGTCATATACTTTCGCATAAGCCATACGTGTGTATAGGTCTATGGTTGTATAGAGATAGCGTTTCTTCTTCGAGACGGGGTTGTAGAGATGGAT
>JAIKZA010000071.1 GCA_024682595.1 Candidatus Saccharimonadota bacterium | reverse complement strand
TTTTCTTGCCACCGAAACAATTGAGGCGCTCAATATGCGCGTCTCTGATTATCTTGACTACTACAACAACAAGCGTATACATTTAGGACTGAAGTATATGACGCCTGCACAAATGTTGCAAAGGTGCTGAGTTAATACGGCGGAGTGGTTAGGATTAAGGCATTATGGCATAATAATAAAAAAGAATATGTTCGAGAATATAAAGAAAAAGCAAGAAGCGGGAGCTGGAGAGCGGACTAGCGAAGAGCCTGCTAGCATTTGGGATGCCCTTGCCAATGAGCCGTTTGCTGGTGATTCTAGGAATGCTAGTAACGCACGTGAAAAAGATATACCTAGAGAGGCGTCTTATATTAGCAGTATGAGGCAGCGCATAGCGAGGACAGAGGGGGTTCCAGAGAATGCGACGCTCGATAGTATGATATTGTACGGCCCTGGAGCTTTCATGTCTTTGCTTCAAGCAAAGATTGGGGCTGGTCGTTCAAAAGAATTGATAATTTCTATGCTCGATGAACAAGTGAAAAATGACTATATTCGGCGTTATGATTTGCCCAAAGATGCGACTTGGGAGGACATACATGATGAGGATGTTGATGCGTTTATTGATGATTGTGAGGACAATGGATTAAGTTTGGATGAAGGAGATGATAATTATTTTCTGAAACATCCAGAGGAATATCGTAAAGTTTTAGTAAAGAGATACGGGTTGCCGGAAGACACAAGCCTAGAAACGGCCAGAGGTGTGTTTATGGCGCAAAATGAAATTATGAATGAGCGAATTAATAATGGCTCGTCGTTTGGGTATTTGGAAAAGTATATTGAAGATAAACAACAAAGTAATCGTGGGAATAGTGGAGTTATAGGAGTAAACAATCCCCTGCTAGACAAGTATATGAGTGGCGAATACAGCAGTGTGACTCCGACGACGAAAAAGGATGAAACTCCGCCAAAAAAGAAACCATTCCTCGGTTTCTTTGGGGGCAAATAAGAATATAAAAATCTCCGATTGAGAATACTAGTTTTTGAGGAGATGATGGTCGTTGCATGCTTAATGGATCGGAGGGGTTATTCGTCAATTACTTTAGGTGATAATATAATGTAAAAAAGGAGATGTTGATATGAATGGGAAAGAAAAAAGGTCGATACCGGGGACAAATTATAAGTGGGGCGTTGAATTGCCTGAAGGGTATGACAATTCGTTGGTGACTAGTAGCGGCAGGAATCGTGACGACGGATATAATTTTGATGAGCCGAGCGATGACGACGAAGAAGAAGATGGCAATTATGAGTCGGAGTGGGATTCGTTAAATAAAAAGCATTGAAAATGTTGAGAGTTGAAGGCGCTTCATTTGAGGTAAAGAAAGGACGAAAAAAACTAGTCATTCTTGATGATGTTTCTTTTTCGGTGAAGCCTGGAGAACTTGTAGTAATTACTGGTCCGAACGGTAGCGGTAAATCAACATTGGCGAAAATCATTGCCGGCATCGAAACGCTTAGTAATGGCAAAATCATCTTGAACGGACAAGATATCTCGACGAAAGATTGTACGGAACGCGCCAGAATGGGGATTGCCTATTCCCTGCAGGCTCCAGTGCACTTCAAAGGTTTGACGGTGCGAGACTTATTGCAGATTGCGTCTACGAGTGGCGAGACTTTCTGCGGTGAGAATTTAGCCGAGGTGAGTGGCTTGCTGGAAAAAGTTGGCTTGGATTCTGGGCAGTACTTGGATCGCGAAATAAATAATTCCCTTTCTGGTGGCGAGTTGAAGCGTATTGAGATAGCTTCGGTGATTGCGCGTAATGCGAAGCTGGTCATTTTTGACGAGCCGGAGGCTGGAATTGATATTTGGAGCTTCAATAATTTAATAAAAGTATTCAATGAGATGCGCAAAAATAGTCCAGAGTGCGCAATTGTGATTATTTCTCATCAAGAGCGAATCATGAAGATGGCAAATCGGATTTTGCTATTAAAAGATGGAAAAATTGCTTTTGATGGGCCGAGTGGTGATGCTATGAAGATGATGAGGGATACGCAATGATGGATTTGGACAAAATAGAGCGCGATTTGATGCGTGAGGTGTCTGGAGTAACTGGAATTCCAGAGGGGGCATATAATTTTCGCGTAAATGGAAAATCGATTGGTCGACATAGCTCAGATAAAATTGATATTATTCCGAAACGCGGCAAGAGCGGCATAGATATTCGTATAGCAAATAACACTAGGGGCGAGATAGCGCATATCCCAGTAATTATTAGTGCGAGTGGGCTGAAAGAAGCGGTCTATAACGATTTTTATATTGGTGATAATTGTGAGGTGACGATTATTGCGGGATGTGGGATTTATAACTGTGGAGCCGACGATTCAATACATGATGGTATTCATACGTTTTACGTTGGGAAAAATTCAACAGTATATTACATTGAAAAACATTGCGGCATTGGGCCAGGAGCTGGCAAGATACTAAATCCGACGACTAAGTTATTTTTAAGCGAAGGAAGTCGCGCGGAGTTGCTGATGGAGCAGATTAAAGGTGTGGATTCAGCCAAACGCTTGACCGAGGCAGAATTAAAAAAAGATGCGCAAGTCGTGATTAAAGAGAGATTATTTACGCATGGCAAACAGCTAGCGGAGAGTAAGATTGTGGCAAATTTGTTGGGTGATAATTCGTCGGTTGATATCGTGTCGCGCGCGGTCGCGCGGGACTATTCGGTGCAGGACTTCTCTTCTCATATTATTGGAAAGGCAAAATGTTGGGGGCATTCGGAATGTGATGCGATTATTATGGATAATGCGCGAGTGAATGCTGAGCCGGCACTGGACGCGCAGAATATCGATGCGGAATTAATACATGAGGCGGCGATTGGAAAAATTGCAAACGATCAGTTGATGAAGCTGATGACCTTGGGCTTATCGCGTAGGCAGGCTGAGGCACAAATTATAAATGGGTTTTTGAAATAAACATAAGCAAGTAAAAATATGTGTTTTGGGGCCATAGGAGGCGATTTGACGCGGTTTTTATGATAAAATAGTACATGGAAGCGTGGCCGAGTGGTTGAAGGCGCACGACTCGAAATCGTGTGGGCAGAAATGTCTCGGGGGTTCGAATCCCTTCGCTTCCGCCAAGCCTGCAGACGTCATCTAGACGTTTTTTCGTTCTTGCTCGATCATAAATCGCGCGGCGAGCGAAGAAAACGCCAATCTGACGCCTTCAGACTTGGCTTGATAAATCGCGCGTCGCTCGAAGAAACTACCAACCTAGGCGATTTTATTTCTGGCTCTGGGAATGAAAAATCCGGTCGCCTTTCGTATTAGGTGTTGGCCGGGTTGTTGTTGATGATTGTTCCACCTCCCCCTTGTCGATTGAGCGGGTTAATGTGCGACAACTAGTGCAATTATGCTATATTTGTCTATTTTGTCAATGTGATAGAATGTAAAGATATGGCGGAGATACGCAAGAAAATAAATCGTGAATATTTTGAGATGATTTCGTCTGGGCAGAAAACTTTTGAATACAGGGTAAACGATTTTGAATGCAACCCTGGTGACGTGTTGGTACTTGAAGAATATGATTACGAGAACGGTTTTGATAACACTGTGAATCGTCATCCGACAGGGAGAGTGATTCGTAAAAAGGTCGGATATGTGGCGAAGACGATGGATTTCGATTGGTTAAACCGATCAGATGTGAAGAAGGCTCTCGAAGAAAACGGTGCGCAAATTATTTCATTGCTCGATGAGTGATGGCGATATAATGAAAGAAAAGGAGTATTAAATGGCAAGTGTGTTTTCGAAGATTATTAGCGGCGAACTTCCCTGTTATAAGATTTACGAGGATGAAAAGACATTTGCTTTTTTGAATATTAATCCAGAAGCGCGTGGCGATACGCTGGTTGTGCCAAAGGTTGAAGTTGATAAGATATATGATTTGGCGGACGAAGATTATTCTGCCCTATGGCTAGCAGTTAAAAAAGTTGCAAAGCATATGGAAGAAGTGACTGGACGACGAACAATTATGAAGGTGATTGGCAAAGACGTGCCACATGCACATGTGCATGTGATGCCACTAGATGATTCATGGGAGGAAGATAGAATCATCAAGATGAGTGATGAGGAATTAAGAGAAGCTTGTGCAGAATTGGCGTTCTAGGCGGTTTTGCGAGACGCTTGCGATTGTGGGGTGACCTGGGGCTGTCTTCGAATAACTGGCGTTTTGGTGTCACGGTTATCGTAAAAATGCTCAGACCGTCGAGTGGCTGCCACTGCTGCTTCGTCGAATCCTCTGTAGATTGAAGTTTTTTTATAATCTTCGCGAAATGATAATTCGGCGAGGTGAGAAATTTTGTACGGAGATTGATCGAGGTCTTTCTGAATACTTTGGGTGACTTTGACAATAGTGGCGAAGGTTTTATCGCGAAAAGCGCTGTTGCGATCTATGAAGAGGTTGGCTACCTTGTCGGGGTCGTATTCGCCGTTTTCATCAGCTGGGCCTAGGGCTAGTTGGATATCGGATGGGAGCTCTTTAGTTAGTCGGCGCAACTCTTGTTGAGTGATTAGCCCGATTGTGCCAAGGTTGTCGAAATCTTGGTTTTCTTCCTTAGTCAACTCTCCGCCGCCGTTACTATACTCATCCATAAGCGGTGTAATGAAAAGTTGATTTTGTGCGGACATTTCATAGAGGATTTTGAATGAAATTAAGGCGGTTTGCTCTTTGTCGATATTGAGGCCGCCGAGTTCTGGCACGGAGGAGCGTTCGAGTGTATCGTCAATTGTGTGCTTATCTACGCCGACGCAGTATTTGGGAACGCGGGTTTGCCATGATAAATCTCCGTCTTCGTCGCGACAGTAGCGAATATCGGTTAGTCCGACGGGATAGCCGAGATTTTTATCGTTTGAGCTAATTAATATTTTTTCGCGCACGCCCGATTCGTCGGGTTTGGTCGTAATGTCAAATGCGACTGGGTATTTGAAGTCGGAGCTCCGCAAAAAGAATGCGACATCGACGCGATTACTGTAGTCGTCGAATTCGGTGGGCCAGATCGAGTCGGCGGTGTAGCTTTCATTTTCTTCGTCGTAGAAAAGATTTCCGTTGTTAATGGAAAACTGGACGAGGTATTCGATAGCTTTGGGGTGGTATTGGTCGTCAGCACTTTTGGAATATTCGAAGTTTCTTTGGTTTCTTGCTACGTATTCCTTATCTTTTCGAATAAAGCGCCTATGGATCGGAGAACTCGAGAAATCATCAATGGTGGGTCTGAAGTTTTCTTTGACGATTTTTTCGAGCGCTTCGGTCTTGCGTTTATTTTCGGCTTTTCGAGCTTCTTCATGTGTTTCGGAGCTGCGAGCTGTGGTAGATTCGGCTGTAAATGGCATATTTTTCGTTGTTTATTTTTGTTGGTGGCTTATTTATATATAGCATAAACACTTTAAAAAGTCAAGATAGGAAAAAGCGGGACAGTGTTGTCCCGCTTAGGCGGCGAGTGCCGCTCTGACCGCTGCCACCGCCTGCTCGAACTGGTCGGCATGCTTTTTGGTAGGCATAAGGGAGATGTACCCTTCCTTTTCAGTGTATTCGCCGATTCTTCCGATCAGCTGAGCGGACTGAATAGCATACCAAGCTTTTTTGAGCTGTTCGCTCGTGGAGGCACCAGTGAATACAATGGCGATGGTCTTTGCAAGGTTCGCGTTTGTCATGGCGTTTTCCCCCTTTTCTTGATGTGCTATGGACAAATCGTAACCTTATTGTAGCATAGAACTTAAAAATTGTCAAGCATAAGCGCCGAATGGCGCTTGGTTTGGTCTGCCTAGATAAGGCGCAGCTCGGCTTTCATTTTTTCGAGAAGGTCTTGTTTAATCTTGAGTTGTTCACGGGTTTCGTCGACAAGTTCTTTTGGTGCCTTTTTGGTGTAATTAGGATTGCCGAGGCGCGCGTCAAGAGTATTAATTTCGCTACCAAGTTTTAGGATACGGTCCTCGAGGTTGTGCTTGTATTTATTGAGAACGTCTTCTGGGATTTGCAGGTAGATATTGTGATTTGGAATTGCCAAACGGAGACCGCTAAGTTCGTCGGTACTGATTTTTGGTACACATGGAGCTTTGGTTAGGTGCTGGATGAGAAGCTGGTTGTTATACATGAGCGGATCGTCGTCAAAGGCGATTGGATAAGATGCTGCACCTGGCAAGCTCTGGAAATGGCTACGGATGTTGACGATGATTTCTTTAAGCTCTTCGAATCTCTTAACTTTTTTATGGTCGATTTGATATGGTTCTGGCCAGTTTTGAGTAATGAGCATGCCGCTAGTCCAGCTGAGGGTTTGCCAGATTGTTTCAGTGACGAATGGTGCGAATGGGTGGAGCATGATAAGAATTTGCTCGAGAGTCGATTTGAGAAGCGTAGTATCTTTCCAAAGTTTTTCGCTTTCAATAAACCAGTCAGCGTATTTGTTCCAGATGAGGTCGTAAAGAAGGTCGCCGGCTTCGGCGAAACGATAGTTTGCGAGAAGCTTTTGGATTTCCTTATTTGCTTGGTTAATTTGGTGACAAATCCAGTCCTCGCTGTAGTTGTCGATTGTTAGCTCTTTGTCGCCTTTCGGATTGTCATCGACGAGTTGCTGAATGAGACGCGCAACGTTCCAGAGCTTATTGCAGAGATTGCGACTTGCGATAACTTTGCTTGTGCTGAATGCTTGGTTAACGCCAGCGGAACGGCTCGCGATGAGACCAAGGCGTAGTGCGTCGGAGCCATACTGACTAACGATTTCGATTGGGTTGATGACGTTGCCTTTTGACTTGGACATTTTCTGCCCTTTTTCATCTAACACCATACCGTGCATATAGACATCTTTGAATGGAATGTCGCCAGTGACGTAGAGGCTAAGCATAATCATGCGACCGACCCATTGGAACAGTAAGTCGGCACC
>JAIKZA010000070.1 GCA_024682595.1 Candidatus Saccharimonadota bacterium | reverse complement strand
TGCGGATGACGTAATCAACTATTTCCCCAATACCGAAAATGTAACTGTCGCCGTAGATAGCTCGCTTCTCATATATGGAGATTGGCATAAGACCGCGACCAAACTCTGGAAGAGCCCAACAGAAATCAGCGATCGTCTTACCGGAAATAATATTGTCCTAGATAGCCTCGTAGCACTACACGAAAAGCGCGGCAATCAAGTTAAAATACTGTTTGATTGCTCAGTTAGAGACGATACTCTCCAGCAATACCAGGGCTATATCGATAACGGCAAGATGGAACAGTCGAAAGACAATAGCGATAAATTCCAAATCGCCCTCAAGCAAATGGTGAAAAATCTGCAAGACAAGGTTGACGGAGTCGGGATATATATTTGGGAGTATGGAACTCACGACGATTGGAGTGGCACACAGCATACAATCATTTCATCAAACTTCGTCGGAAAATTAGAGAACGACAAAAGTGTCGCCGACTGGATGATTGATGCCGTAAATGGCGACGTGAAGAGCTATGGCCTCGGCTTGCTAGACAAAAAGTTTTAATTATATACGCCCCAAACCACATTCTGGACTTTTCGGACATTTCACAGATGAGCGGCATGAATTTGGGTAGTTCGAAAACCTTCATTTTTGAAAAATGCTCAGAGTTTTTCGCAATTCTTCACTTATGCTTAAACGCAAAAAATAATCCGTTATTTTGGACTTTTCCAAGTTCAAAGTTACAGATTACCTACGTATCTACATTTGGTGGAGCACAGGAGATTCGAACTCCTCACCTCTTCCATGCCATGGAAGCGCTCTACCAAATGAGCTAGTGCCCCAGATTTTTACAACATAATTATACACCATCGGCGCCAAAAAACCAATGTGTTAATATATACCTATGAGGAGAGGTATATTAAAGAAGTCAAGAAATTGGCTCAAAGCATTTATCCGTAGCAATAGCTTTAAGCATTTCTTATGTTTTCTGGCACTGCTTACTGTTGCCTATATGGGCTTCCTTAATCAAACTATCATATCCGACAATATTACCGGCCGCATGGAGCGATACGACTCCGAAAGTATCATAGAATTTATGAACGAAGGTGCCACCGCAATCAATGGCCGTTGGGGCAATATTACATATTACTTGATTCATAAACCATTATCGCTGCTCGGTTTCAATTACACGCACAACCAGTGGATCTTTTTCGTCATCGATATTACCGTATTCGCCATTGCGCTCACGGTAACTTACGAAGTCTTCCAAAAGCTAATTAACCGCAAAAAGCAAACCTACCGCTATTTTTCGCGGTCGCCCTTATGGCCGTCAATGCCTTTATGGTTGACGGCGCCTCGTTCCTGATTCCTAGCCACCCGTAAGCCATGCTATGCACGGCATTAGCTCTATACTTCACTGCTTCAAAACGGCGCTACCGTTACTTAATCGCTAGTATTTTCGCATTAGGAGCAATCGTGACCTACCAGAGTTATTACGCGCCTATTTTAATTCTAGGGACCCTAGCAATCTATATCCAAAATAAAGATAAGCTAAACAAACAATTCGCAGTCAATCTCGCAAAGCTCTTCGGCATAACCGGCGCCAGTGTTATTATTCAACTACTGTCCACGAAAATTTACTGCAAACTTGCAGGAATAGGTGAAGCAAAATCTACATCATTCACTTTATCAATTAGTAAAAACTTGCAAAAGCTCTACAAAGCATGGGAAAGCGCCAGTGGCTACCTCACGCGCGGCTTCGGTATATATCATCTACAAAACATTTTGATCATAGTGCTCGTATTGCTACTTGTATTCATAGCTATCGCCATAATTCATCAGCATAACTACTCCAAGATTCCATTCAATATAATCTTTATTTGCGCCGCAATTATTATTCCAATCCTATACACAATAGCTGCAGACAATGTCTATTTTGCGGCCCGCATACTCGTAGGATACTTCACAGTCATCGCCGCAATAGCTATCTTAGCAATATACCAAACACCAAGAGATTGGAATTTGCCAATATTGACATACGGTCTTGCCGTCTTTGTCGCCATAAATGTATTCCTATTGCCGGCCTAATCACCGATATTCAAATATCAAACCGCGTCGAAATGGCAGAGTTGCGCCTAATCCAAAATAGAATCGAAAATTATGAATTACAATCCGAGCAAGAAATCACAAAAGTCTATGTTTATAATGCCGACTATGGCATACGCAACTTTTCCGAGCTAAACACCAACCGCCCAGATAATACCTACTACAGCTCCCATCGGCTACTAGCCGCACCTTGGAGCGACGTTAATTCGTTAAATCGAGTCATGGGGCGCAGTTTCGAACGTATTCAAATGGATGAAGCTACATTTAAAGAAAAATTTCCAAATCATGAACAGGCAGACATGAAATACTTCGACCCAGACGAAAGGCTCGCCTTCGACAAGGGCGTTCTCTACTGGATAGCATATTAAACTCATGTTATAATAAAGACATGTTTTACCTTTCAGCATTTATACCATATTGGCCTTGCGCCTGCCGTACTGCTTTAGCTTGATTTTTAATGCATTTTATGATATAATGAAAGGACAATATCGCTTTATGAACACAATTCTTACAGGGGTACGAGTAAACGAAGAGCCGACTTTGGGAAATTTTCTTGGTGCCTACGTACCAATGGTTAACCTTTCGCACGAACATGCAAAAGATAGCCAGATTAATTTCTTCGTGCCAGATCTACATTCTTTCACAACTCCAGTCGAGCATTCCAAACTGTACGACCTAACCATTAAGGGCGCCAAATATTACATTGCTGCAGGCCTAGACGTCGATAACCCAAACGTACACTTCTACCGCCAATCTCGCGTTCCCGCCCACGCACAACTCTGCTGGATTTTAGATTGCTTTACTCCATTCGGGGAAGCGTCGCGAATGACACAGTTCAAAGAAAAGAGCGCTGAACACCCAGACGCTATCACGGTGGGACTATTTAATTACCCAATCCTAATGGCCGCCGACATCCTGCTCTACGATGCCAAATATGTACCAGTCGGCGAGGATCAGCTTCAACATCTAGAACTTGCTCGCAATATCGCCATCCGCATGAATAATAAATTCAATCAGGAGTTATTCACATTACCGGCGCCAGGGCAAGAACAAATAAAATTCATGCATCTTAAGAAAGCACTCCGCATTCGCTCTCTCACCGACCCGACTAAAAAAATGTCCAAATCGGCCGAGAATGAAAAATCAAAGATCCTATTGAGCGACGGCCCTAAACAAGCCGCAAAAAAGATTATGTCTGCCACTACCGATTCCGAGGGTGTAATTCGTTTTGATATGATTAATCAACCAGGCATCAGTAATCTTCTCACTATCGAAAGCCTCCTCACTAATCGCGATATTCAGGACGTAATATCCGACTGGGCGGGGCAAACCAGCTACGGCGATCTCAAGCGAAAAGTCGCCGATAGCGTTATGCATTTCTTATCCGGTTTTCAGGAACGCGTTAACGCAATTACAGACGACGACGTCAAGGCTATTCTCGAAAAAGGCGAGCTATATGCAAACGAAGTTGCAAACAGCAAACTATTGCAAGTAGAGAAAGCAGTAGGACTCTATAAATAGCATGCGCAATAATCGCAAACGAATCTCCAGGAAGACAACAAATCAGCATGCCGTCGCACACTACGGTGCCGATATTTTGTGTTCCAAGGAACATAAGAAATGCGATGAATTTATCCAACATGGAGACACCACAGTACGCAAGCACACTACCTCGGTTGCCTGCATGGCGGTCGCAATAGCACGCAAAACGCACCTAAAATTCGACTACCAAGCTATGATACGTGGCGCGCTGTTGCACGATTATTTCCTCTATGACTGGCACGAGCCACATCATGGCCTACATGGATATACGCACGCCAGCCTTGCACTAAAGAATGCTGCGCAAGATTTCGCAATTTCACCAATTGAGGCTGACGTTATTAAGAAACATATGTGGCCACTAAACATCAGACCGCCACGCTACCGCGAGGCCATCATAGTCACAATTGCCGACAAAATCTGCTCCGCAAAAGAAGTATTCGGTAAGCCCATCTACAACAAAAAAGTAGAGGAAATTCTAAATGAATATAAATAATATTCCAGAATATTTTATTTGGTTCATTATTTATTCATTCCTGGGCTGGGCCTGGGAGACGCTCATAACATCAATCCCGCAACGTCGCTTCGTGAACCGCGGTTTCCTAAACGGCCCATATTGTCCCATCTATGGAGCAGGGGCTTTGTTATTCATCTTTTTTACAAATAACATCGACAGTATAGCTGTCCGCTTCATCTTAGGCGCCGTCATTGCCTGCACACTCGAATATCTCACATCATGGGTACTAGAATTAATATTTCATGCACGCTGGTGGGACTACGCACCTCGCCGTTTCAATCTAAATGGTCGCATTTGTTTGGAAGGTTTTTTCGTCTTCGGTCTAGGAGCGGTAGTGGCACCATATTTCCATCAAAACGTCGCAAATATCACAGCGCAACTGTCACCCGCATTATTAAATTCCATATTCTCAATCATACTCATTACCTTTATTGTCGACGTCGTAATCACTAATCGTGCACTATCGAAATTCAACCGCATCTTGCGTGAGTATCAAAAAGCCATCGACAAGCGCAGGCTCGACTTCCTGGAGTTTATACGCCGTGGCCGCCGCGTATTTGAGATGAGAATCGGCAAGAACAATCGCATTCGCGATGTCTTGAGTTTCCAGCAACGCCGTATTCTCGATGCATTCCCACACTTCGATTCAACGTTATACGAAGAAGCACTCAGTCGCCTGCGTAAGCTCAATTCCGATTCGCGTCGCAATGTAATCATCGAAAGAAAATCCCAGATGCCCGAAAAACAAAAATCTCGCTCCGCCCGCAAAAAAGCACGCCAGAAAGCCACGGAGCGCGCCAGAGCCAAGCGTCGCAATTAGCCAACATCGCAAAAAGATGTTAAAATATAAGATATGGGTAAAAAATTCAGCAAGCCAGAATTGTCTCGCAAAATCAACGGCGACATTCCTTTTGACGATAAAAATTCTACCTCACAAGACGAAAAATCACTACAAAGACTAGACATCGCCGCGCTAGAACAGTATCCTCGCTATAGCCGATCTACGATTCAAAAATTCATCAAAGACGGACGCGTAACAGTAAATGGCGACGTACAAGACAAGCCAAACTATCTAATAGACGAAGACGCCCAAATTGAGCTAACCGCTCCAGAACCTATAGAATCTCAAAAACCACCCGTTATCTACGAAGACGAAAATGTCATCGTTTTTAACAAACCGAACGGCATGCTCTCTATCAAAAAGGGCGATTATTCACCAGAATCAGCTATCGAGGATTGGGGCGAAATCGTTCATCGCCTTGATCGTGATACGTCTGGCGTAATTATAGTAGCCAAGAATTTCGCAACCAAAGCCAAGCTGCAAAAACAATTTCAAGAACGCAAGACTCACAAGACATACTATGCAATCGTTGAGGGAATCCCAAAACAGCCACACGCCATTATTAATGTCCCGCTTGCGCGCAATCTAAAAAAACCAACTACTTTCATACCAGACGCCAAAGGGCGCGAAGCAATTACGGAATACCGAGTTGTCCAGCAAGGGCAAAAGCGCGCCCTAGTAGAACTAAAACCAAAAACCGGACGCACTCATCAACTCCGTATCCATATGGCCCATATCGGCACACCTATACTTGGCGACCCAGTTTATAATCCAAACGGCGCAAAAGCCGACCGGATGTATCTCCATGCACAATCTCTAGAGATAACTATCCCCGGCAAGGAACACGGAGAGCGCAAAACGTTTACGGCAGAGCTACCAGAAGATTTCGAAAATGCAATTAAGTAGCGATTCCGAAGCGGAAAAAATCAGTCGAAAAACAAACTTTGCAATAATCGAGTTGCCAGAAAGTAGCTTCGACCTTATTCTACCAAAAGCTAACCACTTTAAGCCGAACGAGAAGGGGATATACTCAAAAGATGATATCGATAATATATCCAGCTTAGTGCATAGTAAACAAACCAGCGAATTAACCATAGTTCTGGAAAACGCCGAGAAAATGAACGAACCGGCAGCAAATACATTTCTCAAGACCCTCGAAGAGCCAGGCGATCATGTGCATTTTATTTTTCTAGTCAAGAATGCGAGTGAAATCTTGCCAACCATTAAATCACGCGCCCAAAACTACTACCTACCAAAAATAGATAAGATTAATAATCCACCCCAAGTTTCGCCAGAAATTCTCGACTTGGCAAAAAAGTACATATCGTGCAAACCTAAAGATCTGCCAAAATTCTGCGATACCATCGCGAAGGACAAGAAAGACGCACGCGCCAAAGCCCTAGCAGTAGTCGACGCATCCATCCAACTAGTTTACAAATCATACTTCATTACAAGCAACCAACAATTTATCGATAAACTAAACAACCTTCTCGAAACATACGATGCCATTCGCTCAAACGGTCATATTAAACTACAGTTGATAGCCGGAATGGTTTAAAGCCTTTCTTAAATAGTGCTTGTGTTATAAACTGTAAATATGGGAAAAATCAAAGCGATATTGTTCGCTATCTTGTTAGCAACGGCTTCAATATTATTTGCCGTCACCAATACTTACGCCAATGAGGTCTGCGTCGCAGCCGGCGTCAGCGATCCAATCTTATGCGGAAACCACAACTCAAATGAAGAGAGAGAGCTAATAAACCGCACGAGCAACGTGCTCAGTGTCGTATATACATTCATCGGCATAGCAGCAGTAGTAGTAATAATTATCGGCTCCATAATCCTAATGACATCCAGTGGCTCGCCGGAAAAAGTCCAAACAGCAAAAAGAGCCATCTTGTACGCCATTCTTGGCCTCATAGTTACACTTTCGGCATTTGCCGCGACAACATTAACCATAAACGCACTAGAAGGCAACACACAAACCTCAGCCGCCGACGATGAAAAAATAAGGCAGCGAAACACCGAGCACGCTAAGGTCAAAGCTATTTCAGCCGTTAACGAGACAACGATACTTATCGATCAAAGCATAAAACTTAAACCAGTAGTAATCCCAGATTATGCAGAAAATAAGAGCCTATCATACAAGACCAGCGATGCTAGCATTGCAACCGTAGACGAAAATGGAAAAGTTACCCCAAAGAAAGTTGGCGACGTAACCATAACAATCATATCTGCAGACGGACCAACAAAAGACGTAAAAATACACATCGTTAAACCAATTTCCGTCGAAAAAATCAATATCAACCCCACAGCCCTCACTCTGAGCATTGGCAAAACCGCCACAATAAGAGCCGAGGTATTGCCACGAAACGCCCTAGATAGAACCATTACTTGGACTAGCAGCAACCCACAATCCGTCACGGTTACTCAAACCGGAGAAGTTAAAGCGGTCGGTGCTGGAAAAGCCACAATCATCGTTGCCTCAAAGGATAAATCCGTCACAGCTACCGCATTAGTGACCGTACAGGGCGGCGCAATGGACGGTTCCCTAGAAACCGAACCTGCACCAGTAGGCAAAAACGCACCCAAAAACCTAGATTTTAGAGCCGCTACGCGTAAAATTATCAACCAGCACCGAAGTGATTTTAACTGGTGTAACTACGAATCAAAAATTAAAGAACTCGGCGGATACACGGCATACGTCAAGAGTCTTGGCGGGATCTTTGCGGATAATGTGAACAAGAAATTTAAAGTAAAAACCGCCGCAGAGCTGCAATATGCAGCAGAGTACGTTTGGGGACTCTGGACAATTTGGGGACCAGATTACGACAATGGCAAGACATACCACAAGTGGGGTCTTGGCGCAGCCGACGGCTTCCACAATTGCCATGGCGACCGCCATGCTGGCTCTGGCTACTCGCAGGCAGAAATTAATGAATTGTTATCCAAAAAGAAAAAAGTGCGCACAAACTGTAACGCATCCCAAACAACATTCAATAAAACAACCGACTTGTTCCAAATCGACTCTACGAAGTTTAAAACCCAAACAAAAATGAGCCCAGTGGGCAGAATCACTAAGACAAACCAGCTTCAAGTCGGCGACTGGGTTCACTTCTTTAGGAATTCTGGATATAACCACTGGGGACACGTTGCAATCGTTGGGGAAGTATACGACGATTACGTCATAATGTACGAAGGCGGAGGTCGCTTCGTAGAATCAACTTACTTTAAGCACAAGCTCAAACGCACGGGCGACGGCAGACTTAGCGATAGCTACTCTCACTTTAAATCGTGGTTCGGCGTTAGGCCGTTCAAGATCGATCAAAGCGTATATCTAAAAGGCATGAACCCATGAAATCAAATACTAATAATAAAATTAATCTAATAGCGCCAATCATCGTTAGCGCTGTCGCAATCGCCATCATAATAGTTACCTGCATTATCCTAGTAAATATTAATTCAAAGAATATAGAGGCCGAGATTCGCGAAGCTATCAGTTCAGGGGTTCTCGAAAAAGACTACTCACCCTTAATGAAGCTCAGCAAAGAACTAATCGGGCAAAAAGTTTTTCTAGACGACGCCGAAGAAAAGTTTTCAAACGTAGAAGACTTATACGACTTCTATATCACAGAGAACAATGGCTATATTGCAGATAAAAGTTCAAGCGAAAGAATTACATTCGACATTATTATCGAAGAAGCGGACGCGCCACCTACCTTAATTGATTTCGTTTATCACGAGGCTATCGGAGACAATGACTCTTTCATCATGAAATCAAGCGAAAACACTTTCCAACATTTTAATGGTTACGTTACCAATGAGTTCAGTAATATAGACGAAGCCCTAAGAGATCATCTAATCGTAAGGGAGGATTAGCTAACATGCAAAATCAAAATCAAATACTAAGCCCCATGCCACCAATTAGCCAGACGCCACAACAATTCAACAAAAAATCCACCATTATTATCATTGCTTCAGCCATCGTAGTAGCAGCAATTATAATCGCAGCCACAATCGTCATCCTGAATATTCAAAAAACTCCGCCCGATGATCAAAAGCCAGGAGGCGCAGACGGGACCGTCAAAGAGATAAACGAATTTAACGAAAAAGAAGACGGCACTAAAAATACGCAGACACTTATACAATATTCGTCTCTCCCTAGCACAATCAGTCTTACCGAACTAAAGAGTACAATCGGGAATTCTGGAAAAATAGAAATAGTCGACAATTCAGGTAGCATCGATTTTGGCGACGATGACGAGTATATCTCGTTCGATATTGATGGCGACCAGGTAAGTAATTTTATATACACTAAGGGCCAAGGCGACTACGCAATTTTCATCCAAGAAACCGATACGGGAACATTCGAATATTATAGCGGCATAGGTACATATGCCGTAGAAACGAAGAAAGAGGCAATCTCCCTATATCTCAAGACAAAGCAAGAATAAAGCGTGATATAATCATAACAGCATAACGCTTATGTAGAAACTAATACGGGGTCAATCAATGCAAGAGCAAAACTATATACAACTTCAACCAGCCTCAACAGTTAACGCCGCCAAACAGAGTAGGCTAAAATTGGTGTTTATTATAGCCTCAATCGTAATTATCATCTTAGCCATAATTGCCGTCTGCATTGTGATTTTTAAAGAAAACAACACCATTTTTGTCACTAATCAAGGCTGGACTATTACGAGGGACGAAAGAAGTAATGAAAATATCATCACTTTAGCTCTAGAAGTCGAAAACACCTCAAAAAACAAATACGCAAGCGACATAACGGTAGCTGCAGAAGTATACGATAACGGCAAGGAAGTCGCAAGCATTGTGGACGCATGTTATATCGAATATTTAGCCCCAAACGATAAGGCCTACTGCGCAAGCAACATAATTCAAGAGAGCGACTATAACATTACAGATATGGCGTTCACCATTAACGGCAAGACTTTAAAATATAGCAACTACAATGCTAACGAGCAAACAAATAGCAACTCATTTGAGGTTGCCGATATTGACGACGAGAATAAGGAGAACATATCCTGCACAATCAGAAATAATAGTAGCGTCTCCGTAAACAACCCAATCGCGACTATCGTATTTTATAAAGACGGTAAGATAATTGGTGGCGCTAGCGGCGAAATAGAGGAAGAAACGCTTCCATCAAAAGGAGAAACGTCAATCCAATTCTACGGAAACCGCATCCAAGAATACGACGAATACAGAATAAGCGTAACTGGTATATGAAAAACAAGCTCCCAACCATACTGGTCGTACTTGCACTCATACTTACGCTAACGCTTGCTATTATGCCAAAAGCATATGTATTCGCAGGCGGCGATGCGTGCTCGATAGCCGGAAATTCAGATCCACTGCTGTGCGGCAATCAACATGGCGACGAAGAATTGGCATTGATGAAACGCGTCAAAGACGTTCTGCACGTCGTATTTACAGCAATTGGCATTATAGCTGCCATAGTTATCATTATCGCAGGCATACGCCTGATGCTATCGAAAGGCGAAGCGCAAAAAATATCCCAAGCAAAAATGGCAATATTTTACTCCATTAGTGGTCTAGTGGTGACATTTTGTGCTTTTGCATTCACGGATCTAGTAATCGGCGCCATTTATGGACAGCTACCAGGCGAAACTGTAGCAACAGCTCCAGACGAAAACCGCACCGAAGTTAAGGCAATCAGCTTAATGCGCAAAATCGCCATGACTGTTGGTCAAACTTTACAGATTAACCCAAGAGTTATTCCAGATTACGCCACAGACCAAAGTCTCACTTACAAGTCAAATAATGCATCTATTGCTAACGTAAATAATGCGGGTGAAGTTACGGCCGTTACAAAAGGCGAAACAGATATCGTTGTGTCGTCAAAAAACGGCGTCAAGAATCAAACCACAATCGTAGTCTACGATAAAACACTAGCCGAAAGAATAGTAGTCAGCCCCACCACCGTATCGTTACAAGTGGGTCGAACTACTCAGGCAACAGCAATAGTATATCCAACGAACACGACCGATAAAACCCTAAAATGGACAAGCGCCAACGAAAATATAGCTAAAGTAAACATAGCTGGCCTCATTTCAGCAGTCAAGCCGGGCGATACAATAATCACGGTCAAGACAAAAAACGCCAATGCCTCACAGCCAGGAGTCCAGGGAATTATCAAAGTACACGTAGAGAGCCCAGATAGAGGCTACGTCGTCAATCCTTACAATCCAGATGACGGTGGCAATACCGGAAGCGGCAAAGAAACTACAGGGGCCACAACAAACGTAAAGTATTCCGGATGGCTAGATTTTCGCGAAGAGACCAGGCAAATCGTCAAAAAGAACATGGACGGCATTAATTGGCAAAATCACGATTCATTCCTAAAATCACACGGTGGATATGCCAACTATATCAACAGCCTAGGGGGAGTGTTCTCAAAATTTGGCGGCAAAGATGAAAAAATCCCGATCAAGACCGCCGCCGACTTGCAAGAAGCAGCAGAATACTTCTTCGGCGTCTTCTCAATTTACGGGCCGGACTATAGTGCCGGTGGCCGTTGGCCAGTCTGGGGAGAAGACCACAATAGTCACGGAGTCGCCAAAAAGGGAACGTCTGACGGGTTCTATTATGGCTACGACGACCGAAAATATAAGAAATCTAGCGAATCTAGACCATGCGGAAGGCATGTCCAAATGGCTATAGATTACGAGCTTGGTAAAGGCTACAAGGGCGAGAGTTGTATCAAGAAACGCGTCCGCGGCAACTGCAATTATAGCCAAGACAGTTTTATCCGCCAAACAAACCTACAACTACCATCATCTAGCAATAGCTGGACATCTGAAAACACACACCACAATAAATCTAAAATTAAACACGCCAATGAGCTACAGGTTGGCGACTGGGTACATTATTATTCGGGCGGAGAATGGAAACATATCGCTATAGTTGGAGAAGTATATCAAGACATAGTAGTACTTTATGATGGCGGAGGACGTTTTAATAGAAGTATGCACTACAAAAAAATCATGTACCGCGACACAGATTCGCTCAAAGGCACAGAATATAGTAACTATAGTAAATGGGACGCCGTACGCTTATGGGATATCGATCAAAACGTAACACTCAAAGGAATAAACGATAAACCAAAAAACTGGATTTGGTAAAATGAAGAAAAAGAGCATCATTATAACATCGTCAGTAGTGCTACTGTTTATAGCAATCACAATCACTACGGCAGCAATCGTCTTTGTCAATAAGACTCAAACCGGCCAACAAACAGAAGACGATCAACCCTTCGATATTGATTATACTGATATGCAAAAAGTATATTACAACTTCGAAACAGAAATGCAGCTTGACGAGATTAAGCAATTCGCAAAAGAAATCAACGAAAAGATTGAAGTGCAAACCGGAGAAGATTGGGGCAAAATTCTGCTTGAAGATTCCCGCGAGTTTATTGATTTCAAGCCAGTTACATACGATGGAAATATATATGCGGAAGACATAATATACTACGACAGGAGCGAAGGCGTTACGACCTATATCCTCAAGAGTAACTACTCCAAATATACCCATTTCAATGGCGTTTCGGCGACCGAATTTGATACTATAGAGGAAGCAATCAGCGACCATATCCAATACACGAAATATCGAGAGTAAAGACCAAGATGAATAAACCCGCCAGTTTAGTTGGCGGGTTTTTCTTATGTTGCACAATCCTCAACTCTATAAACACATCGGTCAGACAAGATAGTCCTCTAGCCTAGAACAGCAAAAGCCAATAGTAGTATATTAATCGCCACAACAGCCTCTGCCAGTGATATTGCGTAGCCGCAATATCACCCTAAGCCCTATATAAGCTCCTTGAATGGCTTTCTGCTTGAATAATAGTAACCAAAACCGTTAAGGTTGCAGTAGCTCTTTATCGTTTTTTCCCGATCTTTGTTATCTCCGTATTCTAGAAGATAAACAAAGAGGTTTGCCGCTTTTACTTTCTTAAGATACTTCTTTAAGTACTCAGTATCTTCAGAATTCTGTTTATGACCTTCATTATCCGAGAAAACCTCCTCCTGGTTTACGCCGTCAAACAATTCCTTGTATGAACCGTCCTGAATCGATCTAGTCACAAAATCATCCGCACCATTTATCATAACCTCCATACCGCGACTATGAATTTTCCTTAAAATATTTTGCAGACCCGCATATAGTCCTGGCTTTTTACTTTTGTAATAATAGTATACATCCAAGTTATCGATATAATAGCCATCGGCGCCCTTAGCTCTCAATTTCGGTTCGAGCTCTTCCGTAATGAAATCTTGCCACACTTTACTAGACGCGTCTACCCACCTCTCCGCATCCCAACCCTCATACTTACCTAAAATAATGTTTTTAAAACGTTTATCACCACTATAATACCGGGAGCCATCTGTCCACTCGGTTGCACCAACATTGAGGTAAGAATATACTTTTATGCCTTTAGCATGAAGCTCATCGATAAACGCTTTCGGGAATCCTTCTTGAAAATCTATTACAACATGGTCATGATTATATAGTCTGCTTAATTTACTTTTATCACTATAATCAAGCCCAAGATATACTCCGTATTTTTTACCAATTTTTGCCGAAGACTTACCAGTCACGGTAACTTTTACCTTTGCAGATTTACCGTTCGCTGTTCGTGCCGTAATAGTCGTTTCGCCAACTTTCACACCTTTCACTTTGCCGGCTGACACGGTCGCAATTTTTTCGTCGTCGGACGTCCACGTCACACCTATATTGGTCGCATTTGCAGGATATATCGTATAACCTATCGTTTTCGAATCACCGACACCCACCTTTATATCTGTCATATTTAACTTAATACAAGTTGGCTGCACACTGCTAGTTACAGATGTGCCACCGCCAGAAGAGCCACCATTGCCGCCACCAGAAGCAGAATCAGAATTATTGCTAGTATCCACAACCGGCGAAAAACTTCCTATCGGCATAATCAGTAAGTCTAATACAATAGACATACCGCACCAAAGCACAAGTCCAATTACAATCGCATAGAAACGATTCTTAGCTGACACAAGTTTGCCAGAATCGCCCGCTGCCGTCATTACTATGTAGCCAGTAAAAAGAACTCCCAATGTACCAGCCATCCCCGCAGAAATAGTCAAGAAGTCAATTACTCCGTTAATAATACTGCCAATTGACGCCGTAGAGTTTGTTGGCGAGCATAAGCTACCCGGCAAAATCGAAGTACATTGAATCTGACGAGTAGGCGCAACCGTTACGGGCGGATTATCTTTAGGGTCTAAATGCTTGCGCGTCGATGCAATCCCACATTCACAATTTACATCCGACGGGTCGCAGCCACCTTTCGGATCAGAAACAATTAACGGATTATTGATATCGACATTTGTAGATTCACTAATACCCAAAGTCTTACCGCTAACAGCATAAATAGCAGCACCATGCCCCCAACCAGTGCGAGCATTATTCGTCGGGACCATCATAAATAAACCGCCGTCGCTACCGAAGGCCATCCCCTCAATAAGCCCAGTCTTTACGGCACTTTCAGAAATCTCAATATCCTTTACGTGCTTGTTTTCTTTATGGTTGTAAAAACGTAAAATTGCACCATGCCCATTGACCAAGTCGTTTACCACTAAGTAATTCCCCCAAGTAGCAGGCCCCTCCTCGTACTCTGTACCGCTATAGTTATCCGTCTTAGTATCCTTAATGGTCTTAAGGTTTCTGTCCTTAATCTTGTGACCCTCATTCCCGGTCCAATACCAGCCGTATGTTTGATTATATGCAAGTTTAGCGCTACCAACACCGTCTATCCTTTTTTCATACTTCATCGTCACATCATCAAACACAAACGTCCCCGCCTGAGTTGCCAGTAGCAATTTGCCAGATGTGTAATTATATGCAAAAGAACTGGCATGACCGTAGCAGCCGGGGTCACCGTATCTACTACATGAAAAATGTCTCTTTTCCGGTATTGTCTTGATAATCTTAAAAGTCTTACGATCTATAAAATAAATCCTACTTTTTGTCGTTGGGCTATAGCCACCTTCATCAATTAAAAACGAGATTACAATATGCGTTGGCGTTAGAGTAAAGCCCTGCACCTCGCCATCACCATCATTATCGACAAAACAATCTGTGCCAACACCGCAATTATCTCCGTTTTTAAAGTGCCTCACGAGTTTTATACCACTACTAATCTTAGTTAGGGCTGTGGCATTATTTGAAAAAGATAATGTCCCAATCACCATAAATGCAAAAGCCAAAAGCCAATAGAATTTATTCTTCATAATTCTCCCTAATGTAGCAATTCAATATAGCATACGTAGCCGAATCGGCCATTCTTAACAAAGCGCCATTCGTAGAGAGCATATATTCCAAATTAGGACCAGTTCCGCCAGATACATTTAAGTACCCGTCCACGCTATCGTAGAGATATTTTCGGCTATTATTTTCGGTTAAGTCTATGAAGTTACCCGCTCCATCGATCCGTATCATTTTACTATCATCATTACATCCCCATACACCAATAATACGGTCAAGAGAAGGCACTTCAAAATCGTCTTCATCAACATATTCAACTATGCCAGTATTCTGGTAGTCGTCATCGTCAGAGGCCTTATTGCCGACATAATTATTAATTGAAACGGTCTTTACAATCATCATCACTATCGACAAAATCACTGCGCCAATCGCCACACATATAATAATCAAAAATTTACGCCTATTGACATCTGGATACATTAAAATACCTCAACCATCATTAAATTCAATTATAAACAATTTTTATGTTTTTTGTATATTCTTATGCTAAAATTATAAATAATTTGGGAGAGTGAGAAGAGAGAGGTAACACGCTTTTATATATTTAAAAGGGAATAAATGGGCAAAGATAGCGAAGATGATAAAAAGGTAGAAATAGAGCGAGTAGCCGAATCGCCAAATATTAACACCGACTCGAACGACATTGATGGTTTACGAGATGCAATATCTTCCAGCTCGCAGCAATCAGATATAGATAAAAAGCCAATCAAACAAGAAGACATCAAATTCTATTCCGCAAATATTAGCCGCTCAGACGGAAAAGAGCTAATGGTCAACGTCGAGGGTTCCCAAAAGCGCAAAATCAAAGAGGCAAAACAAAAAAAGAAAGACCAGCAAGAAGCCGAAAAACGCAAAAAAACCGAAGAGCACAAGCGCAAACATGACGCACAAGTAATCAAGCGAAACAAACGCATTAGCGATATAAAATATTTACTTAAGAAAATATGGGGACTCAAGTATATTTTCTTAATAATCATAGTATTAATAGTCTCAACTGTCATAATATTCAAGCTCGTCGTACCGAATATTGACAATAGAATAACAGAAGTCGTCGAGCAGCGGAAAAAAGAGTCCGACGAAAAGATACTGCAAAAAGAGCGTACGGATATGCTAAAAATACTAGAAAAAGTCATAGACAGCAAGTATTCGCAAAAGGATGTCGAGACAATTATAAATGATATTAATCCGAATGCTAGAATTTATGCCTACGATAGCGATGGCGAAATCGATTTAAATGGTACCACGGAACATATAAAGTTTCGCATTAAAGATAATCTCCTGTTTGACTTTAATTATATCGACAATTTTGACGGAATAGATCAACAAATTTATAAATCAGGCGATAAATATCACTATATAAATGGCGAAGAACTATATCAGTTTAGTTCACTGAATGATGCTCTCGTTAAATATCTCACTAATATTACACTCAGTGAAGAAAGGTAATCATGGCACTACTTTCAACAAAAACAATCGTCAAGTACAAACGCGCGGCTATGCCACTTCTAGTAATAAGCTTTTTTGCTATAGTTTTTTTAAACATTAACCAAACAGCCGCGGCATTATCAATATCTAATAACATCTTAGCCAACCAGCCAGATACCGGTGAATGGTCTATACCTGCAGGGACCGACGTCGTACTAAAGAGGTGGCGAACTAAAATAACCGACGCAACAATTACTACATCTAATCATTTTAAAGTCGCTATTAACAAAGGTGATTATAGAGTAAATATTAAGGGAATGGAAAACGCATATGACAACAACACTACGGATTTAGGGAGAGGCAAAAGCATACGATACGATAAATCCATATCGGCCGGTTATGACTCTAATACATCTGACGACCTCAAAGATGCTTATATCACTCTCTTTTTCTCAGACGCAGCGGAGGATCTGGAGGGGCGCAAGTATGATATTGAAATAAAAATAACCAACATCCGCGTCGCAATGAAAAAAGGAAGTGGCACAGCCTCCAGGGGCGTAGCTTTAGTTTATGGCGACAACACCATAGGTTACGGCCTACATTTCGGTAGCTTTGGCTATAAAGGCGATGGAGGAGAAGATATGGGCGCAAGGTTCGATTTCACGGTCAAGTTATATCACAAAGGAACTTCTAACTTAATTAACAGCAGCAAACGAATGGTTTGGAAATTCGACGACATCGACATTTCCGATAAAATATCTGGCGGCTTATATGAAAACGGCAACCATTGGGCCGAAAACGTGAAGCTAATATCGGGCTTCAACGCTCCAATATATCTGTCAAAAAATCACGAACTTCATATAGATCTAGAAAACAACAATAAGGAAATAAGATTTTCCCACGCTAAAGACGAGGACAATGATAATAAAAAGACATCAATCATGTTTATTATAGATCCCAGCGGATTCAAATTCTCATGGGGCGGCAGCAGATGTGCCACCGACTTCGTTGTGCCTGCTGGCACATTATATGATGCCACTACCTCAATTAAAGTAGACGGGACGGCAAAGAGCAATGATAGTTCAATAACCGTTTCAGGGGATAATCATACCGTGAATTTTAGTCACTCTATCACGCGCAAAGATTCAAACGATACTGAAGAGAGTGAAAAATACTACCTAAACTCAGGAGTAAACACTACTTGGAGCACTATCATATCGACGACCACCTTAACAAAGTTCAAGAAAGGCGAAACCAGAGAGTCGCCAAAAAATAATGCGGCCATCTCCGCTAAACTGAGCCCGGGGGACAGCAAGACCTATTGGCAAACACTTCATTTTCAAAGATCAAACATTAAATCTGACTTCTACGTAATATACGGCAAATCATGTACAATAGGAGGCCAAAAGATAAGCGGCAGGCACTGCGTTCACCTAAGCCGCCCACCCGCAACATTCACAGGAAGCGTAGCGGCGAAAGTAAAACTAAACGGCTCCAACTTCGTGAACCCAGTAAACGAAACCACTACACCTGCGGGCAACAAGGTCACTACAAGTAATGGCTCATATTCAGTAAGATTCACTAATACAATAAAGAGAAATAGCGATGGATCAGGAGGCGATGTCGAAATGTGGTGGTTCTCGACGATGAGACAAGGCTCCACGAGCGGCGCAGCAATTAGCGGAAAACGCATTCCTGCCACGGGCGCAAATTCAGTTACTTTAGCCGAAGGCGAAAGCAGCACCGTCATCAGAGAATCTGACGGATACACATATACGGGCACCCTTAAGTATGGCGAAACAAAAGTAATCTGCGACGTTCTCACCTATAACGATACGAGAAGCACTGCACTAACCAATGGTGGAAAGAATAGCGATGCCCACAAATGCGTCAAAGTCTACCGCGACCCGAAGCCCTGCGACATCAATACGAGCGTCAAGTTTGGCATCCATAATGGCGAGAACCTTGGCCGCATCGGAGTCGTTAATGCTAGCCTCGGCGGCAGCTTCACATACTCTAACGCAAACCCAAATGCTTTCTCCTCTAGCAACAATTACACTCAAAAGGCAAATCCAGTTTGGGCACGCCCTGGCGATTCCATCAAATTCGAACATGGCGGGTGTGCGGGTGGCCAATATGCTGCCAGTAACTCAAACTTAAATGCTAATACATACAAAACTACTTACACTTTTTCTGGCAACCTTAGACAATACACATCACCTACCCAAATCGCAACTGTAAATGCTAACGACTACCTATTTGGCGAAAAAATATCTAAGAAGCGTCAAAATTCACCCCTCAAATATCATAGCACCGTCAACCGTAGCAGCACCGATGCCGGCAATGCTTTTCCAGTCGGAGACAACGTTGAGCTAAATGAACAATCTCCATCGAATACTAATAACAATACTTATGCTCGCGACACCTATAACGACAAGAGTTATTCCTGTCTCACATTAAACGAAAACGCGCCATTCCAAAGCAATCACTACCAAATTGCTGGCGTAAATAGCACTAACAACACCTCCTGCCACGCCTACTCAAAGACTGCCGTTGCTAGCGATGTTGGACGCGTCATTAC
>JAIKZA010000055.1 GCA_024682595.1 Candidatus Saccharimonadota bacterium | reverse complement strand
GGTCGGACGTCACAAAGAAAGCAGAAGTACCACCAACCACCGCCATAGCGATCGTGACGATCCCAACTAGTAGTAACTTCTGCTTCTTAGTCATGAGTTTGTCCTGATTCTGTTTAGTTATTTTTTGTTACTTATCGAATTTAGCAAATGCGTCCGTCGCGTTGGCAAAACCATCGGATTGGATAGCATCGGCTTCAATTAGAACATTAAACTTGCTGTCGTTAGTCAAGAAGCCACGATTCTTCAAGTCGACGATTTGTTCTTGAGTTACATTTTCGCCAAGTTTAATATCTCCCCAGACGTTCCAGAATGTCATCTTGCCAGCCTTAACTGGGTCGACATAGGTAAACGCATATTGATTATAAATTATGCCATCTTTTTCGAGGTTATTGGTAGTAGTCAAAGTGGTAGCTCCACTAGAAACGGCTGTGCTAGTGTACATGCTACTACCCAAAATACCATTATCGAGTTCTGCTGGGACAAGTACGCGCACGCGAACATATGCATCAACACTACCAACATTCTTGACATATGGAGCTTTCATGACATTTGCGCCCGGCACGAGATTTGCGCCAGCATTGGCTAAATAGTCGCTTTGGTATGTTGCTGCATCGCTCTCTATTTGAGCATCGGTATAATATGCACCAGTCCAACCGTGGGAATCTTCTGGGGCAGAGCTGGCCGTTCCGCTCATTGGAAACACAGACGTGTCGTGACTGAGGCGGCCAGCTGTGGTCACTCCAGCATTCACGCGATGGAATTGCGACTCGATTAAATCAATATCTACATTGCCAACAGTGAAGGTGTTAGTGACAGTCTCTTTATCCGTAAAATAAGCCAAAGTACCTGCGCTGAGGACTAAGGCGGCAATACCGAGAACGCCGGCTACTGCTAAAACTTTTTGCTTTGTCATTGTGTTTTTCCTTTCATTTATTATTTATTATCGAGAAATTGGAATGCTTTGACTGCCGTGTCGAACCCGTATGATTGTACGGCGTCGGCGGCCATTTTTATTACCAATTTACCGTTGCTATCTACAAAACCGCTCAGATCTACATCTTCGCCGATTACGTCTTTCGATAATCCTATGCTCGTAATTGGCGCAACGGAACTTTGCTGCCTTGGCGCGAGCGGCTCTTTTCGGTAATATGTAACTTCGCGGTAGGATTTTCCTTCAATAGTTACATCTTTCGAAGCGCGAAGCCACTCAGTATTGTCCTGATTTTCCGCACTGATACCAACAATACCTTCCGCTTGCGCAAATGTGACGTATTTATCATATAACCCGCTTGGAATATACATGCGCATACGCACATAGACGGGCATATTGCCAGTATTCGATATATATGGATAGAGCGCGACACTCTTGCCACCAACCAGCATGTTGCTACTTGCACTTAGCCAGCTCTCGTAGCGTTGATTTACGCCTGGCGCCTCGTCGCTATTGTAATATCGAGGAATTGGACTATACCATCGAAAGAATTCGACATCTGTTTTTCCGATAGAGAAGCTGTTGGTCACTTCACTTGTGTCAGTAAAGTACGATAGTGTAACAGTAGAACCAGTTACCGCTAAGCAGACTGCAGCTAATGCAACGATTAAAACTTTTTGTTTCATCAACCTCCTTTCTCCCTATTAATGTACAATTTTCGAAATAACTCCAGATTGCCTTTTGGGCTAGTTTTTCTTTTTGCTCGCAGTTTTCTCCTTTCTTTTATCATAAATAGACGGATAGAAGACCACAAACAGCAAGCCGATGGCGGCTACTGTTGCGATATATAAGCCAGGCGGTCGTTGAATATGAAATGCTAGATATCCAAGAAGCGGAATGGTAAACTCTGGTTTGCCTAGGACGTTTTTATAGTGGACGCTTTTTGCGTCAGGCACATTATTCGCATCGCCTTGAGTGCGAAAATGCGTGGCATTATTCTCATTTGTTACTTCAACAATGCGGTGCGTAACGATGGTATTATCTTTGTCTGCCAAAAACGTAATAACGTCGCCCTCTTTAAGCTCGTCCGTATTAACTGGTCTTACATAAATAAGCGAGCCAACATGATAAGCCGGCTCCATCGAACCGGACATAACAGTGTAAATCTCAAAACCAAGGAGGCGAAAAGCGACTAAAAAGATTGCCAGTAGCAAGACGATTCCCACTAAAACGGTGGTAAAAATACCCCAATACCGCTTTTTCATCCTGACCCTATCCATACTTTAATTATAATCAGAAGTATTTAAGTTTTCAAGCACTTAAGTCACTCACGTAGTAAGTTTTTCGCCAAAGAAAAAAGCCCGGCAAAGTGCCGAGCTGGCGAACTGCTTCGCCGAAAATAGGAGGGGGATTATTATTTGCCACGAATAACGGAAGCTAACTCGTCATAGAACATCTCCCACGCATCAAATACGGGCAGGCCGGCGATCGTCTCTACTCCCGCAATCTTCATCAGTTTTGCCAAATCGGCGTCCAGGATTACGACGGCGCCAGCCTTACGATGTTTTTCTTCTTTGAGCACGTTCTTGACGTAGCGCTCTACAATTTCGCGCGACATATAGTCCGTTCTCTGCAGTTCCCTTAGTTCCAGAATAATCTCGTAGATGAGCTCCGCATTAGCATTGAGATGCGAGCATCTCTTGTACCTAGCAAGCTGAATACCGTGCCGTCTGCTGAAAAACCTTTTTGCGTCTTTCAGCTCCATCTGGCTACGGTCGCCAAGAACAATGATTCTCGAAATACCCTGCCGCTTCAGCGCCTTTGCCACCGGATCATAAGCGTGGATAAAGATAGGGTGCTCGTTGCCACGAGCTCTCATCTCCTGAAGCGCCTTGCTGATATCGCGCCCTGCGGGGAAAAGCGACTCGTACGCAATAGCAACGTAATCACTCTTTGTCATGACAGCGCGTTGTCTTATTTGCTCCGCAAGCTCTACGCGACGTTCTGGGTCATTCGCAAGAGGCACGCTGCCTCTCTGAATTTCGCCCCAATGGTACTGTTTGAATGTGATATAGCATTTGCTATCTCTTGCGTTTTCGCGCGCTATTTGTCCGCAACGACTTGACACTTGCGAGTAATATTGAGCGACAATTAACAAGCTTTCTTTCATATAAACCTCCTAAAGTACAAAAAACTTTGCCAATCTTACATGGCAAAACATTATGTTTTTCCTGTGTTTTATCTTATCATAAAATCTAATCATGAAAAACCGCCCGGGAGGCCCGGGCGGGTGTCGATAGTCTAATAGTCAGCGTACGGAAACTTCCGCACATGCTGCGTTCTCCCATTTTTCGAGACGCAGAAAACGCTCTTTGAATTCATCTGGATGGTTCCATATGCTATCCAACATAAACTGCGCGACATAAGCCGCCAAAGGAGAAATGCGACTGCCGTCAGGGAGCATAATTGTTCGCTCGTCCTTATCGTCATAGAAGAATACACGGACGGTGCAAGGATGGCCCGTATATACAGTGCCCTCCACATACGGAATGTCGACTCCCCTGCTGCCATGGACCCGGATGCGCGTTCCATTTTCAGGCACACACTCATATATGAGCACACCCTCGTCATTTTCGGTCATTTTCGAGGCAGTCTGATTGTAATCTTTAGCCAGCCCCTGCAGATCGAGGACTCTGCCGTCCATGTAGTGCGCGTTGCTCTCCTTGACATAGAAGAAGCCCTCGTCGCCAAACTCTACACGGTAGTCGATATCGCTCTCATAGCCGCTGTAGCTATATTTCTGCACAGTCTCTAATATAATGGCCAATGCGCCACTAATGAGAGCCACGACAATAAAGAATACCGAAAGTAAAAGTACTTTACGTACGTTTATCTTTTTAAGCATACCCCCTCCTATTCTATAAATGAACTATTTAACTATTATGTTGATTATACCACATTACGCGAAATAAATCAAACTATAGCTTGTTCTGGGCAAGAAAAACCGCTCAGAAAGCCTGGGCGGCATCAACGCAGTCGTAGCTGCGCCGTTTAACGCGATCAAGAGAAGGAGCTCATTTCGATCGTAACTCCCCCAGGACAGGACATCTTGAGCTCTTTGAAGCCGTCGTAAATGTCACGCGGAGAGCCCTGCCAGAAGTCCAGCGCACGAAGGACGGCCATATGTTGCAAGAAATAAAAAATCCCCGGTAGCTTCCGCCGCCGGGGCAATAATGCTCATTTGTTAGTTACGAGAGACCGATCACACCTGGTTCAACTCGTCGTCAATCTGCTTGAGTAGATTGCTCAGAGTCCGCCGCCTGTTTGACTGGATGGTTGCCGTTATCAGGGTCCCCAATATGGCAGATACGATTGCGGTCACCGCTAACACGACAATCAAAAGGACCCACGGAGATTCAAAGAATTCCGGGACGGCGACGGAAAATCCCAGCAGGTCGAGAAGCACTCCGTACAACAGAATGGCGTAGAGAACACAGATGGCCGTTAGAGTATAAGTATTTCTACTATTATCTAATGACGCCCCTCCGTTCGCCGCATCCAGTAGCTGCGCAACCACATTACGGTGGCTCTGCAGCTTGGCAGTTATGTCTGAGTAAGAGTATGACCTAGACGCCAGTATTACGCTTCTAGCGTCATCTACTGCTTGCCCATAGAACTCTTCAAGGTGGTTGCCCACCTGGTTTTTATCAATCCGCCCAAGCAGACCACTCAGGCACTTCTGCTCTGCACTGATCGCAAATAGCACAGAGAGCTTCCACAAGGCGTAGCCACCAACGGCCGTGCCTACAACCAAGTAGCAGCATACTATATAGGCCTCTCGGCTCAATGTCGCGTAGAGCCCTCTGAGGGGCTCCACCGAAGCTATTACCGCCAGAGAGAGGAACGTAATAACAAAACCCATGAGCGCGCACTCCACCCGGTCCACCGTGCTGGTCGTAAGGCTGGTCCCGCTATTTACGGTGCTTAATAAATGGGCAATCACGTAGCGATGTTTCTGCAATGCGATGTCTGCAGACTCGCTGGGATTAGCCACGGCGTTCAAGAGTGCCTCTTTGGCGTCCCGCTGAGCATGAAAGTAACTGTTCTTCTCAACGTTATATTCTTTCATATTAAAACCCCCTTTTTGAGCATTTTCAGGTACATCTTCGCGCCACGCAAAGACTATGATTTGATTATAGCACGAACGTCACGAATTGTCAAGCATAGCCCTAAGTTAACATCTCAAGTGCAACAAAAAGCATCGTATTCTTAGTTCCTGTAAAATAGATTCTGCAAACTAACCAATAAAACAGGAGAGAAAATACGATGCCTACCAAACATTATACACATTTAAGCCTAGCAGAGCG
>JAIKZA010000038.1 GCA_024682595.1 Candidatus Saccharimonadota bacterium | reverse complement strand
TTTTTAATGGTTATTATTTAATTTTATTATGATTCCAATAAATAATGGCAGCAAATATGCTAGAGATCGAGAAGAAGCCACCAATCATAACCATAACTTGTGCCGAGAAATAAGCATTCATATCTTGCGCCGTGGCAATTTCGCCATCGAGAAAGAGCGCTAGAGTATTTGGGTCGTCAGCTCTTTTTTCGGTCCCCGGCTCGCAGATGCCCTCATTATAAGTCATTCTATCGCCATCCTCATCTTCTTTCTCGTCGAAGCAAACGCTTGCTTGATTCGTGAGATGGTGTGTGCTCGTTAATGTATTATTATATTCGACCATCCGATAAGCGCTGAAAGTGGAGATAGCCGCGAATACGACACCCAATACGACCAATAGAGCCGTATTAACGACAACGCGAATGGATGTTTTAGATTTTTTAGTGCTCATGCCTTCAGTGTAGCATAAGCATTAAATAAGTTCAACGAGGCACTCGGTAGTAAAAATGATATCTTCCGCCGTGGAGCCACGCGAGAGATCGGAGACTGGTTTCTTAAAGCCGAGCAAGATTGGTCCGGCCAACTTAGCACCCGCAAACTGCTCTAGAGACTTATAGAGAATGTTGCCAGAATTAATGTCGGGGGTGATTAATACATTGGCGCGACCGGCCACTTTCGAACCGTGCGGAGCTTTCTTCTTACCAATACGCTCATTGACCGCTGCATCAAGTTGCATTTCCCCGTCAATCAAAATATCCGGATTGCGCTCACGGACGAGCTTAATGGTCTCAGCGATTTTATCCATGGAAGGATCCTTGCCGCCAGAACCGAAAGTCGAGAAAGAAAGCATTGCAATACGTGGAGTTTCATCAAGGATTTTAACAGCAGCTTCGTAAACAAGAATAACTATATCCGCAAGTTGCTCGGCGGTTGGATTTTTACAGGTTGCACCATCGGAAACAATGTAGCGGCGACCATCTGTAAAGTCGGCCACAAAAAGGCTAGAAAAAGTCTTCTTTTCGGATGGGTCGGTTTGACCGGCGATGCCAACCTGGTCACGACAGGCCAAAATGACATCACGCGAAGAAAAGTCAATCCCGGCAACCATGCCGTCCGCTAACCCTTCAGATAGCTTCTTACCGGCGATAGACATATCACTCTCTTCAAGAATAGGGTCGCAAACACCCTGACCTTTCAGTAGGGTAGCAGCAGCTTTAATAAAATCGTTATTAGATTCAGGAAAAAGAATTTTATACATACATTTATTGTAGCATCTTTAGGGACTCGACTAGTCTAGCTGGACTATAATAATCCGATAACGACGCATCGAGTTCGACCAACTTTTTGCCGTATTTTCTGGATATTTCTTTTAGCTCGTAGCTGCGCGTTTTAAATGTACTCTCCGTGCACGTACCTACGCAGACGGAAATCTTATCCACTACCGCAATTAACTCTTCGCTATAGTTAGATAGTCGTGCTTTTATCTCATCAAACTGGCTGCCGTCGAGATAATCTAGACTATCTCGAAAATCTTGAAAATACTCTTTGAGTTCAACCATACTCTTGGAGCTGATTTTCTTGGAGTCGACATTCCGTAGCTCCTCCTGAAATATCATAATAGCAGTATGCAACTTGGTCAGTTGAGTTTTTTCTTCTTCGACACTCAATAGCTCGTCATATTTGTTCAAATCATCTAGTAATTTCAATTGATTGCGCTTCATGTAGCCATTTACATTAAGCTCCGCAAGCGTCACGCGATACTTCTGATGAGAATCTTTTAAAAGCGCATGGTCGCCAGTCATTAGACCAGCATTAACCATGCTTAATTCAATAGTTGCCTCATCGGCGAGATTACGAACCAAATTACGATCATGCACGCGTTTCGCCCAGACGATGCCAAAACATTCAGCTACGACAAAAGTTATCAATAATACAATTAAAGCCACCGTAACGAGCACCCGTTGCGAATGGCGGCTGTCTACGCGTGCAATACGATTAACTTTACGAATCTCGCGGCGCATGCGGCGACGTTCTATTATTCCTTGTTTCATCTTTGTGCATCCTTTATAACATTATGCACCAAATTCGCATAAGTGATTCGCCCTTCTGGGTTTAGATGAATATGGTCAGCATACATTAATGACCAATCGCTATGCGCAATCTCCCACCAATCAGCTATATAGACATTGTCGTGTTTGTCAGCAAATGACTTTAGTGAAGCATTCTGTTTTTCGCGCGGTTGTTGCGGTCCGGCATAAGCCGTCACGAGCACGAAGGTTTTACTTCTTCCGGCCGTATTTATAATATCCTGCAAAAGTGAATCTGTAATATTATATTCATTTGTAGCTAAACTAATCACGATAGTGTTTGGCAACTTCCCTTTCGCGGAGTATCCGGCAATTATTCCCGTGGCGGTGATAATCGAACGCGATTCTTTTGCGTCCACATAAGCACCAGGAATAATTGATTCCAGTGCCTCCTTTGCGCCGAGCGTAACTGAATCGCCTAAGACTAGCACGTTGGCCGTATTGACACTTTTTGCACCAGCCCCACTACTGACTTTTGGTAGGTTGGTGGATTTTGCGGCCAGCCCAAGCTGATTGTCTAACGTACTATCGATTATATTCGTTAGGTTACTTATGCCGAGATATTCGACCGATTCTTCCTCCAGGCGTTCTTCGCGAGCAGACATATCGTTGAGTTGGTCGGCAATTCCAGAAGTGGTAGGTATGCGTAGGTAACTAAAAATTGACGGAATTAAAAGAATGGCACCAATAGCAGCATACGCAAAACGACGTCGTTTGTAATATTTAAGCATCTTTAACCTTCGCTCCACATGTAGCGCCCTATTCATTATGGCCGACGTGGCAACGCTAAGAATAATATCGATCACCGCATAAGACCAAAACGGCACGCCGGCGGGTAGGAGATTCGGTAGGAGAATATAGAGCGGATAATGAAATAGATAAATACCATATGACAATGCGCCTAATCGTTCCAAAACTCGAATAAAGTTTGCCGGTTTGCGGCGCGTGTGGATGTTTGGTTGCAGTTTAATAATGCAAAATATTATAACTACCGTCAGGAAGCCTGTAAAAGGTAGGCCAAAGAAATAGGTCATAGGATTTACGTAGTCTAGCTTGAAAGATAAGATTAAGATCGTAACTAAGCTAATCAAAATTCCGAGAGTTGGTATAAGTTTTGGCGTTCTTGGAGTGCGTGGCACAAGGTAATTGAAAGCCGCAAAGGCCGCACCGAGACAAAAAGCGCCCATATGCGAATCGATTGTAAAATACGCTCGATCCTGCAAGCCAAACACGCCACCATAGATTGCGAGCAATAAATCCGAAATAATCGCAAGGCCAAGAAATATAATAGCAAGTTTCTTCACGGCGCTTTTATGCTTTTTTGATACCGAGAGTGCGGCATTTACTAACAACGGCGCAAGAAGATAGAATTGCATCTCGAGCGCCAAAAACCAAGTATGCTGAAATAAATTTGGCGAAATAGTATTTTCGTACGACCCGCCAGTCAGTAGCTGCACGATGTTTGTTGAAAAAGACAATGCCGCAATCGTATTTAGTTTCATGCCAGCCAATACGTCAGGGTGTACAAATAGAGCCACAATCAAAGTCGCTAAAACGCATACCAACAAGGCTGGAAAAATCCGCAATATGCGCCCGCCAATGAAGTGTCCATAATGTATATGGCCGCGCGATGATTCACAAATAAGCTTACCTACTATTAGAAAGCCAGATATTACAAAAAAGATATCGACTGCAATAAAGCCGCCCGGCAAAAAATTGCGAAAAAAGTGATAGACGACAATCAAAAAAATTGCAAAAAACCGTAATGAATTGATGCCCGTCAACCACTGCATGCTTAAATTATAATGACTTTTTCAGATATTCGCGAGCATGAGCGCGACTTAATATGGCAGTAGAGACTGATACCATAATTGCAGTTCTTCCAAAATATACGGGTCCGCATTCGGAGAAGCAGCGATTTCTTGGATAGCCTTAATATATGAGTTCTGGCGAGCCTTTATTCTACTCATGCGATACTCTTCCCACTTCTGGTGTTCTGCCTCGGAAAGCGTTTGCTCGAAGTTGCGCGCCTTATAATGCAATAGCAAATCCGGTAAGCGCGGATCATGAAAATCGGGATGAAAATCCGTCAATTCATTAATAGTGGCGCGACGTACCGCATCGCAACGAGTCTTATCGGAATTATCCAGGAAGCCGTCATACAGCGCCGACTCTGGATCGGTGGCGGGCGGGAATTCTTCGCGATTTTCATTTTCAGTGCGCATTTTTTCAATAAAGTCTGGGTGCGCCAATAATGCTTGGAGATTCTTCTCGACTTGGGCCTTATCTAATTTGATTTTCTGCCATCCACTTCCCTGTTCCAATACACCGATTGGCGCTACGGCTGGGCAATGATTATATTTCAGCTCTTTTACGGTCGGAAAGAATTTTGGTTCTTCTTGTACAAGTAGCTCGTCGAGATTTTGGCGCAAATCAAATACTAGCACATTGCCA
>JAIKZA010000037.1 GCA_024682595.1 Candidatus Saccharimonadota bacterium | reverse complement strand
TCAAATATGGCCTGTATGACGTCGAAGGCGACAAAATGATTATGGCTAAGGATTTGGCGAAAAAACTCGTTGGAGAGGACGCTAAGGCCCTTAAAACGTATTCTGGAAGCGACCTGGAGGGCTTAAAATATGTCCCATTGTTTGACGTGAATGATGAGATTGCGCGCAATAAAAATGCGCATAAGATTTGGACGGCGGATTTCGTTTCAGCCGAAGATGGTACGGGGGTAGTGCATATTGCGCCGGCCTATGGTGAGGATGACTACGCTTTAGGGAAACGTAATAAGATTCCCGTACGTCATACGATTGATGATAATGGCTATTATTTCCCAGAGTGGGCTGAAAGATTGCATGAGATTGGCGTGCGCGATACGGACGAGAACGGCATTGAGGTGTGGGCCGGTAATAAATTTATTGCAAAATGCCTAGAGGAAAAAGGTGTAATTTGGAAGATTGAATACATCAAACATGAGTACCCATTCAATCCGCGCAGCAAGCAGCGTATCATGTATCGAGCTTTTCCGAGCTGGTTCTTCGACGTTGAAGGTAGCAAGGAGTTGATGCTCGAGAAGAATGAAGATATTAACTGGTTCCCGGCTCATCTGAAATATGGTCGTTTTGCGAAGAATATCGAACAGGCACCAGATTGGAACTTGTCGCGCGATCGTTTTTGGGCGACGGCAATGCCAGTTTGGAAGGGTGATAAGGGCTCGATAAAGGTTGTTGGTTCTTATGATGAACTATACGAGCTATCGGGTGTACGTCTGGAAGATTATCACCGTCCATGGGTAGATGAGATTGAATTCGATATCGATGGTGAGCATTTTAAGCGTATAGATAAGGTGTTGGATTGTTGGTTCGAATCTGGTTCGATGCCGTTTGCGCAGCTACATTATCCATTTGAGAATAAAGAAAAGTTCGAGAAGAACTATCCGGCGGATTTTATCGTGGAGTACGTTGGCCAGGTGCGCGCGTGGTTCTATTATGTACATGTAGTTAATACGGCGCTGTTTGGTGAGTGCGCTTATAAGAATGTAATTACGACAGGTACACTAGCTGGCAATGATGGTCGCAAGATGAGCAAGTCGCTAGGTAATTATACTGATCCGAATGAATTAATGGATAAGTTCTCGGCAGACGCTTTGCGTTTCCAATTGCTATCTAGCCCAGTACTTGCCGGTGAGGACTTTGCTTTGATAGACAAAGATGTTTCCGATACGGCACGCAAGCTGACAATGATTTGGAATGTCTATGATTTCTTCACGATGTATGCTAGTGTGGATGGTTGGGATTCAAAGAATAGCTGGAAGCCGTCTGGAAAGACAACTTTTGGCGATCTGAAAAATCCACTGGACCGTTGGATTATTTCGCGCTTGCACCAAGTCAAAGCCGGAATTATTGAAGGGATGGACCAATATAATATACCGAAAGCGCTAGCTGGAGTATTGCCATTTATTGATGATCTTTCAAACTGGTTCGTGCGACGTTCGCGTCGGCGTTTCTGGAAATCTGAGGACGATGGCGATAAAGCTGAGGCATATTGGACGTTGTATACGGTATTGGTAAAGTTTGCCGCCGTAGTTGCGCCGTTTGTGCCATTCTTGGCAGAAGAGCTTTGGCAAAACATGACCGGTGGCGAAGATGGCGAGTCGGTGCATCTTTTGAACTATCCGCAAAATGTTGAGGTTGACCAGAAAGTCTTGGACGATATGGCACGTTGTCGCGAGATTATTAAAGATGGTTTGGCTTTGCGAATGGTGCGCGATGATGGTTTTGGCCAAATTAAGGTGCGTCAACCATTGGCGAAGCTCACATATGGTGGAGATAAGCTTGAAAAGTTTTACGAGAATATCATTGCCGAAGAGGTTAATGTCAAGAAAGTTATTCATGGCGAAGAATTAGTACTCGACAAAAAACTAACAAAAGGACTACGCGAAGAAGGATTTGTTCGCGAGTTAATTCGTTTTGTTCAGGCTGCACGTAAAAAAGCTGGGCTTAATGTTGACGATCGCATTAAACTTTCAGTATCGGTAAAAGTTCCAGCTAAACACCTCGAAATGCTCAAAAATGAGGTGTTGGCAACTGAATTCTCGACTGATGCTAACTATGGATATGATGAAATAGCAAAAATTGAAGGGGAAAATGTAACTATTTCGTTAGAAAAAGCCTAATAATTCATACGCCTAGTCCTAACGCAACAATCGTTCGGCTGGGCGTATTTTGTTGCCACAAAAAACATGAAATTATGCAAAATATGCATAATTTTAAATATCAATAGCGGGGTAGTGGAAATATTTTTAGAATTTTTCAAGGGGGTTTTCGCCTCTGTTAAATTTGACAAATATGCTAAAAATAAGCATAAGCATGCTTGACAAAAAAGCACAAGTGTGATAGCATAAGGGCAGTTGGAACAGAAACCAACACAAAAACGAAAAATCAAATTCCAAAATCGGGTAATAAGGAAGGAGAAAAACGAAAAAACAAAAAAGAAAGGAAAAACAAAAATATGAGTCAATTTGAAAAAATGACAATTCCGGGAATGGCTGACGGCATCGTAGATGACCAGGAGCAATTCGAGGAACAACAAAGGAAAAATGAGGCTCAGCTAGAAGCGGAAATCAAAGATAGTAAAAACGATTCATCTCTTGATAGCTTAATTGGTGGCTACGATGATCGCGTAAAATTCGTACCGTTCAAAGAAGTAAAAATGAGTCCAGAACAACTTGCCAAACTTGCCAAACGAAGACAAGTAATAGGACACGCTTTACTGTCTAAATTAGCTTCTTAAATACAAAATAAGCAGAAAAGGAGTATGCCTATAAGATAGAAAAAGCAAAATAATAAAAAACTAAAGGAGTATGCCTATACGATAAAGAATAAAAATGCAGAAGGAGACCAATCGCTAGCCATTGGTCTCTTTTTGTTTTGCGTGTTGACAAATTAGAAATGCTAGTGCTAAAATTGAGGCAAAATAGGTCAAAATAAAAATAAAAAAGGAATAATAATGGAAAGAGCCCCAAGAAGAGAATCGGCTGGCGAAACCCGCACAACTAAGGAGCGAAGCCGAGAAATCTATAATAATAGAGGAGACATGTCGCACTCTGCGTTCGTGGAGTTAGCCGAGGGAGTTATTACGGATTTTAAATTTTCAAAATTTGTTAAAGGTGAATACTCTCATGATCAAATGACGCAGCTAGAAGAAAAATTAAGAGAGGCGAGAGAGCAGCCTACTGGTGCGACGAATCCAGAACCGGCTCCAGCCCCAGCTCCGGCGCCAGCGCCAGCACCACGCCCAACACCGCGTGCTCCCGAGGCTCCAAGTAACAGTGGTACGGCTGAGAATGCTGGGATGGAGAGGGGATCTAATAATACCGGCAACGGTAATATGGGGAGGGCGGTAGCTGCAACCGCTGCTATATTGGCCGGTACTGCTGCTGTATCTACTGTCGTTGGCGCAGGTTTAGGTGGCGCATTTAATGGCGGGAAGGCTTCGGAAGCGACGCAGCAGGAAGAGGCCGATGCGGCTGCAGCAACCGAAGCTCAGGAAGATGGCGAGAGTTTTGATATTAGCGACAATTATCGTGGTCGTTTTGCGGATGAGACTGGTAATTACGCTAATCCAAATAAAGACAAGCCGTGGAACTTCGGCGAAGCGTATGGATACACAACTCCGGAAGCTTTCAGAGAGGAAGTTCAGGAAGTGGCAAAGCATGAGCCAGCGATGTTCGCGTCATGGTACTATGATTTGGACGACTCCGTGAAAGTACCTGGTACCGAAAATATGTCGATGGCCGAATTGCAGCAAGCAATGATGGAAGACGAAGACTTGCATAAGCAAATGGTAGAGACATTCATTGCGGTCACTGAGGATGCCGAATTTAATGAAGACACGGTTACTGGCGAGTATACGAACGTTTATGCGCAGACCACTGGTGGTAATGGTGAACAAATTACTTCCGAAAACACTCACGCTGTGCATTGTGTGACAAACGAGAATGGATCGAAAGTCGTAGTGATGACATATAAGACTAAAGATGGCAGGACGGTAACGCTAACATTCCGCGAAGCTTGCGGTTTGCAGAACATTCGTAAGACGGGAACGCCTGAATCGGATAAGATTATTACCTCTACGCCAGAAATCGAGACGCCGGAGCCGGGTAACCCGGGTAGCCCAGATAATCCGGGTAGCCCAGATAATCCAGGTAACCCAGATAACCCAGGTAATCCAGATAACCCAGATGGGCTAAAAGAGAAGACCGACTTTGATGAAGATGAAGTTTTCCGTGACGATGATGCTGGCTCAGAATGGGAGGAAGGCGATGAGGCAATATCTGAAGAAACGAAGACGGAAGAGCCGTCGACTCCTGCGAAAAAAGACTTCCATGAAGATACGGGCAATTATAGCGAGCCGGAGCCGGCATCGGAAGAATCGCAACACGCCGAGCAGCAAACAAGTTCGCATGAAACTAAAGAAGAGCAAGAGTCTAAAGCTGAGGAAAGCAAGGCAGCAGAGACGCAGAAGGAAGCGAACGATAGTGGCAACAAGGCAAATCAGGCAGCGGAGTCGAAATCTTCTAGCGAAACTAAGAGTGAAGCTCAGAATTACGATACAGATAATGATGGGGAATTTAGTGAAGAAGAGAGAGAAAATCTCCCTTGGTAATAATTAAGGACTTTGTTAGTAAAAAGGAGTAATACATGCCAAAACAAAAGAATATCAACTTTAAACGGAGACTGATAGTCGCAGGTTTTTCGGCGTTGACGTTCGCGATGTTGGTGCCGGCGGCATCCACATATGCATGGGGGCCGGATCGTCCAACCTATACGATGAAGAAACCGGCAGATCATCCGACTTTCAACTCCATTACCGATAATAATGTTATCGGCGATGAGCGTGACTTCGTACGTGTGACCGAGGTGGGCGGTAACGGTAAGTACGTAAATGAGCTCAAGATTACGCCAGGTAAGACTTACGAAGTCTATATCTTCTACCACAACAATGCGGCTTCGAACTTGAATGGTAGTGGTAAGGGTCTTGCTAATAAAGTGAAAGTTCAGAGCAAATTCCCATCGAAGGTTAACTCTTCTAGCAAGGGTACGATTAGTGCAACGATTTCCGCAGAGGACTCAACGCCAAAGTCGGTGTGGGACGAGGCTTACTTTACGACGGATTCAAAAGAGGATGTTGAACTGAGATATCTTCCAGCAACAGCAATCATAAAGAACCAAGGTAAGCTAAACGGTACGGTTTTGAGCACAGAATTGTTCACTACGGGCGACTACATTGGTTACAATAGCCTAAGCGGTGTATTGCCTGGTTGTGAGGAGTTTTCTGGCCATATCGTATACCGCCTACGTGCGGAACAGGCTAGCTCTTCAGTAGCAAAAACAGCTTCTTTGGATGGAAAGAACTTCTTCCAAGATGTAACTGCAAAACCTGGTGACACGGTAACTTATAAGATTACCTTCAAGAACACAGGTTCGAAAGATTTAACTAACGTAACCTTCCGCGATAAACTTCCTACGGGTGTTACTTTGGTTCCTGGAAGTGTTAAATTATACGATGATGGAACCAAGAAGACTGTAACCTTGTCGGATGCGGTAGTCGCAAACGGCGTTAATACTGGTTTATTTGGTATTAATGTTACTGGCACTTTAACCTATCAAGTAAAGGTTAATGACGATATTGTCAAAAATGGTAGCTGTGGCACGAATAGCTTTAAGAATATTATTAATGCCACAACCGACCAGACTGGTACTAAGACCGCAACTTCAACTATCAAGGTTGAAAAGACCTGCGATCAGCCGGATCCGTGCAAAAACGAAGACGGCTCTATCAAGCCTGAATGTTGCGATCAAGAAGAATACAAAGATGCTCCTGAATGCGAAGAGCCAGATCCATGTAAGAATGAAGATGGTTCTATCAAACAAGAGTGTTGTGACCAACCCGAATACAAAGATTTGCCACAATGTAAAGAAGAGCCAAAACAGGTTCCAGAATTACCAAATACTGGCCCTGGCGAAATAGCTTTGGCGGTAGTGGCTGCAGTCTGTGTAATTACTGGTGTTAGCTATTGGTATCGTAGCCAAAAAGAAGTTGCCGAGGTTCAAAAAGGAATCAAAGGTAACGGTGGCAAAAAATAAAAGATTATAATTAGCTCCTTTATACATCTTTATAAAAAATAGACGCTAGTTCGGGTATGCTGGCGTCTATTTTGTGCTAGAGCTATTGATTTATTTAGATATACATGGTATAATGTACTAATCAAGTGTTTTTTGACGCTTGCGTAACTGTGGTTTAGGATCTGAGAGAAGGGTGGTAAAATGATAAAAGAATTATTTACACCGAAATATGCTCCATGCATACTTGCTGTGAACGTACTATTCTTAGCGGGTTGCCTTTGCCTCGTTCATGATTGCTTCAGGAAGTATATCCCGAGCCAGTTCGAGAAGTGTAAGAAACATCGCAAGATGCGCGATATACTCCGCTTGGCGGTGTCTCTGGTAGGCACGATTATACTAATAGTTGCGTGCCTTCATTACAGCCTCTTCATTGGTATTGCGGTATATCTTTTGGGCTTTGGAGACTTTATCGCTTACGCCCTCCGGGATGGCGGCGTCGCGGCTACTGTGACTGCCTGTATTGTTGGCTGGCATAAGCGGGTAACAAAAGACGACAAAAGTCACGCTCGCGATCGATAACCTAAGCTTAGCGCCCCGATAGGGCGCTTTTTCGTGCACTGAACATTTTTGTGCTTAGGCTTGAAATATGGGGGAGTTTTTGATATAATAGCGCAAGTAATAAAGGAATTTTATGAAAAAAGCAGTCGTAAAGGTTGGCGGCAAACAGTATATTGTCGCTGAAAAAGAGACCCTCCGTGTGGACCTCCTCCCGGAAGGAACTAAAGATCTCGCTTTAGACGCTTTACTCGTAATTGATGGCGATAAAACCACTGTTGGTGATCCTATCGTAAAGGGAGTAAAGGTGAAGGCGAAGGTCGTAGAAGCAAAGGTAGCTGGCGACAAGATTCGCGTCATTCGTTACCACTCCAAGAAACGTGTTCATACTGAGACTGGTCATCGCCAGAAATACTCAGAAATCGAAATCGAGAGTATTGGTAAATAATATAAAGATCCCCCGAGAGGGGGATTTTTGATGATTGTTAAAATTTTTATAAGAAGGTAGTGTTTTTCGATTTGGCTTATGTTATTATTATATTAATAATAAAAGTAAGTCCCAGGGAGATGGGGTGTGATGGAGGTTAAATGAGCAAGAAAAAGAAAACAATGCTCGCATTGGCGATTATTCTAGGCGTTGCCGTAGTGGGGTTAGCTGCTGGCGTATATGCGAAATATATCGCAAGCTTAACGAGCAACAGTGGCAATATAACTGTGGCAAAATGGGCATTTAAGGCTGAGAATGAAGGAAAAGAAGGTCTCTTAAAATGCGAATTGGGCAAGACGTATAATGCGGCGACTTTGGTGAATGGAAAGATTGCGCCTGGAACTGAGGGTAAGTGTGAATTTAAGCTCAGCAATGAACAAAGTGAAGTAGGTGTTGATTATACTATCGTTGCATCGGCATCTAATAAGCCAACTAACTTAAAGTTTTATTCCGATTCTTCGTATAGTACGCCG
>JAIKZA010000044.1 GCA_024682595.1 Candidatus Saccharimonadota bacterium | reverse complement strand
ACGAGCAATAGCTTCTTTTTCCTTAAGTTTGGTATAATCTTGCATAGATAGATTCCTTTCTTTTTATGTAGTTATTTAGAGTTTAGGAATCTATCTATTTTGTTTCAAGTTTTATGTTGCATAGGTTGTGAACCAATACGGTAATATTGACTAATCATTCTTTTTATGCTAAAATATATTAGTCGAGTCAACGACGCGACACTTTTTGTAGTTGCATCGTTCGGCAAACATGAACGATTGTTCCGCACCTTAAAAAGGAGGTTTCAAAATGGAATCAAAAGTATCATCGCCCACCCTATTAGCTTGGTTAGAGCTCGCAATCACGCACATTTCCGCACCGGAAATTACCGTCATTGCCTGCAATATTGCCGCATACATCCTCGGCGATTCGTTTCCTGGCAATTTCTACCTTTGGGCAGTTATTGCAATCTGTGACACTATCATGATCTTTGCGCATGGTGCCTATCTACAGACCAAACCGAACACAGAAAAGGGCCCCTGGTATACGCCTACCCCGATCGTACTACGCTTATCAACAACGGTCGCGCTTTTTATTGTATCCGCCGAAGGAAACAATAGCGCCATTGTAATTTACGCATGGTACGTCTTGGCTATGGCAGCCATCTGTCACGCGTTCTTCTGTGTGCTGCTAACTCTGCATACAACAGACGAGAGTTGGCTTGTCAATACCAACGGTCGCGTCGGAACCCCCAATTGGATCTCAATTGGGCGAATGGCGCTATCCGTGCTGGTACCGCACATATTCGTTGCACAGCCTTTTGGCGCAATTAGCGGCATCGTAGCTACTATTATCATGGGCGTCGCTATCATGACCGATGCAGCCGACGGATATTTAGCTCGAAAGCTTGGTCAGACCACAAAAGCCGGCAAAGCGCTCGACCCCCTTGGAGATAAGATTATCTTTTATCCAATGGTCGTCGCCTATATCCTGGCTACCAACGCCACGCTGTATGCTCCTGGAATCATTAATCGGAATATCTTCTACGTATGCATCGTAATCACTTTTGCGCGCGACGTCATATTCTTCATTTGGTTCGTGCGCAATTATGCCAAACTGCCAACCGGCAGTGGCGCTAGCATAGTAGATAAAATACGCATGGCGACAATTTGCGTATGGCTCGGAACCGCCACATTATCGTTGGCGGTTCCAGTCATTCATGAGCGCCTCGCGCGCGCAAATTATATCGTCATGATCATTATTGCAGCCATGAGCCTTGTTAGTATCGTTTACGACATCTATCGTATTCGCACTTTAACAGGCGAGCGGCCCAAGGAGGAATAAGCAATGGTTAGGATAGATAGATTTGTCATCAAAGCAGTTATGCTGATAGCGATAGGTCAGCGATTTTGACTACACGCTCTTCCTGCATGATTCGCCCAGCGAAACGCGCAAAAATCTGCGCGCAGTTCGCCGTTGGCGAAAAAGAGGCGGCTATTTCATTATCGCCTCTTCCCGCGATTATGCCGACATTGTCAGAATTCTACCACGCATCCATCGATATGCGGATTACCTGATTTTAAATGGCGGCATGACTTTTATGACCGCACGCGGGAAGGTTATTCAATCAGAGGATTTGGGAGGCGGCGCATACTTACCCCAAATGCTTTCCGAAGAGTTTGAGGATACGCAGTTCTCTGAAGCATACGCAGCCATCAGCTATTGCGACAATAAAGAAATTCAAGGCTTCGCGCCCCACAGTCGTAAATATCGAATTTGGTTCGAGCGCGCAGAAGACTTACGCATAGCCGAATCTATTCTTGCTAAACATTTCAGCGAGTCACTCAGCTTCTTTGCATATACAGACGTACGCAAGAACCACGATTTGCACCTGAGCTGGATCGATCCCAATATGACAAACGTCATCGAAATCTTTGGGAAAAATGCCAGCAAAGAGAATGCCATCGCGTATAACTGCAGTAGCTCGTTCATCAGGAATCGAAAAAATCACAACAATCGGCGATGATAAGAATGACATCGGCATGATTGTAGAATTTGACGGTTATGCACTCGAAAGCGCTCCCAAAGAGGTCAAGAATGCCACTCTGGACGGTCACGTCGTGGCTTCCGTACGCAATCTTATTGACTCTATTTTATAACCACCACACCCAGGCTCAAAAGGCCTGGGATTTTTCTAGCTCTTATTTAATAACGCGCTCGCAAAAACTTTATAGCTAACCGCCGACGCATTCCATAGTTTCAGTATGGCCATTTCTACCATCAAGGCCCCACCCCAAAGCGTGATTTGGGTCCATTCTGTATCCGACAATGCCTCCGTCACCACTGCTCCATCCTGAGCAACGATAATCTGCCCGTTATGAAACGTTACTATTGGCATCGTGGGATAGCTAATCGTAAACTTATGCATGATCTCTATCAGCTGATTAGTGGGCATCGAAAGCGTAATTACCTTCGGATAATAAAGCGTGCGCAACAGCTTTTGCAACTGCGGCACGGTCATTAATAAGCCCGTCTCAGCCTCGCGTAGCATACTCCAATCCGCAACTTCTGGAGTAATCGCATCAACCGCATCGCGCGTCACATAAACCGGTTTCGGGCAATTACGCATAAATTCCGCCAAAGCCACCGTCGTTTCGGCATTTTTACCAACATCGCCAATTAATACAACCGCGTCTGCCCAATCCGCCTGAATCAACATTTCCGCCACCGATTCTTTACCAAATGCGCCTGAGCTGTTTTCTACTGGCGCATAATACACTTCCGAGGTTACTGGAACTTGCCCTTTTACACTTGCAGGCAATAATACGCGCGCCTCACCAACACCCATACGATTAGCCGCCGTCATCGCATTTGCTACCGAGAAAAATGCATTCTTATTACCGCCAATTATCAGCAATTTTCCCGCAAAACGACGTTGCTCGGGTGGCATCATATCAATTTCCGCAAATAATGGCCGCAATCCTTGCTTACTCCAATAATCGTAGTCTGACATTATTTTAATTCCACCATTATCGGACAGTGATCCGAACCAGTCACACTATCATAGATTTCTGCCGTGACTATCCTCCCCCGTAAGCGTTCTGATGCCAAAAAGTAATCAATCCGCCAGCCAATGTTCTTCGCGCGCGCTCCGCCCCTGTATGACCACCATGTGTATTTTTGCTCATTAGGATGCAAATCCCTCCACGTATCAACAAAACCGCTACTCAAATAATTCGTCATTCCCTGGCGCCCCTCTTTAGTAAAACCAGCATTCCCTTCATTCTGTTTCGGTCGCACCAAATCAATTTCCTCATGCGCTACATTAAAGTCACCGCACACTAATACTGCCTTCTTTGTGTCTAATTCGCGCATATAGGCCAACAATGCGCGATCCCACACCAACTCCCGGTATTTCAATCGCCCCAAATCATGCTTTTCATTCGGCACATATACGTTTATTAGATAAAAATCATCAAATTCAGCCATCAATACTCGCCCTTCTCTTCTAGCATCGCCAAATTGATCGCTCCATCCTTCGACTTGCTCCTCAATACGCTTCGGAAAGCCGTAAGCTACAGCAAGTGGCTTCATTTTCGTAAATATTGCCGTACCAGAATAGCCCGCTCGTTCCGCCGAATTCCAAATTTCTTCATACTCTGGCAAATCCACTTCTGCCTGTCCTTGCTTGGCCTTAGTCTCTTGCAAGCACAAGATATCAGGATTATACGCATCGATAAAGCTTTGCAACGACTCTTTCTTGAGTATTGCCCTTAGCCCATTCACATTCCAAGAATAAAGCTTCATGCAACTATTTCCTTACGCTTTTAATATTTTGCAACGTAAACCGATACTTCGTCTTCACTTCTGAATGCTGTTTGTGGTCTATTTCGGATAAAAACAAGTCCATTGGTCGCACATATAGTCCGCCATCTCCGTAAAGTTGACGATAAATCACCATTTCTTCTCCCGTTTCCGAATGGCGGGCAGTATCTTCAACTAAATAATAATCACCCTTGTAATGCTGATAAACTCCATGTATCTTCAATCTTCTCATCTTGTATCTATTATACTAGATACAAATCGCCATTTATTGGTAAACTATATTTATGAATAACCGTTTTATGAAACTATTTTGTAGCATTCCAGTCATACTGGCGCTATTATTCTTTTTACCGCCACTAGGCGTTATTGTCTTCTTACTTCGATATGTTATTCTTGGCAAACGTCATTTTTTCCGCGCTCCCGTCTGCATTATGATATTTGCGCTTATTTTAACAATACCTTTTTGCCTCAATTGGCTCATCAATGCCCTGCACTTATCCTTTAATATTCCCTATCTCCAGGACGTCATTAATTCCGAATATTATTCTCGCCTACTCGAATTTGCCCGTTTCAGTTTCACTACAGCCGCCATCGTACTCATCGTCACTCTTCTACTACGCAATATCATAGAGCAAATTAGCAGCAAACTCTCGCAATTAATCAGCGGCTATTATTCGGACCTCCAGAAACGCGACGAAAAAATCGCCAAAGAAAACGATCTAAAGCTCAAAGAAAAAGCCATCACTAGTAAGCAAAAAACACCACACGCCGTTAAATGCCCACACTGCGGCAAGACTAATTCAATTATTGGCACTGTTGGCAAATGCAAATCATGCCGTTCAGTAATAGAATATAAAGGTTAGCCTAAACTACTTTCCCCTGTTATAATATTTATATGAGCAAATCGACGCCGCGCATCAGTCAGGCAATAGATATTGCCACCAAAGCCCATGAAGGTCAGTTCCGCAAGACTGGCGAACCATACATTATTCATCCGCTCGCCGTCAAAAAAATACTTGAAGAATGGAATATGGACGAGGATACTATCATCGCCGGTATTTTGCACGATACCGTAGAAGATACCCCTCTAACACTCAAAGAAATCGAAGAACAATTTGGCAAAGACGTCGCTTTTCTAGTTAACGGAGTTACCAAACTTAGTAAAGCCCGTTCTGGCATGAAGGACCTCGACGAATATTTGCCGCAAACTGGCGACAACCTCCTGAAGCTACTTATTGCTACCGGACAGGATATTCGCGTCCTTATTATTAAATTAGCCGACCGCCTGCATAATTTGCGTACCCTCGGCGCACTTCCGCCCGAAAAACAAAAGAAAATCGCCCGCGAATCACTTGAAGTTTTTGCGCCACTAGCAGACCGTCTACAGATGGGGCGCGTCCGCGTCGAAATCGAAGAAACTAGCTTCATGTACGTAAATCCAAAACGCTACGAAGAGCTCAAAAACCTCACCGCCGATCGCCTTAAAAAAGCCGACAAAAAGCTCAAAGCTGCCCAAGAAGCCGTCGAGCAAGCCCTCAAGAAAGAACATATCAAATACAGCTGCGACGGCCGCATTAAATCTATTTATTCCCTCCATAAAAAACTTGCTAAATACAACCAAAATATCGACCGTATTTATGATATTATTGCGCTTCGCTTTATCGTTGAAGACACCACTACCTGCTACCTCGTCCTTGGCATAATTCACTCACTTTTCAAACCAATGGATGGTCGCGTTAAGGATTATATCGCTATGCCAAAACAAAACGGTTACCAATCACTCCACACTACTGTAATAACTGGCGATAAACAAATTGTTGAATTTCAGATTCGCACCCGCGAGATGCATGATTACGCCGAACGTGGTCTTGCTGCCACTTTCTTCTATAACGAACAAAAACTCACGTCCGCCTACACCGAGGGACGCGTCAGTAAACTCCCATCTCATCTTCTCTGGATTCGCGAACTCCAAGAATCCGCCGCCAAACTAGCATCAGGTGAAAAAATAGACGAAAAGAAGCTCAAACTTAACCTTTTCGCCGACAAAATCTTCGTCTACACCCCCAAAGGCGATATTATCGACTTGCCAAAAGGCTCCATGCCTCTAGATTTCGCCTATCGCCTCCATAGCGAAATCGGTGCTCAATGTACTGGCGCCATCGTGAATGGCAAAATGGTCGACCTCAAGACCAAGCTAGAACAAGGCGACGTTGTCGAGATAATTACGGCCAAGAATTCCAAACCAAACCCAGGTTGGCTCGACAAAGTCTTCAGCAGCCACGCCCGCCACAAACTCGTTAGTCAGCTACGCTCTATTATTCCGAATTTTGTTGCCAAACCTAAGGAAAACGAAAACAAACCTCACAAAAAATCTCCCAAAGAAAAGGAACTTGAGCAAAAGCGCGCAAAATCCGTCGCTAAATCAATCAAGAAATAGATACATTATACAAATTTCTTCAATACCGGGATTCGACTCATAACCCAAGTTATACAGAAACACACCGCATAAATTACCAACGATGCGCCAAGATATAATAGCAATTCTAGCTTCCTGTGTCCTACCGGAATAATGCTCGGCCTCTTTGGATAATACATCACATAATCTACAAACGAAGCATGGCAAAGATAAATACCAAAACTATACTTCGCCATACTCTTAATCCACTTCGGCAAATCTCGCGCCTTCCGCAACGCATATTTTGCTCCGACGAATATCGCCACCGAATAGGTAAGCGCCAATATATTAATATTCTCTTCGCTCGCCCCCGACCAAGAATGGCCAAGCAACCTAAACTTAATTTGGCTCAACAATATCGCATCCATCAACGCCACTGCGCCCAAAACGTACAAAGTCACACGCGTAAATTTAGTAAGTCGCTCCGTGTGTAAGAAATACCCTAGCACAAAATATACCGCAAAATATAAACATAGTTTTCCGGCAGAATATTCCGTCATATCCATCACACCCTTCATCACACCAGCAATCGCAGGATTCAATCCTTTCGCCCCGAGCAGTATAATTTCGCATAACTCGCCAATCATTGGCAAAGCAAAGCAAATTACGATACCTATAATCAAATAGTAATCCAGCAGCCGTCTATCTTCCGTCACCTTTCGCAAAATTGGCACCAGTAAATACATCATAATTAACGCAATCAGATACCATAAATGATAATAATGCGTCCCACAAAACAGCCTTAGGAAGAAAGCTAATCTTCCCTCTCCTGGCCCAAAATGAATCAAAGCTGACACTGCCGCATAAATAAATGACCAAAAAGTATAAACTAGCACCAAACGCCAAATATATTTTTTAAAGTGTTTTTTATAGCTAAAAGGCTTTTTGGGATTCAAGAACAGCGCGCCAGACATCATTAAAAATACCGGCACCGCCCAGCGTTGCATCAGTTGCAACGCATTAGCCAACACGAAATCTGCCGTATCCGTAGAACTGATACCGCCCAATTTTGCTGCATTCGGACAAACATGAATTAGTATTACCGCCAAAGGCGCAAATGCCCTAAGCAAATCAAAATATACAATCCGCCTAGGCCCACCCTGCGGCCTTTTTACCTCACTTTTCATTAACTTATATTATATACGATTTTCTAGTCTAGCCACTGCAAATCTGTTACAAACATTATTTCGCAGCTAGTTCGCCTATCCAAAACACTACTAGAATAATCCGTCCGAATTAAGCTCGACTTAACATCGCGCACTTCGTTTCCGTTTCCATCTTTTATTTTGCCCGATATTAAGTAACCCTTCATCTCTATATAATCGCCAATCCGAACTCGCTTGATCTTTCGGTACAAAATCCTGATCTAACTTTCGTTTTTGCTCTTCTTTACCTTATAAATCTTTGTAAAGTATTTTCGCTTGGTGCTCACTAATCTGGCCCGCCTTACGAGCATCATCTATCCGCCTCGAACAATCGTTAAAATATTCCGGTCTCACCCTTTTTCTTTCTATTACAAATCAGCTATCTTCACGCGCTCCTGTTTAGTCGTATCACGATCGCGTACCGTGACCGTATCATCCTCCAACGTATCAAAATCAATCACGATACATTTTGGCGTACCAATTTCATCCTGTTTACGATAGCGCTTTCCAATGTTTCCAGAATCGTCCCAAGTCACGTTACCGTATTTCTTGCGCAAGCTCGCATAGACATCATGCGCCTTCTTTACTAATTCCGGCTTATTCTTCAAAAGTGGCGATACGCAGAAACGATATGGCGCCAAATGCTCCGGCAACTTCAAAAGCGTCCGCTTTTCGCCGTTTACTTCGTCTTCTTCATAAGACGTACACAAAACCGCCATTATGAGACGTTCTACGCCCATAGAAGGTTCAATAACGTGCGGAATAAAGCGTTTACCGCCTCCTTTTACAATATATTCCATATTCTTGCCACTTTCACGCTGAATATTGCTGAGGTCAAAATCCGTACGATACGCTATACCCATCAATTCCTCGCAGCCAATCGGAAAATCAAACTCAATATCAACCGTACGCTTCGAATAATGAGCACGATCCTCTGCTGGGACCTCCAACTCGTGAACGTTTTCTTTCTTGAGGCCCATTTTATCCTCTAGAAAATCGTGACAGCCCGCTAATAACTTATCGAAATGCTCTTCCCAAGTTTCTGGGTCGATAAAGTACTCAATCTCCATCTGTGCAAATTCGCGTGAACGAAAAATGAAATCACGTGGCGAAATCTCGTTACGGAAAGCTTTTCCCTGTTGCGCAATCCCAAACGGTAAGTCTGGGTAAATCGTATCAACAACATTCTTGTAGTTCGTAAAAATGCCTTGTGCGGTTTCTGGACGCAAGTATGCAATATTATCTGGGTCAACGCCAGCACTAGTCTTAAACATACCATTGAACTGCTTAATATCCGACCAGTTAACCTTGCCACAATTTGGGCACTTCAACTTTAAAGCTTGAAATTCTTTCGTTGTCACATGCTCAGATATACTATCATCCATTTTGTCGGCACGAAAACGATTATGACACTCTTTGCATTCTACTAACGGATCATTAAATGTTTCCGTGTGGCCAGAAGCGCGCCAAACTTGCGGATTCATAATAATCGCCGCATCGACGCCATACATATCTTCACGATCTTCCACCCAATATTGCCACCAGGCATCCATAATCTTCTTCTTTAAGCTTACGCCAAGCGGACCAAAATCCCACGTTCCTGCCATACCGCCATATACTTCTGAACCTTGCCATATAAAACCACGTCGTTTGCATAAGCTAACGATATCTTCCATTTTTGCCATTTTTCTCTCCTTACGCTTAGGTTTATCCCCCGTTTTTTGCTCTCAGAGTCACAAGAATATTAGGCCCGAAGGCCACCAATGCTAATACCAATCATGAATAAGTATTTGCTCATACTTTTATTATACCACCTTATTTGCAAAATGCACCCCCGCACAATAAACACCCAATAAACATCCACCGGCTTAGCCGGTGGTTTTTATATGGACGGGCAGTAGCCCTCTTTTTGCTAGCAGTGCCTAGAGGCACATGTTTGAACCGTCACTTGCATAAATGTCTATTTTGCTACAAATGGATCATTTAAGTCTAATAGCAATTGGTCGGTTTCTTTATCCTGATTTAATTAGTTTTGAATATATTCTTGAATCTTCTTCGTATTCTTCCCGACCGTATCCACATAGTAGCCTCTGCACCAAAACTGTCTGTTTCTGTATTTATACTTCATATTCCCCCACTTTTCGTAGATCATAAGACTAGTTTTACCTTTGAGATAGCCCATGAAACTTAAAACAGACATTTTCGGTGGAATTTCTATAAGCATGTGGATATGGTCGGGGCATATTTCAGCTTCAAGAATATTAATATCTTTCCATCTACATAATTCTCGCAATATGTGACCTATTTCTAATCTTTTCTGAGCATAGAATACTTTACGTCTATATTTTGGCGCAAATACTACATGATACTTGCAGTTCCATGTTGTATGAGATAATGTATTTGTCTCTGGCATGATTTTTCCTTAAGTTAAAATTAGTGTTACAAATGACAGTCCAACTCTAATTTTAGCCAGTCATGACAGAGACTTAAATGTATAACTTAACTAAACCCCCGGCTAGGCCGGGGGTTTCGAGTAACAAAAACCTAACTCACCTCCAGAATGCAAGCATAGGCGTTATTTTCTCCCTCTGTTACGCTCATACTTTAAAGCTCAAAACAACAAAAATGGCCGTTGTAAAAATCACAACAGCACCCTAAAACACTCTCTTACTATGTTGTACTTTTTACAACATAATCATATACCCGTTGACCGCTCTAAACACTTTGAAATATACCCAATTTCATCTATTAAAGCGTCCGCGCCCTGCACCTTCAAAGATAATTCCGCCGGGCCAGACGCCATCAAGCGCATCATTTTAATATGGTCAGCACCAACTCTCCCCGCATCAGCTTTCGCCAACGCCACCTGTTCCTCGTCCCAATAGTACCGCCTATCCGGCATTAACTTCTCGCCGTCTGTATCAAAGCGCAAGTTCACATCTTCCCCCGAGGCTCGCGTTAAATTAATTCCCCACCACGCGCGCAAGATATCCTTCCAACGTGTTTGCTCGCCCGCATGCTTCTGCATCGTCTGCATTGATTGTTTCAATATCTTATAAAACTCCGGTGATTCAATCTGCTCTGCCCGCACATTTACGCCACGCATCATTGTGCCACCCATTTCGATTAGCTCGATATCCTTCACAAACGCATCATAATACTCCAAAAGTTTTGCCCCCGTCAAAATCCCCAGCTCCGTGCGCCCCTCATGTATTACGACTTCCGATACACTAAATAGCTCTACGCCACCTGCCAATTTTGATTTCTCTCTCCGTACGCCGCGCGCAATCACACTGCGCTTCCCCTCTGGAGTCAATAACTGCAGAATCCGATCGGCTTCACCGTAATCCGTCCGTCTTAATACAATTGCCTCCGTACGCAAATCTGGCTGCCGACGAACATTTTTTCCAGAATTCATTATAATGCTCCCTGAACAGCCCCCAAAAGCTCTTGTGGCATCATTTTACCCTTGTCTAGCACCTCAACTACACCGTATTGTTCGGCTATACTAGCCTTCATGCTAACGCTCGTTACAATAATTACCGGCACTCTTTCTAGCTCAGAGTAACTTCGCATTTCATTCAATACTGCAAACCCCGTCGGCCCCGTCAAGAGAATATCCAAGATAATTAAATCTGGCGTCTTTTCATCCATGGCCGCAATCGCCTCTACGCCATCATGAAAAAAGCCCAATTCATATTTTTTCAAAATTCGGCGATAATAGCTCTCCCAACCCCGATCATCTTCAATTACGAAAATCATACCAAACTCAGCTGCCCACTCACGGGTAAATCAATATAAAAACTCGTACCATCTCGGTGGCGAACCAGACCGAAATCGCCTCGCATATAATTTGCAAACTTCGCCGCAATATATAATCCAAGCCCCGAAGAACCCGGCCGCATTGCGATATCAACCGGCTTTTTCACGAAGCCATTTTTTATCTCGCGCCAAACCTTTGTTGGCACCGTCGGACCATAGTCACGCACATCAATCCGAATCTTATCGCCCTTATCTCGAATCGCGACCAAACTCGGCAGCTCTTCGCCACCATAGTTCATTGCATTCAGGCAAAAATTATAAACCACCGAACGTAATAGTTGCCGATTCGCCACCACTAACTTACGCTTGTTTCGATAATCAATTAGTAATTCTCGTCGATTAAATCTAAATAGCCGCCACAACTCCGCAACCACCTCATCGCAAACAATCCGCGGATTTACCGGCTCCATCTCAAACATCGCATCCTCTAGACGCGCAATTCTCGTTAAATCTTCAACTTGACGCAAAGCGCGCTCCGAAGTGGCGGCAATCTGACGCCCAATCTCCCGCGCACCCTCCAAGGAATCCTCAAAATCCAAAGAAAGAGCGAGTTGGCGCGACAGGCTCAATGGCCCTTTTAGCTCGTGCGCAACAACAACCGCGCTCGAATTCGCTCCAAAAACCTCACTCTCCATGCCCCCTATTCTACACTAATTGGTGTTGCGTCGCAAAGTAGTCAGAATTCTCTCGAAATCTTCCATCAACAAATCGGTGTCTGTTTGCAAAACCGCAGTCTTATCATTCACCTTAAAAATCACAAAAGTACCATGAAGGTTCTTCGAAATCTCGCCCTCGAAACGTATCCCCGAAATCGCATTATTGTCTGCCGTGAAGTTTTGGGATTTAAGCTTACCGTTGTCTACGTCTTTGATATATGGCTTCGCTACGACATCGTATTGACGGTTATAGATTGCAAAACGCAAAGCATAGCGCGAATTACCATCGGATACTGGCGGAACCTGGTTTGGCTGGAAATAAGCCATAAAGTCACCACCACCAACCTTATCAACATAAACGCTCCAGGTTTTTGGATACTCAAAGCTGATAGAACCGTAATCGGCTGGACCAGTAAACTCTTGGTAAGGCTCTTTTAGCTTCTCGTTCAGTCGCTTCTGCGCAGCTTCTTGTTCTTCCAATCTTGCCGCCGCTATCTGAGTGTTTAGATCTGCATCATAATTTTCACTTAGCTCGTTATAGCGCATAAAGAATATCACCGCCACAACAATCGCACCTGCAGCAATTAAGCAAACTGCCACTAAAATAAGCGTCTCAATTAAAGTATTCTTAGTTTTTGGCGCTGCTGAAGCCTGCGCCACTGCTACGCCGGGCTGATTCAAAACTGGAGCACTGCCACCCATATTCATATTTGGCGGCATCATTTGCGGCCCCTGAGACACTTGCGGCATCATTTGCGGAGCCTGCTGTTGCGACATAGCAGATGAGTTCATCTGTTGTCCCTGATTCATTCCATTATTCGGCACGGCATTCGGGTCCATGCCCATGTTCGGCGCCGGCATGGAATTACCGTTTGCACCATTATTCCAGTTTTGGTCCATACTACAATTATATTTTAGCAATAGCGTTTTCGCAAGTCCTTTGCGTCCAACTACTTACTAAAATCCTCCTCAATCACCTTTATTTCATTCTTCATTTCAGCCAAATCTTTTTCAATCTCTTTCGCCAAGGCGGTCAGTTCTTTATACTTTTCACTCGCTTCTTCCAATTTAAAATCATCGGAGTAGAACCAATCGACCCCATTTTTAAGATCGACGATCTTTTCGCTGACGTTCTTATCTTTTTTCATCATTTTCGCTCCTTCACCTCTATTACTTTTGCTTTAATCTCTTGCATGCTAGTTGTAATTTCTACAACATTATCGATGGCTACTTCACCCCTAATTAACGCATATCCACGTTTTAGCACTTTTTCGGGGTTTAATTGATCCAAAATTCGCCTCTGCGCCACAATCTCATTCTCTATTGTAGTAATTCTTACAACAATATCCTGCCCCACTCGCGCCACGTCATTTCGGATTTCCGAAATACGTTTGTCCGCCTCTGTATTGAACAAAATACTTATTCGTTTTATGTCACCCCTAATCGTCGCTATTGCCTCTCTACGGTCGCGCGAAAGCATTTGCGCGGCATTAGATGGCGTCGACGCCACTACGTCAGCCGCCAAATCACAGAGACTTTCATCTACCTCATGTCCAATTCCAGTTATAACTGGGATCTTCGAAGCCGCAATCGCCCTCACAAGCGCCTCGTCATTAAACACCGCCAAATCATCCGCCGAACCGCCGCCACGTATCACTGCAATAACCTGCACTTCGCCACGTTCATTAAAATAGTCCAATGCTTTAATGATCTGATCTGCCGCCACCATTCCCTGCACCTGCGTATGTGCCACTTGAACCTCTAGGCCGCCCCAACGTTCATTCAGAATTTTACAAAAATCCGCATATCCCGCCGCCTGCGTACTTGAAACTACGCCAATTCTTACTATATTGTCTGGCAACGGGCGTTTCTTCTCGGGCGCAAACAATCCCTCGGCTGTTAACTTCTTCTTTAGTAGCTCGAAGCTTTTCTTCAAATTACCCTCACCAACTGGCATCACTGCCTGCACTGTCAGGGAGAACTTACCCCAATTTGTCAACTTCGGCACCGCCCGCACGCGCACTTTCATGCCATCTTCTAACGGAAAACGTAGCGCAAATTTCATCATAAAGCAGCCTACACTCGACTGCTCATCCTTCAAATCGAAAAAGACGAACTTATTCTGATTGACTTTGAAACTTGCCACCTCACCTTCTATTACTACGCCCGAAAAAGCGGTCTCCATAATTTGGTTACAGACCGCCTGAAAATCCGATACGCTATATACCTGCGTTGGCTCCACGGCTATTCCTCTGGTGCCTTGAATTTATCCGGACGTTGCATTAATGCATGCTGATAGAAACCGTAGCCGCTAATAATCGTACCCAACATCACAAATACGCGCGTCACAATTACGGTAATTGTTGCTACATGCAAATCGACACCCGTGGCCACTAATACCGCCACGAATGCACCCTCATAGCCACCCATACCGCCAGGAGTGACCATAACCGTGCCAACCACGCTACCAACCCCTTCCGCAATCATAATTTGCGGCAAAATCTCCGGATGCCCCAAAGAACATGCAACCACCCAATAAGTCGCCAATTCTAAGAACGAATAGAATAACCCCCAAATCATCGGCTTCCCCAAAACGCGACGGTTCTTTTTTAGGTTCAGATAATCCTCACGCAAATCCGTAAAAAACTTCGTGACTGATTCTTCTTTAAGAAACTTGCGCTTTTTTCCACGCGTAATCTTACGCACTATCTTATTGATAAACTTCGACGAGATATCCGCCAACCAATCGATATTCTTCTGCTTGCGCACGATTAACCACGCCACAGCAATCAAGCCGATAATCCCAAAAGCGATCAAAGCCGATAGCCAAATCGACCACATACCGCCAGGAATCACGCAGCCAGCAATCAAAACTACCCCAATTGCCGCCACCGTCTGTAATGCATTCCCTACTGCGCAAATGCCATAACGCAAAATATGTATGAAGCTAATCTGTCCAGCGGAAATATTATAATCTTTTAGACGCCAAATCAAATAAGCCAAACCGCTCGTACCGCCAGACGGCAGCGCATGATTTACGAAATTAATCTCCAACGAGATTCGCGTCAATTTTGCCTGCGATATCTTAAAGCTTTTACGCTGTCGCAAAAATGCAAAGTAAATCTGCCCTGCCGCATAATACATCAAAATCTGTTCCGGGATAATCAGCAATAAAACCCAAATATTAATGCTCTTGAGTGAGTACCAAGTCGCCTCCAGCATCGTCATCGTCTGACCGTCTATTACTACGTTAGCGCTAAACGCGTTATATGCAATAAACGCCACCAAAATCAGCGTTACAAAACTTAGAATTTTCTTAAACATATGCTACAATATTAGCACAATGACTTTCCTTTTGGTACTAGGACGTGAACCAAAAATATCCCTCGCCGAGCTCGAGGCGATTTTTTCGAGCAGCAAAGTTAAACACATCGCACCGCAACTCGCACTAGTCACCGCGCATTCAATCCCGCTCAATCGTCTGGGTGGATCTATCAAGGCGGCACAGATTCTTGACGGACCTATCCAAGATTTCTTATCCAAGCTACCCGATGGCAAAATTACTCTTGGTATTTCGGACTATTCCGAACACGCCAACCCTCGCAAAACCTGGGAGCTCGCTCTTAAATACAAGAATATGCTAAAACGTCACGGCCGCAACGTCCGCCTTGTACCGAACGGTAAATCCCCCATCCTCACGTCTGCCGCCTCTCATCACAACCAACTTGGCGAAAAAACCAATCACATCGAAATCGTCAAATTCGGCAAATATACTGGCATTTCTATTGGCACTCAAAACATTACCGCATATGCCAAACGCGACCAAGCTCGCCCCGCCCGCGACGCTTTTGTTGGCATGCTCCCGCCCAAACTTGCCCAGATTCTCATTAATCTCGCTACTACTGGCGCCAAATCTGGCACCATACTTGATCCATTTTGTGGTACTGGCGTGATTCTCCAAGAGTCAGTTTTGATGGGTTATTCCGCCTATGGCACCGACCTATCTGAAAAAATGATTCAATATTCACAGAAAAACCTCGATTGGATCGCCAGTCGCACTCTGCGCCTCCAGAAATCCAATGCGCCAAGGCTCTATCTCGAAGCTGGCGACGCCACTGACCATCAATGGAAAGCCACAAAACCAGATTATATCGCCTCCGAAATATACCTCGGCCATCCACTTTCCGCTCCGCCAGCCGAAATCAAGCTTAAGCAGCTTCAACAAGACGCCAAAATGCTTTTAGTTGGCTTTCTTAAAAATATCGGTAGCCAAATCTCTGCAGGCGCTCAGCTTGCCTTAGCTACTCCTTCCTGGAAGCGGCCAGACGGCTCATATTCAGGGGTGAATATCCTTGACGAAATCGACAAGCTGGGGTATAATGCCATAAAGTATCGTTATGCGTCTTACGACGACCTCTTGTATTACCGAGAGGACCAAATCGTTGCGCGTCAAATAATAGTATTAAGGAAAAAGTAGTATGTCACATGTCAAAGCTGGCGGTACCAGCAAAAACCTACACAACAATGCCGGCCAACGACTTGGCGTCAAGCGTTTCGGTGGCCAACAGGTAAAGACTGGCGAAGTACTCGTTCGTCAAACCGGCGCTACGAAGATTGCCGGTCCTGGCACCTTCATGAGCCGCAACTACACCATTCATGCAGCCATCGATGGTAAAGTTGTTTTCGTAAAGACCAAGAAAAATCACTTCTCTGGTAAAAGCGTGCCACGCACTCGTGTCGAAGTACACGCTGCTTAATCGAATCAAAAACCTCCGCCATCAACAACGGAGGTTTTTTGTTACATTCATTATCTATCTCGTGCTCGAAATCTTTAATAAAGCAATTTTCAATATTTCCCAACCGTCTATTGCTGTGCTTTTCATATCCAAATCAGCCTTCGCTAGTATTTTTATGGCACTTGTGGCTTTCGGCTTTCCTATTTCAAGCTTCTTGCCCGACTGCGAAACAAATGCCCCCATTGTTAGATAAGCATCACTCGTCTGCTCAAGTTCCTCACACATCTTTACCGCTCTAGCCCCATGTCCCGCAAAAGCCTCATCGAACACCTTAAAGGCCAAGAACCGATCTACATTTACCTCAACGGCAAATTCCTTAAACTCAATCGCTTTATTCTTTGAGATGTTCTTATATGTAACTGAACGCTTATCTAATGTCGAAAGCCAAACCACGACATCGTGAGTTGTATCTAAATAATTTGGAAATGATTCCCAGCATTCTTTGTTCTCACTCAAATCCTTTAATAATATCTTACGGTTCTCGCCAAATAGAGACGTGCCCCGAAAAATAGAATCCATATCTGCCCGCGTAATGCTATCGGCCTCTATTAATTCATATTCCTTCCCCAAAATCTTATTGACGGCCTCCTGAGCTTTTTGACGATCGTTGCCATAGAAGATTTTTATCATTTCTGGCACCCCTTGCAATAATGCGTGCCGCGTCCAGCCACTCGTGTTTTTTCAATCATCCCGCCACAACGCCGACACTCTAGTCCTTCACGACGAAATACCTGCGCAAATTTCTCCAAATAACTTCCCTTCGTACCATCTGCGCGTACGTAATCTTTCATTGTCGAACCGCCACTATCAATCGAGGCCTGCATTACTTCACAAAGCCCCATTAGCAATAAATCCGCCTCATCGCGGTCAAGACTGTCACATCTTCGCCAAGGCAAAATCTTCGCATAAAAACACCCCTCATCCGCATAAATATTCCCCACTCCCGCAATGTTACTCTGATCAAGTATTACCGCCTTAATTGGCGCCGCTTTATGACGTTGCAACATGGCCCAAAAATCATCAGGTTTCATATCCCACGGCTCTGGCGCTAGCTTATTCAAGAATTTGTCCTCATGTAGACCCAACTCATCGAGCACAGCTATAAAACCAAACTTACGCTGATCATTAAAATATAAATGCGTACCATTCGTAAAATCAAAATATACGCGCGTATGTCGCCCTGGCATCTTCTCCGTAAAACCGCCATCCGGATGTCCAGCTGCAAACTTTTCATCACCCACAAAAATCATCTGACCAGTCATGCGCAGATGCACCATCATCCACATATTGTTCTCGAGTTGAATCAGCAAAGCTTTGCCCCGACGATCTATCTTAATAATCTTTTGCCCCAATAGCCATTTTTTGTCACCTCGAAAACTCTTTTCACACAAAATATGCACTTCCTGAATCGTCTGATTCAAAATAAACTTATCCAGCCCACGCCTAATAGTCTCTACTTCTGGCAACTCCGGCATATAATCTATTATACCAAGAATGATAGCAGCACTGGCACCACTGCCCCAAATCCAGCCAAACCCATCGGATTAACATAAAGCATATAAAACGCTACGCCATTACGAATCATGTGCATCAATATGCCCGCATATATAGTACCCGTCATCTCGCGCGCTATACATAAAACTACACTCATCACGCCAACTACAATCCCCACGTTCCATTGCCCATGCATCGCGCCAAACAATACGGACACCAAGATTATTGCCGGCAATGCACTCATCTTCCCGCGCAGGCGGCTATAAAGATATCCGCGAAATATCAATTCCTCCATTAATGGCGCCAAAATCACCAAAGCTACAAAAGTGATAATTCGGTCCATCGACGATACGACATTATTAAAACCAACATCTTGTGTCTCCGACCAATTCACTATCGGCAAAATTAATTGCATCACATATACTATCGCAACCGCACCCAACAAGGACACGATGTAGCCCACCGGCGACAACAGTATATCCGTCCAAGTAGGTAAACCGCGCAAGCCCAAACTATCCCGCGTAACCTGAGCGCTAAAAATCTTTTTTGCCACCAATATAAGCACCCCTAACGCTAGCGCATAAGAAATCACCATACATACCGTCTGCGCCACATTCTCATTTATTGACCAGTTAACTGCATTAATAAGTATGCGCGCAATCAAAAACACCACAATCTGTGCCGCAAAAAATACAAAGCCGACCCATAACGTAATCGCCAACGCCCAAAAAATCGTCAAGCGTTTTTTGTACTTTTCGTCTTTCTTTGCACGTTTGCGCGTCCTGTCTAGTTTTGACGCTATTAGTCCACCACGACGTTCACTCATTAGAACAACCTTATAATATCAATTACTGTTACGATAGCTGCTAAAATCAGGATCACCATAAAAGCTCGCCCAACAATCTTCTCTTCTTTCGCCTTAGTTAATTTCTTCTTTCGCAAACGATAAATTGCAATTAATAACCACCTTCCACCATCTAGAGCTGGAATTGGCAAAACATTCATACATGCCAACGAAATTGATATTAAGGCCACCAAGAACATCAAGTTATTTAGGCCGCTCGCCGCAAAAGCCGGGAACAATACGCCAATTATGCCTACCGGCCCACTTACCGAATCGCCCGCGCTTTTAATTGCCTTAGCGCCGCTCTCGCGCACTTCCGCATTCGGATTAACCTGTTGCACTACACCACTAACTAAATTGTATAGCAGCATTCCTACGCCTTTGAATGTTTCCCCCGTTATTTGCGCCGTAGTCCCCAACCCAACAATCGGCGCACTCCAAGAGCTCATGTATCTGACGCTACCCGAAATGCCCGCACCAAGCAAATAATCTGCATCGCTATCATTTAGCTTTATTTCCGCTAGCATCTCATGACCGTCACGCTCATAATTCATATATACGTAACCACCTGCATGTTTTTTGTTGAATTCTAACAAATCTTCCGTCTTTACTATTTCTTCAGACTCCGCCCCGTCATCGATAGCGCGCATCGCTATTACCGAATCACCACTCCTTAGTCCCGCCTTCTCTGCTGGGCTATCTTTAATCACTTCGCCAATTTTTACCGGCTCATCTACAATTATTTTAGTATCACCTTCAACCATGAATTGTCCATCCAAGAAATGTGGCATACCAATCCATGCTAGAATTGTCAGCAACACAAAAGCTACCGCCCAGTTCATCGTAACACCAGCAAATAGAATTTTAGTTTTTCCCCAAAAGTTCGCCGCACCAAAACTACCCTTCTCAGTATCTGCGTCACTTTCTCCCTTCATTTGGCAAAAACCGCCAATCGGCAACAGATTCAATGACACTATCGTACCTTTTCCGGGCGGGTTGCCCCATTCGCTCTTTTTCAAACGACGCCATTTGCCACCAACTTTGCGCCAGGCTATGGCTCGCGGCGGAAAGCAGATGCCAAATTCTTCGACTTCGACTCCATTACGTCTCGCCGCAATAAAATGTCCAAACTCGTGCGCCGTCACGAGGAACATCAACATTAATATTCCAATTATTATTCCTATTACCACGCTCATGCTAATACCCATAATAACACACTGCAAACATTTTTTCTGGCGGTTTTTATTCGCCGCCAGAAGTATCTTCAGGATATACAATTACGCTCATATTTGCCAACGTGCCCTTAAATGGCCGCTGAGCCGTACCGTTCGGCTTCAAACTTACGCCAAAGGCCGTCGGAGAGTTGAAGGTGCGTAAGATATTCGCGTAATCAAGTATACGCTCACAATCATCGCTATCATTAAAGCAGAGATACAATACCTTGTTCGTGCGCTTAATGCGTACAGATTTAATACCTTCTCGATTATACCGCGTCTCGACCTTTGTATTGCCATTCGCATTAGCGCTAATTTCAAAGAGTTGGGCATTCTGCACCCTAAAGACCACTCCAGGCCACGGCTCGCCGCTTTCGTCCATTGCTGCCACCATCGTCGCCTGTTTGTCGGTACTGATGGCTTCTTTAATGTCGAAAGATATTTCGAAATCATTATTAACATTCGCATCGTTAAATAGTTCAATGCCGGTATTATCAAAGTCAGTCCCAGTAAATACTCTATCTGCTACGTGCGTATAAGCCTCTTTTGCCCAAATCGCATATAGCTCGATCTCGCCACCTTCGTCTGCAAGATTTATTACTTCCTGCTCGTTCAAATAACTCTTTCCAGATCCATCTGATCTCGTATTCCACTTTCCAAATACGTAACCATCTCTAGTATATTCATTCGCCCCTAACGCATAAGGAAAGCCGTCTGCAAAGAACTGTTCATCAGCCATGTTACCTTCCCCACCATTAGCGTTAAACTTCACGGTATATTTCCCCGCGTCCCTCCATGTCGCATATAAGACAACCTCCTGATGCATTCCTGTAAGATCTTGTACTAATTCTTCATCGGCATAGCTATCACCAGAACCGTCAGCCTCAGTATTCCAGCCTGCAAGCAGATGTTCGCGCATCTTAAATTGATTCTTACTAAGACCTGTTGGCGTACCTATTTCGATATGTTGCGCATCCATACTACCAACGCCACCGTTTGCATCGTAACTTACTATATACGAATTATCATCATCAATACGCACGCTCATATTCGATAAAGTACCATTAAATGGTCGCCAGAAATCACCATTGCCCTTCATTGAGCAACCAAACGATACCGGTGCGTTGTGCTGTGTCACCGGCGCATTCGCCGCTACAAGATATTCCCTATCGTTTACCGAAAGATATAGCGCACCCTTATAACGCTTTACCGTCACATGATCGACATTGCCACTCTTGCTAACCTTTATATTGGCAGGAGCACCAGTAGCCATTAAAACATAAGTATTAGCATTATCTAGACGAAACACGATGCCGGGCCACGGCGAGCCACCCTCGTCCATCGCGTTCATCATTGTCGCCAAACTACTATACGTAAAGTTCGGATCAACATCAAAGGATATTTCAAAGTTCTTATTAATATTCTCTGCGTCATAAACTTTTATACCTGTATCAATACAATTTATAGGATTATTATCATTACCGCTGAACGTTACTGGACCAGCATTATAATAAGCAAATCTAGACCATTGCGCATACAAAATCACTACATCCCCGTCCTGGTCGCTCAAATCAACCAAGCTCTGCTCATCTACATAAAAAGAGCCATCGCTTCCGTCCGCCATCTTACTCCAGCCGCGGAAGTTGTATCCTTCTCGCTCAAAAGCATTCGCCGTTAATTGCTGCCTCGTACCATAAACAAAATCCTGGTTGTCCATCATACCAGTACCGCCATTCGCGTCGAATACTACCGTATAATGTGGCTTTCGCACGCTCAGTGTTACTGTATCGTCTTCTACGTCAACATACTTCGCTACCGTATTTATTGACGTAATACCAAATGCTACAAAAGCTACCAATGTCGCTACGACAATCCCACATCTTACCGTTTTACGATGAGCTATCATCTTGGCATCTCCTGCTTAAATTGTACGCTTACGGCGATATTCTGCTCGTCGATAGCCTCCGTATCAATCGGCGCAACAAATTCCAAATTATGCGATCGGCTTACCCCAATACCTAACGCATCGCCCGTTGATCTTAGCGTAATAGCACCATTATTAGATGCTTGCGGAGCGCCACCGTCTATTCCTACCTTCACATTATCTGGCACGCCAGTTAGTACGATATTGTATTCGCTAGAAACTTCCGAATTATTAGTAACGGTCAATTTATAAACTTGTCCACTACCACCAGCAACTAATTCAAATTCTTTATTAGAGCCCGCTATTGCTACATTCCATTTCGCAATCTGACGCGTTTCTGCGCCAGTGGATATACTGTTAGTCATTTTTGCTACACAAAACCCAACCACCATTGCACAGCACATCAATATCAAAGCCGGTATGACTATTCTATTTAGACGTTTTCGCCGCATCTTGCGTGCCAACAGCATAAGCTAAACCTCCTCGAAGTTTACTTTAATGCCGAGGACATACTCTGAGGTCATTTTCTCGCCTGCTTCAGTATCGGCTGCGTCTTTACCGCCTTCATATGGCCATTTCCAATCAAGTGTATAAGTATCAACACCGTCTTTAGCTAGTTGTTTTAGCGCACTTACGCTCAAATTGCTAGAACTTACCCATTCCGTATCGCTTCCTACAACATAAGTACCGCCACGCTTTAATCTATAAAGCATATTTACGGCATATTCGGAGTCTTCATCGAAATCGATATTGTAACGGATCGCATTATTCGTCTCGTTGTGAACCTTAAAATTATAGGAGTTTGATACGCCTGGAGCAATTTTATTCGTGTATTCAAAAGCGGCGTTTTGGAAAATTTGTAGCTCTTTCTGGTAAACATATTTACCATTATCATCATCAACATAGACAATACCAGTAGTGCTAACGTCCATCGGCTCCGTTCTACCATTTATTGTACTGCTGTAATAACTTTTGTACCCTTCCGAACCAGGAGTTAGATCGGACACCTTATCAGCCTCGCCGTCACCGTCTTTGTCGCAATCATCAGGCTTACCGTCACCATCGTCATCACCGCACAAACAACCGATTCTAATATCGAACACGTCGACATTACCAGTCGGAATCTTTGTTGGCTCCGGCTGCGGTTTCAAAAGAAGCCATAATAATATTGCTATCGCAATTAGCAGCAAAATAATTGCCGTATTCGCGAACCTATTCCTTTCTTGCGCTTTTTTCTCCATCACTCTCCTTTTTAGCCCCCACGTAGAAGATAATCTCTCGCTTTATCCCCTACGCGGAGGCTAAGCCTCCACGCTTCTAGGTAAAAGAATTTATTAATTTTCTACTGGTTCAACTTGAACACCAGAAATCTGGAAACCAATCGTCATGTTACCAGCTGCCATACCTTCTTGAGTGTCAATATCGTCACCGGCAGCTTTACTCGCAGCATCGTTGCCAGTCTCATATCCCCATTTCCAGTAAATAGCCCTAGTTTGCGTATCTTTATCAGCGCCCGCATCGAGATGCCCCTGAATACCAGCTGCGGTCAGCGGCGTACTATACGAAGAATCGGAATAAAACTTTAAGTTAGTTGGCTTATTAGATGCCGATGCAACGATAGTATAATCAACACCTACTTCACTTTGTTCATTGCTGAGCTTAAATTCACACTTACCCTCAGTTCCAGGCGC
>JAIKZA010000028.1 GCA_024682595.1 Candidatus Saccharimonadota bacterium | reverse complement strand
AACAGGGGTATTTTCGAGGCTAGGGTTGATAGAATAACACATAGATAGGTCTCCTTTATTTAATTTGCGTTAAACAAAGTATAAGGCCTATCTTTTTTGTTGCCTACTTCGGAGGCTAGTTATGTTGCAAAGGTGCTGAACGGTCTACGGTATTCACTAAGCATAGAAGGTGATAAGATAGAAAACCTAGAGGAAATAAATGCAGGTTCATTGTTTACAATTAAGGATAATGGTCGGCTTGACGGAGAGGTTGGAGATAAACAAAAGTTATATATTAACTTTAATGTAAACGGATTGTCGAGTGGAAGTAAGTTTAAAGTAAATGTATCTGATACGTATAGCAATGGCGACTCAGTCAATTTGTACGCTTACGACAATAGTAGCGTCAAAATGGTGAGTCAATCTTTGGCTATTAAAGATGATTTATTGGAGTTTGATCTCGAAAACTATTCGGATTATCTAGCGACTACGGCGGTCGTAAAAGAAGCTAACTTCAAGTACCTATATGTGTTGGTGGGCGTATTGGGCGTAGCAGCAATTGTGGGTGTGGCGTTCCTCGTGATTCGTAAAAGTAAAGATAGCAAAAAGAATAAACAAAATGCAAATGCTAATATAGCGATTAGCGTAAAAGATTTCACAGATAAGAAGTAAGTATTAGCGGACAACGGCGAATTTATTCTTGCCTCTTTTGATAAGGCTGGTTTTCTCGATAACTTGGTCCTCTGTTGCTTTGACTCCATTAACGGAGATGGCATTGCTGGCAATGAGTTTGCGTGCCTCTCCTTTACTGGAAGCGAGACTGGTTTGAACAAGAATGTCGACGAGTTTAGCGCCAATCTTGGTAGTAGGGAAACTTTTAGCCAAGAGGTTTAGGCCTGAATCGTTGAGGTCAGTAATTTTACCATCGCCGAAGAGCAGGGCGGTGATTTTGGCAGCTTGTTTGGCGGCCTCTTCGCCATGAACGACTTTGGTAACTTCCTCAGCGAGGCGTTTTTGACCGGAACGTGCGCTGGGATTTTTGGCATGTTCGGCGAGGATTTGCTTGAGCTCTTCTGGCATGATGAAAGTGAAGTATTTGAAATAATCCTCAAGAGCCTCATCGGATTGATTGAGCCAGAATTGATAGAAATCAAAAATGGATGTCTTTTCGGCGTCTAGCCAGACGGCGTTACCTTCGGACTTGCCGAATTTGCGACCAGTGACCTTGTCGATAATTAGTGGGCAAGAGTAGCAATTTGCTTCGGCGTTTTCGAGACGCTTAATTAGATGGATGCCACTAGTGCAGTTACCGAATTGGTCGGCACCGCAAAGCTGAAGGTCGATATTGTACGCACGGAAGAGATGGAGGAAGTCGTAGCCCTGAATAAGGGTGTAGCTGAATTCGGCGTAACTGATGCCGGAACCGCCTTCGCCGATGCGTTTTTGGACGAACTGGCGATCGAGGAGCTGGGTCATACTGAAGGCTTTGCCGATTTCGCGCAAGAATGGCAAGAATTTGATATCTTTGAACCAATCGTAGTTATCTACGAGTTGGGTACCTTCTGGCGAGTGGGTGACTTTGATGATTTGTTTGGCGAGAGCGACTTTATTCTTCTCGATTTCGTCGAGGCCTTTAAGGTCGCGTTCAACAGTGTCCTTAGGGTCGCCAATTTGACCAGTAGCGCCGCCAACAAGATAATAAGGAGTATAGCCGTGACGAACGAAGCATGCGCACATCATTAGAGCAGCGAGGTGGCCGATATGTAGAGAATCGGCGCTTGGGTCGGTGCCCCAATAGAAATTATGCGGAGCTTTGTCTAAGTCTGATATCTGGTCCAGTGTGTGCTCGGCAATAAAACCGCGCCACTGGAGTTCTTCGGATAATTTCATGAATACTCCTTTTAGCTAGTGATTTTTATATTATACCATCTTTTATAGGGGTATGCATGAATAGGGAAGGCTAATCGTCGTTGTAGCAATAGTACATATTGTATGTAGAGACGAAAATAGTAATAGCTTGCTTGCCAGAGGAAGTTTCAGTGATGCCCATTTCCATATCAGCTAGGTTAACCTTGGAGGCGTCAGCATCGACCCCGTCTAAGATATATTCGTCTGCGTCAAACGAGAGCATGTAGTATTTATAACTCCCGTCGGCGGTTTGCTTGTTTTCGTCTTTGTAGGTGTAGGTACCACCGTAATGATTGTTGGATAAATCGCCGTATTGGCCGTATCGGAAAGTCATATCAGGTTTTAATTCAAGGGTGGTCTTGAAATTTTTGCGGTCATCAGCACTACCAGTGCCGGAGGCACAATTCCATGTGCCAGAAACGGGGTTATCGGCGATCACTTTTTTCTTAGTTGGTTCGTCTCGATTGGTGAGTGGCGTATCTTGACTAGTCGTTGGGTCGGTTGGGTCGTCCGAAGAAGCAAAAATAAAGAAAATAGCGATTCCGAAAGCGAGAATGGCGGCGATGCATAAGATTACGATGACTATTATGAGGGTGCTATTTTTCTTTTTTGGTGGCTGCGGATTCGGCAATTCTTGACTAACTGCCGGAGAAGGTGGTGGCGTTGGCGTAGGCGTCTGTTGGTCTGGTTGTAGCGTTGGTGCGGATGCTTGCTGGGGTGGCTGCGGTGTTGGCTGTTGTACTGGTGAGGTAGGGGTTGAAAAATTGTTGTTGTTTTCTTGTTCGTTCATAAAAATACCATTAGCTTTTTATATATAATAATAGATTTTAAATAAATAGTCGAAGGTAGGGAATTGTATGGGCGTATGATAAAATAATGCCTAGGCGGGCCCATCGTTCAACGGATAGGACATACCCCCTCTAAGGGTACAATGCTGGTTCGATTCCAGCTGGGCCTACCAGGTTATGACCTAATGACAGTATAATGAAAGTATTGACGTTGAGAGAACCTTATGCGACTTTGGTAAAGAATAAGGTTAAGTATATCGAAACAAGAAGTTGGAAGACTAATTATCGAGGTGAATTGTATATTCATTCCGGATTAGCGAAGTTGACTAGGGAAGTAAAAGAAAGAAAAGAATTGTCGGCGTTGTATAGCGAAGATGATTTGCAGTATGGGCACATTATCTGTAAGTGCGATTTAGTTGATTGTATTTACATGGCGGAAGAGTTCATAGAGCAAGAAGCTCGGAAGGATCCGAATAACTTCATTGCGGGATATTATAAAGTTGGTAGATATGCCTGGCTGTTAGATAATATTGAGCCAATTGAGCCAATTGAGGCTAAGGGGAAGTTGGGCATTTGGAATTACTGAATAGAACAAAAAGAAGCTATGATAATGTCGTAGCTTCTTTTTATGGGGCGATACTGCGCATTAAAGACTAATATATTGATGCTTTATATCGGGCTTGCGAGCGAGGAGCTCGTTTTTAGTAAGTTCGAGTGTGGCAATATTAATTGGAAATAGGCCATTCATGAAGGTGATGGGTTTTGCGCTGTCTTGAATTGTGGAAACGGCGCCAAGCGTGATAATTTTGTCGCTAGGGTTGGTGATTTTGGCACGGGCGTTGCGAGGAAAAAGCTTTTTCCCTGGAGCGATAAAGCCACGGTCGGAGTGCCAGAAATCGTTTATGATTGGTGGTATGACGCCGTTATGCATGTGGCCAGAGATGAAATAATCGAATTCATAAAGCTTGGCGGCCACCTGAGAATCGGTTAAGAAAACTGGCGAGTGGATGATAGCAATTTTGGCTTTATGTTTTGGTAGATTGTTAATGAGTTTTTGGTCGAGCGAATCAAGATCGGAGAGCATAATATCGAGGTCTTCATTGCCAGGGTGAAGGATGGATGAACTATGTTTTTCGTCGCGATTGAACTGAAAGTATTCAGGAGCTTGCGTAAAGCCGAAAATGTAGACTTTGTCATCTTCGTAGGCCTCATTGTTGAGCAACTGAACGTTGTCTATGGCGTTAACGGCATTAATATATCCGATGTTGGTGCCGGGGAACCAGTGGCGTTTGCTGGAAAAGATGCTTTTGTGCTCGGGGTTCTTGCGGTAAAAATCATGGTTGCCGAGACTGATTAGTACGGGGGCAACTTTGCCAAGTTGTTCGAGCCAACTGGTGAGCCGTTTAAGGCTTGATGGGCTTTGGATGCAGTCGAGAGAATCAATGACGTCGCCGGCGATAATGATATAGTCTGGCTGTTTTTGGCTAGCTTGTTCGGTAATGGCGCGAAGCGTGACAGACTTGACTTTATCGCTGAAATGAATGTCGCTGATTAAAAAGAAGTTTAAGGCATGTTTGATGGAGTGATTATAGAAACGGTAGCGAGAATAATAAAAACATTTCATATTCGTTTTTATTTTACCATGAAGAAAAAACCGCCGGCGATAATGCTGGCGGTGGCGTTAGAGTATTTCGCTCAGCAAGGTGCGAATAAGATTAATATCTTCATCCGTGATGGGCTCGTTATCCTTGTAGAAATCTTCATGTTCACGTGGTGAAGGGAAGTATAGTGACTGGCCGAAAGGTTGCTTCGTGGAGTCGTAGGCGCGCCCATAGAAATGAATGCAGAATGACGGATTGGTGTGATATAAGTCGGACCAGTTATTGTTGTACTGGATGTTGATGCGACGAATATCTACGCCGTTTGCCGTAAGTGCTACTTTCATAGCTTTGGCGAGACGTTGGATGGCGCCGCCGAGAGCATTGATTTCCGCCTCATTGAGATTTTCGATGTTCGTGATGCCTGGGCGGGTAGCACGAAGACGAATGTGGCCGCCATCGGATCTGGTAACGTGACAAAAGTCATCGACATAGGCTTCGAAAAGATGTTCAGAATCTAAGTACCCTATAACTTTCATAAAGAACAATCACCTCCTATCTTGGTGGAATGTATTACATATTATATCAGCAAAAATGTATTTGTCAATTGATGGAGATTATAGCGCCGCGGAATTGCTTAAGTACGCTATATGTAGCGGTTTTTGCAAGTGCTACGGCATAAAAAATGTAAAAGTCAGTTCTTGTCAGATGGTTGTTTTTGGCTTATGCTAGAGGTGTAATTTAAGGTGGGCTAAAAAGGAGGTGCCCAATGAAAACAAACACGAAATACATTTTTGTTACGGGGGGTGTAATTTCTGGCGTCGGTAAGGGAATTATGGCGGCCAGTATCGGTGCAATATTAAAAGCAAAGGGTCTAAAAGTTTCGATGCAGAAATGTGACCCTTATTTTAACGTCGATGCGGGGCTTTTAAACCCGCGTGAGCACGGTGAATGCTTTGTGACGAAAGACGGCGCCGAGACGGACCTTGATTTGGGACATTATGAGAGGTTTATTGATGAAGAGATGTCTGGCAATTCGATTTGGACTTCGGGTAAACTATATAAACGATTAATAGATGACGAACGGGCGGGGAAGTTTGAGGGCAAGACAGTGCAGCTGATCCCGCACGTGACTGGTTTGGTGCAGCAGACTTTTTTGGAAAATGCAGCAAACTTTGGTTCAGATGTACATATCGTGGAGATTGGGGGGACGATTGGCGATTTAGAGGGGCCACATTTCGTGGAAGCGATTCGCGAATTTGGTACAAGAGTTGGACGCGAAAACTGCCTTTATGTGCATGTATGTTATGTGCCATGGTTGTCGACTTCGCAGGAATTCAAAACGAAGCCGGCACAAAATTCGTTACGCGATTTGCGTCAGTTGGGCATTATTCCAGATATGGTAGTGGCACGTATGGATGTCGATAGGGTGATTGAGGCGCCGCAGATTGCGGTAAAGTTGGCAACATTTTGCTCAGTGCGTGAGGATGCGGTAGTGTTGATGCCGGATGCAAAATCGGTTTATGAAGTGCCCTTAAATGCAGTAAAGGGTGGCGTATTGGCGCCGCTAGAGCGCTTCATTGACCATGGCGATCCAGATATGAGCCAGTGGGAAGAGTTGATGAAGAATATTGAATCTAACTCTGGCAAAGAAGTTAAGATTGGGCTAGTGGCGAAATATATCGATAATACTGACACGTATTTGTCAGTAACGGAGGCTCTGAAGGCGGCGGCATGGAAAGTTGGCGCAAAACTAAATACGATTTGGATTGATGCCGAAAAAGCGACGGAAGAAGATTTCGCGAACGTTGACGGTATTGTGGTGCCGGGCGGTTTTGGCGTACGCGGCGTAGAAGGGAAGATTGCGGCGGGTAAGTATTGCCTGGAGCATAATAAGCCATATCTTGGCTTGTGCTTAGGTTTACAAACGGCAGTGATTGCAGCGGCGCGACGTGGTGGAGTTGAGAATGCGAACTCGGAAGAATTTGATGCTCCAGCAGGTACGAATGTAGTGTATATTATGGAAGGCCAAAAAGGGAAGGAGAGCACCGGCGGAACGATGCGTCTTGGCGATTGCCCGGCCGTATTAACAAGGGGAAGCAAAACGGCCGAATTATATGGTGCAGAGAAAGTGGTCGAGCGGCACCGTCATCGCTATGAGGTGAATCAGAAGTTCTTGAAAGAAATTGAGAAGGGCGGATTGGTCGTTTCGGGAGTTTCGCCGGACGGAAAGTTGGTAGAATTCGTTGAGGCGCCGAACTGCGACTTCTTTATCGCTACACAGGCGCATCCGGAATTTAAGAGTAGGCCATATCGAGCGCATCCGCTATTTGAGGGGCTGTTGAGAGCGGCTAGTAAATAAAAGAAAGTTTATTAGGCACGAAAAAAGGCGGTCAGCTAGGCTGACCGCCGTATTGTTGGAGGTTAAGTTATACGTAGAATCCAGGATCTACGCATGCGTGCTCGAGCCACGTTTCGAAGGCGGAGAGCTTATCGTTGATACGGCTGCGCATCTCCTGCGTACTGCTTTCCGTGGTATAAGAGCTGGTCGTGTCGCAGGCTTTGAGCAATGCGCCAAGCTTTTTGCAGCCGTCCCTCATGTCGAGGATGAGGTCTTCGATCTGCTCCTGGGCCTGTTTCATCTGCTCTTCCATGGTCGACATTGCGGCCTGAGCTTTCTCTGTAGCTACGGCCGTAGCGGCGTCGTCTGCGGCAATCTGCTTGGCGATTGCGGCTTCGTGTCTGTCAGCGAGCACTTTGCTCGCCTTGGCCTATTGACATATATCTTTTCCTCCTAATATGCTTGTTTTGTGCATAGTCGCGCAGTAACACGGTATGTTTATATGTTACCATACTTCTATCAAAAAGTCAATAGTGGCGTATTAACTCAGCACCTTTGCAACATTTGCGCAGGCGTCATATACTTCAGTCCTAAATGTATACGCTTGTTGTTGTAGTAGTCAAGATAATCAGAGACGCGCATATTGAGCGCCTCAATTGTTTCGGTGGCAAGAAAATATGACCCAGTACATTCTTCCTGGATGGTTCGGTTAAAGCGTTCAATATGCGCATTGTCGTTAGGACGGTGTAATCTCGTGTGGCGGATTTGTATTTTCTTAGCCTCTAACCTCTCGGCGAAATGTTTTCCGAACTCTGGCCCGTTGTCTGCTTGAACGGTTTTAAAGTTGAAAGCAAATTGCATTTGAGCCTCTAAGATAGTTCGTATG
>JAIKZA010000011.1 GCA_024682595.1 Candidatus Saccharimonadota bacterium | reverse complement strand
CCCATACGGATTAAAGCCCAAATCCTGCAAAAACCGCGACGGAAAGTTATAGCTCCGCCCACCATAAGCAAAACGCGACTGCGCATAGGTCAAAAACAATTCTCGCATTGCCCTCGTCATACCGACATAAGCCAAACGCCGCTCCTCCTCCACATCTTCCGCCGATTCATCCATCGATCGCACATGCGGCAATAGCCCCTCTTCCATTCCAACCAAGAATACAATCGGAAATTCCAAACCTTTCGCCGCATGTAAAGTCATCAGCGTTACTGCATCCTTTTCCGAATCTTCATCCGCCGAAGACATCAAAGCCGCATCGGCCAAAAATTCATCCAAAGTTGCATACGCCCCCGCTTCGCCAATCAATACCGTCAAGTTCTCGTTGCGTTCTTCGGCTTTCAGCTTATCCCCATCGTTCAAATAACCCCTATAATCAATTCTCCGCAGCAACTCTTCGATAATATCCGCCGGGTTTATGCCATTAGCATTCTTCTTCCGGAGCGCCTCTAGCGTATCCGCAAATTGCAAATATGCCTTCGCCGCTTTTCCCGTCAAACCATCAATATCCCCCGCCAAAATCTTCTGCACCGACTTCTCGCCTATCCCCCGCGCCGGCACATTTACTACTCTCGTAAAAGAAATGATGTCACGCGGATTTACGATCAAGTGTAAATAAGCCACAATATCTCGAATTTCTTTACGATCATAAAAGCGCACCCCGCCCACTAACTTATATGGAATCCGATATTCCATAAAGGCTTTTTCAAACGCTTGCGACTGCGCATTTGTCCGATATAATACCGCAAAATCACTCAGTATGCGTCCGCTTTTCTTAATTATCCCCGCCACATATCGCGCCTCGTCCTGCTCGTCACGTGCGCCATGAATTTCAACCGGCGCACCTTTTCCAATATCTGTAAATAATTCCTTATCACTACGTTGTGTATTTTTCGTAATCACTTTCTGCGCCGCATCCAAAATATTCTGAGTTGATCGGTAATTCTGCTCCAGTTTTATTACTTTTGCGCCAGGAAAGTCTCGCTCGAAATTCAAGATATTCGTAAAATCCGCCCCACGCCAAGAATAAATCGATTGCCAATCATCTCCCACGCAACAAATATTCATCTGGTCATTCACGAGTAACTTTACAATTTCATACTGTATATGATTCGTATCCTGATACTCGTCAATCAAAATATGCTGAAATTTTCGACGCCACTTCGCACGAATATCCGCACGCCGGCGTAATAACTTCGCTACATATAGAAGTAAATCATCAAAATCTACCGCATCCGCCTTCATGCGCATATCTTCATAACGTTCATAAACTTCCGCAATCTGCTTCTGATTTGGATAAAATGCCTTCGCTAACATTTCGTCTGGGTCTTCGCCCTCATTCTTAGCTTTTGAAATTGCCGCCTCGCACGCTCGCGGTTTAATATTTTTGTCACTTACGTGCAATTCTTTCATTGCTCGCTTTATCAAAGCTAATCGATCATCCGTATCGTAAATTACGAAACTTTTAGATAAACCAACGTTCTCCGCCTCAATTCGCAAAATCTTCACGCAAATCGAGTGAAAAGTCCCCATCCATGGCATAAAACTGAAGTTATTATCCATATCGAGCAACCGCGCCAAACGCTCCCGCATCTCGCGCGCTGCCTTATTCGTAAAAGTCAGAGCCAAAATCTCATATGGCGCCACGCCGTTTGCTATCAAATTTGCAATTCGATGTGTCAAAGTCTTCGTTTTTCCCGAACCGGCACCCGCCAAAATTAAAACCGGTCCAGACAAAGTTTCAACAGCCTCTTTTTGCGCGGAATTCAATCCCTCCAAAATTTTCGACATGTTTTTATTTTACCGCAAACCATCTCAAAAGTCGCTTTAGTTAACTATTGTCCAACCTTTCGATTTTTTCCCGCCGTCTCATCGAGACAATAATCGTCCGCAAAGGCTTTTGCTATATCACCCTTATAATATTTACAAGACATAATTGTCTGTGCGCTAGTGAAATACTGCCACGTCCCACCATCCTTCTTATAGAATAGAGCTACGGCCCCAACGCCAATAGATATATAATGCTCATCAACCCCTAATCTTTGATATCCAGATATAGAACTATTTTTTATATCAGCGACCTTTGCGTTCAATACAATCATCGTATTCTTCGTCTTTGCTTTATAGTCTGGCCAAATCGCCTTAACTAGAGCCCTATTCTCCTCACTTAACCACGACTCGTGACCACAGCTAATGAATATAGCTCCGCTCATATCAACTGCGCAAATCGAGCCGTGACTATCTTTATAATATCCACCATTGTTATCCGCCGCAGTATCTTGTTTGAAGCCATATTTAACCAAAATTGCTTCAAGATTACTACCCCAATCATCGCCAATCTCATCGTAGAGACCATCATAGAACGCAACACTAAGATTTCTACTATAATCCAAAAGTGTATACACACCCTCGTCAACTTTAACTCTCGGCCCTCTGTTATATTTATCCAACTCTATAGCATCGTCTTTACTAATCTTATTTCTCAAAACTATCGAAATATTCTTGAACATCCCATCATAGTCTTCTTTTTTCCTGAAACCGTTTTCGGGCACTTCAACTGGTATTTCTTGCTCAAGTTCCTGCTCCGGCTCATCATCTTCGCCGTCCGACACGTCTTCTTTATTATGTTCTTCTTTGTCGGATCTGTTCATATACGCACACCTGTCCACTCCCTTTGCTGACGAAATAATGCGTCTAGATTTTCTCGACTCCATCTCGTTAACAATAATATAGCTTATCGCGGTCATCGCAATAATCGCAAAAACAGCCGCTGCAATCATCCAGCCAATCGGCTTTCTCCTCTGTAACGGAATAGGAGTCGCCTCTTTCACCAGCGGCCGCTTCTCAAATTCACCCATCCTTTTTGCCATCTGTATCTCCCAACTAACAAAAGTATATCTATTTTAATTTTAACATAATCGCAATAAAATAAGCCCGCCATAGAACAACGGGCTTTCGACGCGGCCTTTCGCGCCTCACATTTTAATTGCTCTTTTTATCTAACGGACAATCAGGCGACCGTACGCGAATCACCCATGCCGCGTACGCATCAGGGTATATCGCCTCATTACATCCACACTCGACAACGATCCCTTCCTTTTTTAAGTATCCACAATCCTGACAACAAGAAGACTTCTTTACCCCTACCTCTTCCTTACTCACAAAGCACCTCCGTTAAAGCACGAACAAACTATAAGCTACACCTTTGGTCTAAAGGATGTTTAGATTATATCACAACATAAATTATACACAAAGGCAATATATCAAATCAGAACCCTGAAACCGCTTCGCGTCTATTTCTTAAACTTCACCTTAATCATCGAGATTGGGGAGTTCTTTATCTGCATAAAAACTTCTTTCGATATTCTTCGTTACATATTCCATCACATCCCCCAAGCCAATCTTAGTCTCATTGCCATCTACCGACCAACGCACTGATACTTCTTCAGCTTCAGCATCTTTCGGGCCAACAATAAAGACAAATGGAATTTTCATCTTTACCGCCTCACGAATCTTTTTGCCGAGACTTTCATTTCGATCGTCGACCGTATAGCGCACTTTATAGTCTCTATCGAAGAAGGATGTCCGTGCGTGTTTGACTGCGTCCTCAACTTTCCGAGCATAATCCGCGACACTATCATTCAAGGTCAAGATGCGTATTTGTTCTGGAGCACACCATGCCGGGAACCATCCCGCCGTATGCTCAATAAATACGCTCAAGAAGCGCTCAATTGAGCCCAACAAAGCACAGTGAATCATAATCGGCGTTTTCTTGCTACCATCCTCAGCCGTATATTCCAAGCCAAAACGCGTCGGCATCGCATAATCCAGCTGCACGGTTGCCAACTGCCATTCGCGGCCAAGAGCATCTACGGCCATAAAGTCCATCTTTGGACCGTACATAGCCGCCTCGCCTTCTCCGATAGAATAATCCATCTTGAATTTTTCAGCCATCTCTTTAATAGCATTCTGCGCTTTTGCCCACATCTCTGGCGTACCAATATAACCATCGCCATCATCGCGAAAAGATAAGCGCAACTTTAGCTGCATATTAATACGTTTATATAAATCTTTGGCCGACTCAATCAATTCACCAAAGATATCGCCTACCTGCTCTTCCGTACAAAATACATGCGAGTCGTCCTGCGTAATAGCACGAACACGGCTTAAACCACCAAGCTCGCCTTTACGCTCATCACGATAAACCATCGTGGTTTCGAGGAATTTAACCGGCAGCTCTTTATAAGAACGCGGTACGCTCGCAAAAATCTGACTATGGTGCGGACAGTTAACCGGCTTCAAGGCTAGTTCGTCGCCACTCTCCGAACTCGTAAAACGTAACATTTCTGGGAACTTTTCAAAATGTCCCGAAGTCTTATAGAGATCGATGTTTGCAATGTGTGGAATGCAAACCTTTTGATAACCGCAACGCTCGCGATAGCTATTTGCCAATGCCGCAACCATGTCGCGCAAAATCGTACCCTTAGGAGTAAATAACGGTAAGCCCGCTCCGACCAATTCCGAATAGCAGAATAGTCCCAGCTCTTTCCCAATCTTGCGATGGTCACGTTTCTTCGCTTCTTCTTGTTGCTTCAAATATTCATCTAGCTCTTCTTGCGTTTCGAATGCTAGACCATAAATACGCGTCAGCATCTCACGTTTTTCGTCGCCGCGCCAATATGCACCCGCAACCTTATCGAGCTTAAATACACCAACCTCTCCAGTATTCTCTACGTGAGGCCCCTTACATAAGTCCTCAAAATCCCCCAACGTATAGAAAGAGATCGTCTCATCTTCCGGAAGATCTTTTATCAATTCTTCTTTATACTTCTGCTTATTATCCTTAGCCCATTTCAATGCTTCTTGACGAGTCTTCTCGCTACGCACAATTGGCATTTTTTTGTTGATGATTTTGCGCATTTCTTTTTCAATTTTCTTGAAATCATCTTCAGAAACTTTCACGCCGCCAAAATCAATATCATAATAAAAGCCATTATCAATAGCTGGGCCAACACCAAACTTAATTGTTGTTGTGTCAGTATACAAATTCCTAATCGCCGCCGCCATAATATGGCTAAGCGAATGACGCATTTTCTCAATATGTTGTATATCTGACATCACTGCCCTTTCTATTAATTAATTTTATATCTGTTATTTTACCATATTCTTTCAATTTCATCACTCGTATTAAAAAACGGCCCTATCCGCTTATCACGTGTGCAGTTTCCTTTTTGGAAATAATATGCTAAAATAATTAAATCGTATGAGTCGCTAGCTCAGTTGCTGTCCGAGGCGCGTTTGCGCCGAGTCGGTAAAAGAACGAGCGCCCAGCGCTCTAGCCAACTTGGTTAGAGATTAACAATTTAATGGGTCGCTAGCTCAGTTGCTGTCCGAGGCGCGTTTGCGCCGAGTCGGTAAAAGAACGAGCGCCCAGCGCTCTAGCCAACTTGGTTAGAGATTAACAATTTAATGGGTCGCTAGCTCAGTTGGCTAGAGCGCCTCGTTTACACCGAGGAGGTCGGGGGTTCGAGCCCCTCGCGACCCACCAAAAAATCCTTGCTCAAGCCATTATTTTAAAAAGATAATGTTTCGAGTAAGGATTTTTTGAATTATAATATATTATAGACATGTCAAACAGAAAACTAGCCAAATTATCACTACTAGCCGGAATTAGCGCATTACTCTTTACTATCGGGCTCAATCAACCAGTTAATGCCTTTTCGTACAAAAACTGGCCAGCAGATTATAAAAGTGAATGGAAAATACATACTCTCACTGCAAAAGAGTTAGAAACGGTCGTTAAGTATTATCCTAGCTCTAGCGACAATAGCTCGAAGTGTCCTGGCCGAAAAAACGGCGTAGGTACCATATGCTACCCTGCAGCCAACTACTACTATGGACAAGGTGGCACAATTACTAAAAACTACTTGGCTTTTTCCGTATTCAGCGGCGATAACGACAACAACTATATCTATTTCGCTGATCGGAAATCTCCTTATAAAGTCCAAAAAGTCATTAGCGGCAACTGGAAACACCAAAATTCTTTCTACTACAGTTGGGATACCAATGCTTTTTTGGTAGACGAAACAACTAAGTGTTATAGCGGAATCAACGGTAACTTAGTACCCTGCAAGAAAGAAGACGCCGCCGCCTGGAGCGGAATGGGGCGTGGCCTAACCTGGCAAGGGAGAGCCGAATTTAAAGAGTACGTTGCGTTAGCGGTTTGGGATTGTCACTGCACTGCCTTTGGCCAAAAAATATCCTATCAAGAAAACGAAAATGCCGTCTTTATCTATAAAACTAAAGATAAGCAACTCCATAAAACACTTCATATACCAAAATCCCTCGTGGATGGCGAAATTGAAGACATCTCTTTTGATTCTAATGGCGACTTATATATTTATTATAACGGCCATCACCCCTACACTTTGTCCTGGTATAGAGTCAAAGGCAGTGTTATTGCAAGCGACCTTGGCGGCGGCAGCAGCTCTGGCGGACAAGACAAAGATCCTGAAGTTATCATAGCTCCGCCAAGAAAAGCCCAGTGTGCAACTATTCTATTGCCATGGTGTGAAAAAGCCGAAGATGACGGAGAGGCTACAATCAACTCCATAATTCGATTCGCCATCGGCACAATTACCGTAGGAATTACCGTACTAGGCACAATTGGTATTATCTATAGTGGATTCCTCTTTATGACAGCACGTGAGAATCAAGCTCAAGTTACCAAAGCAAAACAACGCATCATAGAAATCGTTATTGGCTTCATCTTGTGGGCCCTAGCAGCGACCATCATATCATTCTTCCTCCCCTCAGACAGCGGTGAAGAATTAAATGCTACTATCAACACACCGTATAGCAAAAATATTGATCAGTCGAATGGTCGACCACCGCACAGCGCTTAAAAACATCATTTACCGTAAAAGTCCGAAAATCTAACGACAACCCCAAACCTAGTTTTTTCGCGTACGCCTCTTTTAGTACCCAACTTCGTAATAGTTCTCCATTCAGTGCCTCTTCATTGCATGCTAGCACTCTCCGCTCCATCCTATCCCGCAAAACGCGACGCATTTCTATATCCACCCCCACTTCAGTATTTTTATTTAATACCATCGTCCAAAAATGCCCACTATGGCTCAAGTTGTAATGCCATTGCGCTATTGGCAAAGGCTTGCCATGTTCACTTCTCCGTATTTCCTCATATTGCACCGCTATCCCTGTTTCGCGCAAAAAGTTCTCTTCAAACAGGGTAGCCGATACTCTCGCGGCGTTATCATCTCCAGTATCGAATATTAGAATCTTCATTATTTCATTTAAAATTGCACTAATTATAACGTATTTATAGTAAAATCAAACCATGAGCCAAACTCAAAATAGTCAAGAAAAAGAGTCAAAACTTTGGTTGGTGGGCATGGTTGGAATAATTATAGCCATTACAATCTTTACTTTTGCAGCAATATTCGTCCAGCATCAACAACTATCCGCCGAAACTACAACTACGGCAAGCGAATACTAAACTTCAATGTTCTTATATAAATCGATATAAGCTTGAAGATGTTTTTCGTCATAAATGGCCGCTCTACTCATGCGCACATATAAAGCAATTACCACGAGCGCTCGCCGATAGTCCAAATCGCGCTCGCTAAAATACCGATATATTGCTTCCGCCCCTAATTCGCCAAATATTTTATTATTAGACAATAGCGCAAAATAAAAGTCATACAGATAATCTCCTACCAACGGCATGGGATCTATCACTCTAATCTTCCCTTTTTCAACCAAAAAATTATGTGACCCAAAATCACCATGCATCAAAAACTGTTCTGGATTATGCCTTCCCGCAATATCCAATGCGGTCATTACTTTTTCAGTAGATATCTCACCGATATTCCTACGCGCATATTCTATTTCGTCCAACAAAAACGCCCGCCAAGAAACGTGTTCTTCATTTAAGAATCCGTACCCATCATGCGGATATCTGCAATAACTACCGACAATTCTAGATAGTTGCATAATCGTCTCTTCGGGACTTATTTCGCTATCCAAAAAACGTTCCCCATCAATAAAATCAAAACACAAATACCCAAGATCTTCACTATAGCAAACTAAGTTTTGGAATGCGGCATCGTGATTTTGCCTAAAAAATTCCACCTGAGTTTTTATCGTATTTAAATCTGTAATCTTTATCAAATACTTTTTTGCCAAGCTAAAAACCTTCGCATCAGTTGCGCCATCCGTACAATACCGCTTCTCAGCATCGCCTAAATAATTTCCCGTATACAGTTCAACATCTTTAATGATTGCCTCGACTTTTTCTTCCATACATTTAAAATTATACCAATTAAAAATTGCGACCAAACGGCCGCAATATCATACTGCGCTTCTTTAACTATAGTCTAGTCAGTATACGTCCATCGCTCATGGTTTTCCTGGAGTTCGTTAAGACTATAAATTATCCGAATTACCTGATCCTTACTTAACGCAACCCTCCCGAGCGCCACGCAACGATATTCTATGCCGCCAGAAAACGGAAGTACTTCCTCTCGAAAATACCCATACCTTCCTTGCTTTTCGCTATTAATTCCTTTTTCCGTTATCTTTAGACTAAGATCCGCTTTGGGAAACGCTAAATGCAACATCCTTAAGATAGTCCAAACAAAAGATTTTTCCTTTTTTATTTCGACTTTTAGTTGCAATATATAGCCCCAAATATCATACGTAGCAATAATCGAATCTAAGTTTTTGTGCTCAATATTCTGCTCGCGCATATTTTCTCCATAATAAGATACAATATCGTCCAACAAAAAATAGCGCACATTATCCCTAACTACCCGTATGAACCCCAGTTCATGCGCAAACAATAACACCGAATCGCGATAGCTCAAGCCTGTAACCGAAGCCAACATATCACCCCCATTTCATACAGTTTTTTACAGAAGAACTAGCTATCATAGCTATCTACTCATCATAGCATTTTTTAATCATTTAGTGCTATAATATCTTTATCCGTCGGGGTGTTAGCTCAGTTGGTAGAGCGACTGGTTCGCAATCAGTAGGTCAGGAGTTCGAATCTCCTACACTCCACCAAAATATCGTTATTTAAACCTTGTCCAAAAAAATTTCAGTCGGATTTGAGTAACTTCTGGATAGAATCAGCGTTCGCTTCGGCGGACGCTGATTTTTGTTTCATATTAACAAGTTCTCTTTCGACTGGTCCAATTAGGTGTTTATTTAAAACATTTAATTCAGCCGTAACCGTTCCGTCATTATGGATCCAAATCTTATTGAAGATTGCTTGATTCATGAGTCTTTTGACCGTGTCATTTGCTTTGCGATAAGTATTGCCGCAATCTTCGATTAAATCGAATGCTAGAGAAAGATTCTTTAGAATTTCATCAAAGGTTGTGCTTCGGACATCTATCTCGTGTTCGATAGCTGCTAGTTGCTTTGATATGGAACGCTGTTCGCTTTTCATTAAGTCAAGCGGAATCGCATCGTTGAAATGGGCTTCTAGCAGTTTTTCTTGGCGATGCTCTAGTTTTGCTTTTTCTCGACGTAATGCGTCTAGCTCTGATTTGAATTTTTCATTATATTGTCCTTCTCTTGTTGTTATTTTTTTGACCTAAATTGGATAATATTAATCTACTTTATCCGCTGTTCATTACTATTACATCTTATACCTTCTAATACCAGTCTGGGCGCGTTACGGATTCCGGGATGCCATAGAACATATTCGTCTTATTACTTAACTTGGTTGTATCCCAATTGGAAATAGCGGTAAGAGATGTGATATTATTGGCCCTATAGAACATATAGCCCATATACGTTACGTTTCCTGTGTTCCAGCCAGCTAGCGCGTCGATGTTGGTGAGACTAGAGGCGTAATAGAACATACCGCCCATATTCGTCACGTTTGCCGTGTTCCAGTTGGCAGCACCGTCGATGTTGGTGAGGCTGGGGGCGTCGTAGTACTCATAACTGAACATATTGCTCATGTCTGTAACGCTTCCTGTATTCCAGTTGGCGGCACCGTCGATGTTGGTGAGACTAGAGGCATGAGAGAACATATAGCCCATATTTCTAACTTTCCCCGTGTCCCAATTTGTAGCGCCGTCGATGTTGGTGAGGCTAGAGGCGTAATAGAACATATAGGACATATTTGTTACATTTCCTGTGTTCCAGCCAGCTAGTGCGTCGATGTTGGTGAGGCTAGAGGTGCTAGCGAACATATCACTCATATCCGTTACGTTTGCCGTGTTCCAGCTTGCGGCGCCGTTAATATTGGTGAGACTAGATGCGCTAGAGAACATGGCCTGCATGTTTGTCACGTTTTCTGTGTTCCAGTTAGCGGCGCCGTCGATGTTGGTGAGACTAGAGGCGCCAGAGAACATGTTGTTCATAGTTGTAACGCTTCCCGTGTTCCAGTTTGTGGCGCCGTCGATGTTGGTGAGGCTAGAGGCGTAATAGAACATACTGCCCATATTCGTAACGCTTTCTGTGTTCCAGTTGGCGGCACCGTCGATATTGGTGAGACTAGATTTGTTTGAGTACTTGTTGTAGAACATGTAGCTCATATTTGTAACTTTTCCTGTGTTCCAGTTTGTGGCGCCGTCGATGTTGGTGAGTTTGTAGGCGTTTTCGAACATGTAGCTCATATTTGTAACTTTTCCTGTGTTCCAGCCGGTAGCGCCGTTGATGTTGGCGAGGCTGGAGGCGCCAGAGAACATACCGCTCATATTCGTCACGTTTGCCGTGTTCCAGCCACTAGCGCCGTCGATGTTGGTGAGGCTGGAGGCACCGGTGAACATGTTGTTCATAATTGTAACGCTTCCCGTGTTCCAGTTGGCTAGTGCGTCGATATTGGCGAGGCTGGAGGCGTTTTGGAACATAGACCGCATATTTGTCACGCTTCCTGTGTTCCAGTTGGCGGCGCCGTCGATGTTGGCGAGACTAGAGGCGCCAGAGAACATGTAGAACATACCCTTAACGTTTCCTGTATTCCAGCTACTAGCACCGTCGATGTTGGTGAGACTGGAGGCGTAATGGAACATGTCGTACATACCCTTAACGCTTCCTGTGTTCCAGTTGGCTAGCGCGTCGATGTTGGTGAGGCTGGTGGTGTAATAGAACATTTCGCTCATATTTGTAACGTTTTCTGTGTTCCAGCTGGCTAACGCGTCTATATTGGTGAGGCCATTCATGTTGTATGCAAGACGAGATAGGTCTTGACCAGCCCTAATATCGTCCGCGTCGGAATAGATATAGATTGTGCCGTCAGTATCGTCAAACCAAGCATAGATTGGGAAAGCCGAGTCACTTGCGGAGATGATTGCCGCTGCCGCTTCTTGCTCGGAAGACATATCTTCTGCGGGCTTGATGCCGGTAATTGTTGTGTTTGTTGTAGAATATGACGCGCTAGTTTGTCCAGACAGCTTTTTTAGGGCTTTGTTAATATTCTGGCCAGTATCTAGGGTCGCCGTTGGCACTATTACTTCCCCATCCATGCTTTTGGAGATAGAAGGCTTTGTCCAGGTGGCACGCAGGACTACGTCATTATCTAAAATCTTAAAGTAGTCATCGTTAATTAGCTTGGGGCTGCCCTCTACTATAACCCAGCCATTGAAGTTGTAGCCATTGCAGGAGATTGTGTTGCTGGATTTTTGTACGGTCGTAAGTGGAAGATAGATTTGCTCTGCTGGCAGGGTGCCGGTATAGGCAGCGCAGTCACTTGGCAGATTTGGCTCGT
>JAIKZA010000073.1 GCA_024682595.1 Candidatus Saccharimonadota bacterium | reverse complement strand
ACGTGAGTTCTAGGTTATCCTGCGAAGACATAAACTCTAAGCTCCGTGATTACCTTGACTACTACAACTTTAGGCGCCATCATATGGGCATAGAGTTCAGGACACCTATCTCAATGTTGCATAGGTAGAGAGCCTTCTACGTCGATAGAGCCTGCAGCAAGCACTCTGAGGCAAAGCGCCGAAGCACATACGAGCCGATAAAAAATACTCCATTTGTCAAGTGTTTATTCTTTACTCGAGGCATGGAGTCTTGGAAACAAAAAGCTCGCAAGCATTTTATGTTTACGAGCTTCAATAATCATTATATGGAGCCGCGACCGGGATTTGAACCCGGGACCTCATCCTTACCATGGATGCGCTCTACCAACTGAGCTATCGCGGCACTGCATATATTTTACCACAGATAAGCGGTAGCTTCAAGCGTAAGGCGATTATTCGTCGAAATGGTCCTCGAAATCGTCCATTATCCTATCGCGAGTCTTATTGAATTCCTGACGTGAGTCTTCGAAGTCTTTGTTTATCTTGATTGCAAAAAATATAGAAAAACCAATTATTACGAGCGTAGCAATTGCAACGGCTATAACGATAACCTTTCTAAATTTCAGCGATTGATCAACGCTGTCGAGCAATTTTAGTTGAATATCTTTTGCTTTTAATCTGACTTCTGGATCTGCGAAATCTTTATCGTATTCCACGGCATAAGCGCGGCGGCAGTTTGGACATTTAACATTCGCCTCACCAACATCAAATTCTAAGTTAGCATGGCAATTTGGGCATTTTTTTCTCTATAATCTTCATTCTTTAACAATTCCTTCCCTAGAATCCATAACGGAACGATTCAGCTCTTCTTGCCGCCTAACCTTTTCGTCGTAGCTAGTAGTGCTGTCGGTCCAAATCTCATCTGGGTTTTCCTGTTTTGTTATTTTAGCTTGTAGATATGTGCCACCAAAACAGATAAATGTCGCTATAATCAGCAGGAAGCAAAAGAATATCATCTTTTTGCTCGCCTGTTTTTCCCAAAACGCTTCTCTTTTTTCAGCCATTACTTAATTTCCGTTCCGCCCCATTCCACCACCGTGAATCCCTGACGACTAACCGGCGATAGCTGCTGTGGCTTTGTTTCGATTTCAGTGTCGAGATTTTGATATTCCATCACAATGCGAATCATTGTATCTGGCTTTGGGGTGGCGATTAATCCCATATTTCTCTCTATTTCAGCCGCAGTCTGAAAGCGAATGAAAGTGTATGGTTTTTCTTCGAGAATACCCGCCCAATAGGTTATAAACTCCTCGCGTTCTTTGAAATTCAGGCCCAAAACCGCAAGTTTTTCGTCCAAGAATGACTCTACTTTTTCTCGAGACACTACAAATCCTTCTTTGAGACTGTCCGAGCTATACTTCTTGGTGTTTTTTGATTCGTAATATAATGCGTAATATTTTTTGCCATTTTGATCCGTGAGCGTGCCGTTCGGCTGCGCTGTTACGGTCCATCCTTTTTGGTAATCTGGGTAGTCTGTGGTTAAGCGCTCAGGGTTACTTAGCATAACATTAACCTTCGTAGTCTTCGTTGGATACAAGTACACTATCGGTTTTTTGAGTGGTATATGAGCCGGGTTATCATACTCGCTCGCATCCCAACTAATCGTAACTGTCTTCGGCTGAATGTTCTGAATCTGAATAAGAGCCACACTACCTCTAACACCAGAGTCTCCCCTAAGTGTCGAGTATGACCCATCAATATGAATATTGTAAGACTCGTCGCGTGTTACTTTTTCGATATCCATCACGCTAAAACCGGCAGCTTCCTTTGCGACTGCGATAATAGAGCCAGTCTTAAAGAAATCGGAGCCAACGGAATAGACAAATGGAGCACCGTCATCGGCCTTGACCGAATTTATAGCATCCACAAAATCGTCTAGCTCCGACGAGCTGTGAATTATTGCATACTCCTCGTCTTTAACTCCATTTAGTGCCAAGAAAGAGTTCGTAGCCTCCTCGGAATCGCTCGATGGTGCATTATAATCAATATAAACGCTATCGTAATCAACTTCAATTGACTCTATTATTGGCCTGACGGCAGTCTGTCCACTTTGCTCGTCAGTATTATTAGTACATTTATTCGATACCTGAATACCTATAAGCACTAGACCAAGTACGAATACGGCACCAAAGGCTACTACTAAAATTGTCGTCATTGCTATCTTGGAATCAATATAATTCTTCGATACGGCTTTTTCGTTGTTCCGGCTCGACTCGCCACCCTTTTCTTCCATGTTGCGTTTTTTGCCCTTTCCTTAAATTTTCATTATTTCTGCTTCTTTTTCAGAGAACAACTTGTCAATTTCGACATTAAAGTCTTTGATAATGTCATCGACTTCTTTTTCGGCGCGCTTCTTGGAATCCTCGGCTAATTCAGCAGCCTTAATATCCTTACGCGCATCATCACGTGCTTTACGAAGGGCAATTTTCGCCTCCTCGACCTTTGCGCTCGTAGTCTTCACGATTTCCTTGCGGCGCTCTTCTGTAAGCGGAGGAATCGGCACGCGAATTACGCGACCATCATCGGACGGGTTGAGACCGAGTGATTGGTCGGCGCGAATAGCAGCGGAAATCTTGCTAATGTTTGATGCGTCATATGGAGTGATCAAGAGCATAGTTGCGCCCTGGACGGTCACGTTGGCAATTTGATTGAGTGGCGACATTTGACCGTATACCTCTGCTCTGACATTAGCAAGCATATCAGGATGCGCACGGCCGGTGCGTACCTTTTTTAACTCTTCTTTAAAATGTTCGACCACGGTGGTCATCTTGGTTTTTACGCTGTTAGTATTGAACATAGTTTTTCAAACTCCTTCTCGTCTTTAAACTTTAGTACAATATCGCCGGAACCACGCGCATTCGTGCGAACCTTTACGCCAACCCCTAGCCTTTTGCTAAGTGCAGCAGCACGAGACTCACTCTCGGCGCTCACTGGGCGTTCCTCGGCTTTCTGGGCCGCTTTAGCACGCGCTTTTACTTCCACCATATATTGCTCGACTTTACGAGCGCTCCAGCTTTCGTTGATGATTTTCGGCAAAACTGCCTTGATTTGCTCTGGCGTAGCGGTAATTAATGGACGCATTTGCCCTTCAGATAGTTTATGCTCGACCATCGCATGCTTCGCTTCTTCTGGCAGGCTTAACAAGCGCATAGTGTTAATGACAGCGGACTCGCTCTTACCAACGCGCTTAGCGACTTCCTCGGAACTCATATTGAATTGGTTTTTGAGTTTCGCATAGGCGGTTGCCGTCTCGATGGCATTTAGATCTTCGCGCTGAACGTTTTCGATAAGCGACAGCTCCAGCCGGTTCTGCGCATCTAATGATCGCACAATTGCGGGAATTTTTTCTATTTCGGCAATTTTAGACGCGCGCCAACGACGTTCTCCAGCAACGATCTTATATTTGTTGCCGTCTTTCGTTACGACAATGGGCTGCAATACGCCGTGTTCTTTAATTGAGTTGGCCAACGCTTGCAGTTGCTCTGGTTTAAAATCGCGTCGCGGCTGGTCGGGGTCCGGCTCAATGTCGGACACCTTTATTTCGCGCAATTTGCTATCTTTGGCATCTTCGTCCGCCGTTGGATCAAAAGTGGAGTCGATACTCTCCGTCGGAATTAACGCCTCAAAACCTCTCCCTAGTCCGCGTGCGCTCATTTTTCAATCCTTTCCAATACTTCATCGGCTAACGATTTGTATGCTTTCGCGCCTTTACTAAAGCGGTCGTACTGGCCAATAGCAACACCATGACTTGGAGCCTCGGCCAAGCGAACGTTGCGCGGAATTGTAGTCTCAAATACCTTGTCTTTAAAATATCGCTTCAACTCTGCTAGCGTTTGTGAGCTAAGGACCGTGCGACGATCATACATCGTAGCAAGAACGCCAAGTAGTTTGAGTTTTGGGTTCATTGCTTTCTTGACCAGATTCATACTCTCAAGTAGCTGCGCAACGCCTTCTAGTGCGTAGAATTCCGTCTGAACTGGAAGCAAAAGATAATCAGCAGCAATCATGCCATTAACCGTTAGTAACGATAAGCTCGGCGGGCTATCGATGATAATATAGTCGTATTCATCCTTGATCGAATCAATAGCCTTCTTTAGGATGCGAAATTTGTCTTCCATATCAGCCATTTGAACTTCGACGTTCGCGAGCTCGGGCATGGTTGGGGCGACGAACAGCTTTTTAATTTTTTGGTTAGCCTGGCAAATTACATTCTTAAATTCAGTCTCACCAAGCATGACGTCACACATAGTTTCTTTGAGGTTGCGTTTGTCTATGCCGAGTCCAGAGGTGGCATTTCCCTGAGGATCAAAATCTATTAACAATACTGTTCTGTTTTTCTTTGCAAGATAAAATGCTAAGTTGATAGACGTCGTAGTCTTACCAACACCTCCTTTTTGATTGGTAACCGTAATCACCTTTGCCATATGTCTATTTTATAATAATCTCCACTTTTATTAAAGAGGTATTACCAAATATAAGACTCTATAATCTCTGGTAATGGAATTTCTAATAGGATAAGGCCACCCTCTTCGGCACGCTCGCCGATATAATGGATTAGGTCGACTTCTTCCTCGAAATAATGAATTTTTGGGTTTTCGGGGTCAGTACCAGTAGTGCTCCCCAATACGCAAATATCCGTTAAAAGCTCCGTGTTTATAGTTTTAATCTTTTCCGCATCATCAATGATGACGGTTTTTGCTGGAGATTCTAATGCCATTATTGTCGCACAGCCGAGCTTTACGTCGTCCGCAGCTACATAGGCCGAATCGTCAATTACGATAGTTCCACCAATACCTTTTGCTGGCGACATGCGACCATGTAGCGGCACAATGGAGTCGGTACCGGCGATTAATTTTTCTTTTGGTATCTGGAATTGCTTACCAACCGCACAAGCCATAATAATCGGACGAATATTGTGTTCGCCAAGTATTTTGATTTTAACGTGAAGTCGGTCGCGCTCTTCGTCGATAAAATCGCCTTCATAGCCATCAAGCGAGAAGCTGCTATTCTCAAAGTAGAAGTCGGCCGGGAGCTCATCGCCATAAGTATATATGTTGGGATTCTTGAGGTATTTTGCAAACTCTTGCGGAACGTCATTAAAGTTCACGAACACGCGCCTAGCGATATTCGCAATCGAGAAGAAACGTTGCGCCTCTTCGTCAGTTCGGCAACTAGTAACTACGACAATATCTGGCTCTATTTCTGGAAAATCTGCTGACGACTTGTAGTCAAGAATAACAATATCAGCATCGACGTTTTTATTCACACCCATAGTTACGACGAATTGCTGGCCGAGTATCATACCAAGGGCGCGAATTGCAGATTTGCGGCCATACGAGCCCGCCACTACAATGGTTTTGATTTGTGGATTTTTCTTTAGATATCTTTCAATACGAGCTTTTGGTCCAAACATGGCTACTTCTTCACCTCCTTACCGGAAGCACCAAGTGCTTTCTTACGCCTAGCCGAACGCTCAGCGTGTAGCTCTTTCATTTCATCCTTTGAATGAATACCAAAGAATAGATCGGTAAGACCGTTAATTAAAAGATAAGTCCCAAATAGCATAATATGAGCCACGTCGCTAATGTTCCCAGCGTTAAAGATAACAAAACCTAGAACACAGCCAAGCATACCGTTTACTACCCACATGAAGCGATCGGTAAGGTTATCAAAGCTGCGAAAACCCATTACGACTGTGATAATTGAAGCGGCTAATACATAGGCGGCAAGCATTGATAGGCGAAGTGGCAGAAGTTCTGCAAGCGTAGCGTTAGGGTTCACGGTATAAAGAAGCGCAACGGAAATCGCCATCTCGACGACACCTAAACCAAGCGGAAAGCCCCAGTTGCGCTGACGGCTAGAGCGATGCGCAACATTGACAACTTCGATAATCGCAAGCGCAAGCATTGTCCAGCCAACAACTTGAATTAAGAAGTTGACGTCTTGACGATGCGTAAACATCATATAAAATCCCGCAAATAGCGAAACAATACCTTTTAGGGCAAAAACACCCCAATGGCTTTCAATATATTTTCGTTTTGTACTCACTTCAAAAAGCTCCTATTTCTTTAATTTAAGTATATTTAAAACAAGAGCGTTTTGCAAGTTGGAACAATTTAGACGTGACGAATTTTGGCGCGTATTTTTTCAATCAAATAGTTAATTCGATATTTGCCAGGCTGAATAATCAAATCATGTGCATGCAAGTACTGAAGTTCGTACACACCAAAGCTTCGCTTAAACTGGCTGACGCCATAGAAACGATGTTTCGTATCGTTCAAGCCGGTAATCCCCCAAAGATTATAGCGTTCAATGCCACGCTCGCGCGCATCTTTCATTGCCATTTCGTGAAGCAGTAGCACGCCTTTGTGCTTGAGCCCCAACGACGTAGATGCCGCATAATGATAAGAAGCCTCATTGCCATAGAAAATAATATAAATTTGTGCAAGAATCTCGCCTTCGTAACGTGCGGTATATAATTTTACCTCGTCATACTTAGCAAAAGCTTCGAATTGTTTTTGCAAGAAGTCTTCCGAAAAAGCCACGAATTTATGACGATCCGCTGTCTCCATCTGGGTTTTATAAAATTCAGGAATACAGGAAGGATCTGTGCTGACTTCGGTTGTGATTCCCCCGTCCCTGTGCGCCTTGCGGAAGTTGCGGCGCAGACTCTGCGAGAAGCCCGCAAATACTTCGTCTTCCGATTTGCTAATATCCACAACGCCGGCATATTCCACGGATAGATACATCGGAGCTGGTTTTAGGCCGAGCTTTTCGAATAGCTTGCGATTATCTTCGCCTTCAGTAATCTGCGGACGCACGCGTACGAATACGCAGTTGTTAGCCTCGCCCTGCTCCTTAATATCTTTAAATATCTCTTTGACTAGCTTTTTATTGCTCCAATCGAGAATTGGGCCACCAGCAATTGCCATATAGGTGCCACGCTTAGCGGTTTCTACTTGTCCGACATAGGCGGCCTGGATTTTGTTTTTATCGTCAACGGCTATGCGGCGAACGACCGTTTTGCCGCGCGATTCGTGAAACTCGCCCCATGCCCAGCTTTGCAAAAAGTTAGCCTCATCATGGCTCGTCACAAACTTGTCCCATTTTTTCTGATCAGTAGCGTCAATAATCTTCATGCTACTTATTTTAGCACAGTTATAAATGGCGGCGTTTTTTGCGCACTTCTTCCAGGAGATGAACGGCTTTATAATGTATCTTTTTGACTGGTAAGTCGTGTGCCGGCACAAAAGTGACCTGCTCGCCACCAAAACCACACTTAAAAGTTGTCACTCCGGCATAACGATGATGTGGCGAATTAGGCGGTGCAATACCGAAGAGATTATAGCGCTTAATACCCATTGCCTTGGCATCTTTTATGATTTGCCATTGCAAAGCGTGTGCGCCTGGCAGCTTTCGCCCCTCATCAGTCGATGCGGCTTCATGATAAATCGCCTCTGGCTTTTGTAATAGGATTAACCCTTTAGCCAACTCTACGCCATCGAGCGTGGCCGTATATATGCGCGCATTATCGCCGAAAGCCTCACGCTGCGCTTGGATAAACTTACGCGAAGACGGAATGAAGCCCTGCCGTTCGGCGGTTTTTAGTTGGACGTCATAAAAATTATCGAATGCTTCTTTGGAATTATCGGAATCGACCTTGATGCCAAGCTTAGCGCTGCGGCGCACATCGTAACGAGTCTGGCGGCGCATGTCGGCCAATAGTTCGTCTTCGCTCTTCGTTAAATCGAGCATGACAGTATGCTCGGCATGCAGATGCATCGGTGACTTTACGAGCCCCATTTCCGCTAAAAGCTTCTCTATTTCGGGCGAATCGTAGACATTTGGGCGCATACGCACGAAGACGCATCTATTTTCTACCGCTAGCTCACGAACCTTGTCGAGGAAGAATTTCAGTACTTTCTTGCCTTTATCCCAATCTAGTAATGGTCCGCCAGGTATTTCTAGGTATCTCCCGCGCTTTGCTGGCTTTAAAACGATGACGGCCGAAGCCACTATCTTGCCGTCCTTTTCAACGCCGCGATAAAATACCTGCTCTTTATCGATCTCGTATACTTTACCCCAGGCCGAGGTTTGCAAGAAATTAGCCTCTGGGTGAACCTTAAAAACGTACTTGTCTAGCTCTTCCGGCTTTAGCTCTACGAATTTCAACATTATTTTTCCAGCTCCTTATATTGCGCCGCGATTTCCGCTGCTGTCTCTTTGATGTCTTTGAGGTAATGCGAATGACGCCAGCCTTCTTTTATAGTTAATGAAGAATTAATAAGTAATTCATGCATCTTTTTGCCTTGTCGGAGAGGCGTCATCTGATCGTCGGTGCCCCATACTATCCTGGTCTTAGTTTTAATTTTGCTCAAATCCAGTTTCTTATCAGAGTCAAGCATATTTGTCATTGTTTTCTTCATATTGTCAGGAGCGTCATTATAGTCATGCACGCCTAGCACCTTATAGACGACCTTACGCGCAAGCTTACTCTTTCTGAGTGGCGCAAACACCTTAGACATCTTGCGCATTAGGCTATTTTTTAGCGATGGCTCATAAATTCCGGCGGAGTCGAGCAAAATTAAACCGCTCAAATAATTTGAACCCTTTTGCTCAAGCATATTCAACAGAATGCGCCCGCCATTACTATGACCAAGCGCAATTGAGCCCTTTGGGATCTCTTTTGCTGCCCATTCCGCATAATCGTCGATAGTATAAACTTCGTCCGATTGTGTACCAAGACCAGGAACGCGCAACAGTACTGCATTTATCTTATAGTTCTTAAGTTCTTTGATAACTTTTTCCCACGGTTCTGGTATATAGGTCCAACCATGGATAATATACAATTTCTTCATCAATTTAGTCCCCATTGTGCTCGGCGCTTCTTGTAGAGTGCGGTTTGGCGAGGAAGCTTCGCGGCGTCGTCTGGGTTTTCGAGTAATTTTTCAATAATCCATTCGAGATATTGACTACCCTTAAACAGGATCGTTTCACCCCCCCTGAGGTTATTTTCGAGATATTTTAAAGCAGCATCTGGTTTGCGGAACGCCATCGCGCGTACGCCCTTCTTTTTTTGAAGAACTGGATAGGTATATTTTGTCGTGCGTCGACCTACCATCAGTATCTGCTCAACATTCATGCTAGCTAATAACTCCGCCAGACGTTCGTGTTCTTCTTTTTCAACACTGCCCTGGTCGATAATGTCACCAATTACGAGCCACTTGTGTTCGGTCTCCATTTCCTCGAACGTCTCGAGCATAGTTTGCATACTAATAATGTGAGCATTATAGCTGCTATCGATAATCTTGATATCATTCTTGCCTTTGAAGAAATTGTTGCGACCGGGTGGCGTAATATAATTGCTTAGATTGTAGTTTACCTTGACGTCCAGATAATCCATCAGCTTTTCGAGCATTAGCAACTGAATCGTTGCGTCGCGCGGAATTGGGTCATGAAACGTAAACTTACGCTTCGTAAAGGTAAATACTGCACGGTCTGGCTGAACTTTATAGCTTTTAAGCTCACTTTTGCTAACCTTTACAACCTCTGCATTAATATCGTTGGTCTTTTCGACCATAGTTTTATTGTCGCCATCAATCAGTACGAGTTTTTTAGTATTATGCGGAATGGTAGCAAACTCATGCGCAATCGCTTCATCAAGAGATTTAAATTTCCCTTTTTTGACTACCTCGTCGAAACACATTGCATGTGAGCGCCCAAGACTAACCCAAAGTGATACTTCTGGCCTTAGCCATCTAGAGATATATTCTGCCCGTCCAGGAAAATCGCCATCGGTCTCTACAATGTAATATTTTTCTTTATGACGAAAAGTAAATGCACGAATTGGCGACTTTAGAATTAGCTTTACCCATTGCATCTTTGAGCCAGTTACGCCATGTTCGCCCAAAATGTCAAAAGCGATTCCGAAAGCGGAATTAGCATTGTGCGAGTAGTGCGCTTTGCGACCAAGCTGAGTCTCGATTAAGTTAAGCATCGTTGTCTTGCCAGCGGACCCAGTAATCATAATTATTCGCGGTCGCCAGCGCTTTAGCGAGATATTCGCCCAGAACTTAAAATACCCCGCAACTACAAAATATAATTTATCGCTAATTCTCGATTTTAAATCCATGGATTAATTATACCATCAAAAACCGCCCCATGAGGACTACGGGGCGGTAACTATATTATACCATATTTGTGTGGTTTATTGTCCACGTTTTTTTAATTCTAAAAGCACCGTCGGCACCGCTGGAGGCGGCGTAAAGTAATTTGGTCTCAATGGGAGACGAATACGCGGGGCGTATTGAACATAGAGCTGTTTGCCCAACTGTGAGGTATAGTGCCGATCATTATTGAGGAGTTTTAGCGCAAATTGCTTCTGCAAAATCAAGTATATGGCATCTGGCGGATTCTTTGCTTCGTCAAGCTTGTGTAGAATCGCCGAGCTCAGATGAAACGGAGGGTTAGCAAAAATCTTATACGGGCCGTCCGGCAATTCCATTTCAAGAAAATCCTTTTCTACTATCATGACATTGTCGCATCGCTTCGTATTTTTACGCAGAAGAGCGGCCGTCTCAGCATCCGGCTCAACGGCTATTACCTGTTTGCACCTACGCGCAAGGGCCGAAGTGATTACGCCAGATCCGGCGCCAATATCTATAACAACATCACGCCTCTTTATATTGCTATGACCAATCAAAAAACCAGCCAACTTGGGGCTGCGTAGAAAATGTTGCGATAATTGATATTTACGCATCTTTCGGCAATAATCCTAACTGTCGCACGGCTTCATACATCGCAACTGCACTAGCGCAACCAACGTTGATAGAGCGAGTGGAGCCGAGTTGTTCGATATAGAATGCGCCGTCGGATTTATCTAATAACTCTTGAGAGATGCCGTCAGATTCTGAACCAAATATTAAAATCGAGTTTGGCTTGATTTCTGTTTTTGCAAGCGCCTTCGCTTCTGGACGATTGTTGTCAACGGCAATAATAGACATATTACGGGCGCGCGCGTCCTTTATGAATTCATCAACTGTTGAAAAGTGATCGATATGTAAGTATCTATCCGTCACCATTGCGCCACGGCGGTTATATTTGCGCTTGCCAATGATATGCACGCGCGCCACATTAAAAGCGTTCGCATTGCGCACAATGGTACCGATGTTAAAATCGTGCGCCAAGTTCTCTATTGCGATTTCCAGAGGAATCCGAGATTTATCGAGGTCGGCAAAAATCTCCTCATTGCTAAGGCCTTTGTATTTATCTATGAGATTGCGCGTATCGTCGCTCGGATTCATTATTTCTTGGTATTTTTACTACTTTGTTTTTCGATGCGAGCTTTAGATTTTTCGTTCTGCTCGTGCGATTCAATTATAAAACGAATCAACGCCCAAACAATAACATTCGCCAACATCGCCGCAATAGCAATTAGTGGCACAATAAGTAGCGCCACGCCAGCGGATTGATTAATTAATGCAACAACACCAGCTATGACAAATACTATTACTGCAACCGATGCATAAGTCCAAGTCAAAAGGCCAATTTGCCTTTTTTCACGATACATTCTAGATAATTTTTCAAATAAGCTTTCCATGTCTTCATTATAGCACAAATTGCTATTTTTGTCAATCTATGCGTATTAACTCAGCACCTTTGCAACATTTGCGCAGGCGTCATATACTTTAGTCCTAAATGTATACGCTTGTTGTTGTAATAGTCAAGATAATTAGAGATGCGCATATTGAGCGCGTCTGACGATTCACTTTCTAAATAGTATGAACCAGTGCACTCTTCTTGAATGGTGCGGTTAAAACGTTCAATATGCGCATTGTCGTTAGGACGGTGTAGCCTAGTATGGCGGATTACTATGCCTTTAGCCTGCAGCCTCTCAGCGAAGTGTTTGCCGAACTCTGGTCCGTTATCTGCTTGAACGGTTTTAAACTTGAAGCCAAGCTTTGCTTGTGCCTCGAGAATGGTTTGTACAGAAAGTCCAGGCCGGAGTTCGTCATATACTTTC